>DASUGD010000055.1:0-48684 GCA_036274195.1 Gemmatimonadaceae bacterium | reverse complement strand
GGGTTCGTGAAATCTTCGGGCGGAGGCTATCTTCCTGCTCGTGCCGCCGTCCGCCGTTTCCGCATCGAAGCAGTCTCGCCTCGCTTCAGCTCCCGCCACGGCCATGCGCGCCGCCATCCGGCTCGCGGGCGGGCGAGAGGTGTGCTTCGTCTGCACGATCGATGAGGAGGGCGTCGTGCGCACCGCGCGCGTCGCCGCCCGCGGGGATGTCGAGAGCGTGCTTGCGCTGCCTGGCTTCGCCGAGCGCGGCCAGATGCTCGTTCACAATCATCCGTCCGGGCTGCTCGAGCCGTCCGATGCCGATCTCGAGGTCGCCGCACGCATGCACGACGACGGTGTGGGCTTCGGGATCATCGACAACGATGCGCGAGAGCTTTACGTCGTCGTGGAGGTGCCGCGAGAGGACCCCGACACGCCACTCGACCCGGCCGCCATCGACGCGGATCTCGGGCCCGCGGGACCGATCGCGCGACTCCTGCCGAAGTACGAAGACCGTCCCGCTCAGCGGGAGCTCGCCGCGAAGATCGCGCAGCTCTACAACGACGGCGGCGTCGGACTGCTCGAGGCGGGCACCGGGATCGGAAAGTCGCTGGGCTACCTCATCCCGGCGCTGCGATGGGCCGCGGCGAACGGCGAGCGCACGGTCGTGTCGACCAACACGATCAACCTGCAGGAGCAGCTGGTCGGCAAAGACCTGCCGTTTCTCGCTCGTGCGCTCGATGACCAGCCCGTGCGCTTCGCGCTGCTCAAGGGTTGGCGCAACTACCTGTGCCGGATGCGGCTCGAGCAGGCCGTGTCCACAGGCACGGCGCTGTTCGAGGAGTCGTTAGGCAACGAGCTCGCGGCGATCGCCGCCTGGGCCGAACGCACGACGGATGGGTCGCTCAGCGACATGGTGGCGCCACCGCGCGCGGAGCTGTGGGACGAGGTCTCGGCCGAGCCCGACCTGTGCAATCGCGCCCGCTGCGAGTTCTTCGACAAATGCTTTCTGTTCGCGGCGCGGCGCAAGGCGGCGCAGGCGGATGTGATCGTCGTGAACCACCACCTGCTCATGTCCGACGTCGCCGTCAGGCGCGTCTCACAGAACTGGGACGACGCGGCGGTGCTGCCGGCGTACTCGCGGCTCGTGGTCGACGAGGGTCACCACATGGAGGACGCCGCCGCCGCGCACCTCGGCGCCACGGTCACGCGGCGCTCGCTGCAGCGGCTCTTCGCGCGACTGGACCGGACCGGGAAGGGCATACTGCCGGCGCTCATGGCCCGTCTCTCGGAGGGGAAGGATCTGCTCAGCGCGGCAAGCCTCGATCTCGCCGCCACGAAGCTGTCGCCCTCCGTGCTCGCCGCGCGCGATCGGGCGGGGCTCGTCTTCGACCTCCTCTCGATGCTGCTCGACGAGAGTGGCGTGCCGGTCCTGCGGCTCACGGATGATTTCGCGCGGCATCGCATCTGGCGAAACGGGCTGGAGATGGCGCTGGATGAGCTACTCGCCGAGATCGAGCTGCTGCACGACGGGTTGCGTGTCGTTCGCGAGCGGCTCGAGGTCGACGAGGCCCGGGCGGAAGCCGTAGCGCCATTGCTCAACGAGCTGCGCGGCATCGCGCGACGCCTGCAGAGCGCGGGCGACGCGCTGCGGCGGACACTCAAGCCCAAGCAGGATGAGGGCGCCGCGGTCCGCTGGATCGAAGTGCGCGGCAAGGAGCGCAATCTCGCCGTCACGTCCGTTCCGCTCGACCTCGCTCCGGTGCTCCGCGAGGATCTGTTCCGCCGTGTGCGCACGGCGGTGGTGACGAGCGCGACACTCGCGGCGGAACAGCGGTTCGATTTCCTGAGCCGACGACTCGGTCTCGACGATCCGGAGCTCGAGCCGACGACGGCGCTCTACCCGTCGCCGTTCGATTTTCCCCGCCACGCGCGGTTGGCAATCCCCACGAACGCGCCGGCGCCTAACGTCGACGCGACCGCGCACATCCAGTTCGTCGTCCGCGCCGTGCTGGATGTGGCGACCGCCTCGGACGGCGGGATGTTCGTGCTCGCCACGAGCCACCGCGATGTTCGGCTGGTTGCCGCGGAACTGCGAGCCCGTGGCATCGAGCGGCGATGGCCGCTGCTCGTGCACGGCGACGACGGCCGGGATGCATTGCTCCGACGATTTCGCGAGAACGAACGCGCCGTGCTCGTCGGAACGGCGAGCTTCTGGGAGGGCGTCGACGTTCCCGGTCATGCGCTGCGCGCCCTCGTGATCACCAAGCTTCCGTTCAAGGTTCCGAACGAGCCCGTCACGGCGGCGCACTGCGAGTCGATCGAGCGGCGCGGTGGCGATGCGTTTCGGGAGTACATGTTGCCGCACGCGTCGCTGCGCCTGAAGCAGGGCTTTGGCCGGCTCATTCGCACGGCAACCGACCGCGGCGTCATCGTTCTGGTCGACCCGCGCGTCATCTCCAAGTCGTACGGCCGCACGCTGCTCGACGCGTTGCCTCCGGCACGACGCCTGATAGGTGCCTGGCCGGCGGTGTTGGAGCAGATTCAGACGTTCTATGCCAGCCGATGATGGGGAGTGACGGGAACCGGGAAAAGGGAACCGGGGCTCCTCATTCAGCCCGTTCCCGGTTCCCGGTTCCCACGAAGCCAGCGCCGACCCCTCTTTTCTGACCTATGACCGGACAGCGCCCCTCCAAGATCGTATGCGTCGGCAGGAACTACCTCGAGCACGCGCGCGAGCTCGGGAATGAAATGCCCGCGGAGCCGCTGATCTTCCTCAAGCCGCCATCGAGTCTCATCGACGGTGGGGAATCGATCCTCCTGCCGCCACAATCGGCGCAGGTCGAGTTCGAGGGTGAGATCGGCGTCGTCGTGGGGCAACGGATTCGTCACGCGTCGGAGGCGACTGCCGTCCAGGCCATCGCCGGGATCGTGGCCATCAACGACGTAACGGCGCGAGATCTTCAGCGAAAGGATGGGCAGTGGACCCGCGCGAAGGGCTTCGACACATTCTGCCCGGTCGGAAAGCCCCGAGTCGGCTCAATGAGCGCCGCAGAGCTTGCGAAGCTCGAGGTCGTTACGCGTGTGAACGGCGAGCAGCGTCAGCACGGCAAGGCGGCCGACATGGCGTTCTCTATTCCGTTTCTCATGTCGTACATTTCTGCGATCATGACCCTCGAGCCGGGCGACCTGATCGCCACCGGCACTCCCGCCGGCGTAGGGAGGCTCGACGAAGGTGATATCGTCGAGGTCGAAGTCGTAGGCGTGAGCATGGTTACAAACCCTGTCGCCGCGCCATCGGTATAAGGTCTCAGGGTTGCAGAGTGGCGTAAGCGATGCGTCGGAGGTATCGTGGGAACACCGGTGCGCAATGCGGGCTATAAGGCCAGGCGACCGGACCGCCACGGACCGGACGGAAACCCCGGGGGAACGCTGAGCGAAGAGACGACGGGCGGGACGGCAGGACGCGGGGTCAGGCGACCGTACCCCAGGCGGGCAGAGACCCAAGGCCGACGGCGGCTCTCGGGGCCGGCGATCATCTCGATCGTCCTCCACGTCGTCGTGGGTATCGCGCTCCTCCGCATCCTTCTCGTTCCGTATCCGTTCACGTCGCTGTTCGCCACGAAAGAGAAGCCCGTGGAGCCGGAGCGGATCAGCTTCCTCGCGCTCCCGCAGGCGTCGACGACGAGCTCGCCGGGCAAGAGCGGCGGAAATGGGCGGACCGAGCCGACGAAGCGAGAGACCCCGCGTCCGATCGTAGCTCCCACCGAGGTGCCATCCACGCTTCCGCCTGTCACCCCGGCGGCGCCGCCGCCGGCTCCGGCCGAGGACGAAGCGAACGGTCCGCTAATCGGGCGTGGTGGAGCGACTAGAGGCATCCGGCCCTCGTATTCCGACCCGCGCATCTGGGTACCACCCGCGCCTGTCGTCAGCGCGCCGAAATCGGCGCACGAGCGCATGGACAGCGTCGTCACGGCAGATATCGAGCACGCGCGTGATTCCGCGGCCGCGGTGGCGTACAGCCCTAACAAGTTCGAGCGCGGCGACTGGACCGTCGAGAAGAACGGGAAGAAATACGGGATCGACAACCAGTACATCAGGCTGGGGAAGGTTTCGATCCCCAACGTCCTGCTCGGACTCCTCCCACTGAACATGCAGGGCAACCCGATCGCCGCCCAGCGTGATCGTGCCACGGAGTCGCTGCGCCAGGAGATCCTCTACCAGTCGCAGCGCGCGATGAACGAGGAGCAGTTCCGCAAGGCCGTGAAGGAGCTGCGCGAGCGAAAGGAGCGCGAGCACCAGCAGCAGGAGAAGGATCGCGCGCCGAAGCCCATCTCGGCCACCAATCGCGACCGCGGTACGTCGGCCAACCCGTAGGCCGCGCCTAACGCCTCATCGGCGGCCAGGCCCCGTTCCGCCTCGCCCCGCAATCCTTCGGGCGGTCAGAGCGGCGGCGCGCCGGCGTCGTCAGACTCGTCGGCCGCGTCGTGGAACGGCCGGAAGACGGCGACGATCGTGCCGATTACCGCGAAATCGTCATCGGGCGTGATCACGAGCTCGCGCTCGTCGGCATTTGCCGGCTCGAGCACGATCGTGGCGCCGCGGTGCTGCAGCGTCTTGACGGTTGCTTCGGTGCCGACGCGCGCCGCGATGATATCGCCATCGCTGGCGCGGGCCGATGGGTTCACGAGCACGTAGTCGCGGTCGAAGATCCCGCGGCCGATCATGCTGTCGCCCGCGACTCTCAGGAAGAAGCAGTCGTCGCTGGGCACGAACGTACGGTCGAGCGTGATGTACCGTTCGCGGTTCTCGGGGATCAGCATCGGCTCGCCGGCGGCGATCTTCCCGTAGAACGGCACGGGCTGCATCCGGCCCACCGTCGAGTAGCCCAGCAGCCGGACACCGCGAGAGCGGGCGGGGTCACGCTGAATGAAGCCCTTGTCCGCGAGGGATTGTAGAATGTCGGAAACCGTCTTCGTCGACTTGATCCGAAAGCGTTTCCCGATCTCGCGGATGCTTGGCTGATACGTGTGTTCGCCGAGGAAATCGAGCAGGTAGTGGTAGACCCGTCGCTCTATGGTGCTCAGCTGTTCGGGCATGCGGCTCTCGGGAAAACGGGTCGCCGGGAGGCTCGATGAGCCCGCCCGGCGACCCTCGTTCTCGGCAAAATGTACGGCAGGCGACGTTTGCCGGTCAACGGCATGCGACCTCGACCACCAGCGCTGCTGATATACCAAGGTGATGCAGGGGCGAATCCTGTCGAGTTGCACCTTGTGTTTATCGCGCGAGCACCTGCAGGGCCGTGTCGATTCGAGCAAGCGACCGCTCACGTCCGAGCAGCAGCAGCACATCGAAGATGCCGGGACTCACGCTCGAGCCGGTGAGCGCGACGCGCAACGGCTGAAACAGTTTACCTGCGCCGAGGCCGCGACGTTCCGCAACGCCGCGCAGCGCTTCCTCGAGAGGACCTTCGCTCCAGTCGCTGGCCGCGGCGAGCGCGTCACGCGCCTCGCCCAACAGTTCGGGCGTCACGGGGTCCTTCCACTGTTTCGCGACGGCATCGGGATCGAGGTCCACGGCGTCGCCGAAATACGGCGCGGCCTGACGAACGATGTCGCTGACGGTGCGCGATCGCACGCGCAACAGCTCGAGCAGCTTCATGTACCAGGCATGGTTCGCCGCGAGCCAGTCTCGTGTCGCGAGCCCCGCGTCGACGATCGCGGGCGTGATGAGCGGCTCGATCTGCTCGAGCGGCAGCATGTTCAGATGCTGTCCGTTCATCCACTCGAGCTTCTTGAGGTCGAAGACCGATGCCTTCTTCAGGAGACCATCGGGCGAGAAGCGCTCGATCATCTCCTGCATGGTCATGACCTCGATGTCGCCGCCGGGCGACCAGCCGAGCAGCGCGAGAAAGTTGTCCATCGCGCTGGGCAGAATGCCCTGGTGCCGATAGTCGCCTACCGCCATCGCGCCGTGGCGCTTGCTGAGCTTCTTGCCGTCGGTGCCGTGGATCATCGGCAGATGCGCGAACACGGGCAGCGGGGCGCCTAACGCGGTGTAGAGCAGGATCTGCTTCGGCGTGTTCGAGATGTGATCGTCGCCGCGCATCACGACGGTGACGCGCGCGTCGATGTCGTCGGACACGACGGCCATGTTGTAGATCGGCGTCCCGTCGGACCGCAGGATGACGAAATCCTCGATGTCCTTGTTCGGGAACGTGATCTGCCCATGCACCAGGTCGTCCCACTCGGTGCTGCCATCGGGAACGCGGAAGCGCAGCACGAACGGGTCGCCGGAAGCCACGCGGCGCTGGATCTCGTCAGGCGCGAGACGATCGCATCGGCGATCGTACCTGAAGGCATCGCCGCGCGCCTCGGCCTCCGCGCGGCGATGCTCGAGCTCCGCGGGCGTGCAGAAGCAGCGATACACTGCGCCGGCCTCGAGCAAACGCTGAGCGTCCGCCTGATGCCGCGCGAGATTCGCGCCCTGGTAGGTGACCTCCTCATCCCACGTGAGGCCAAGCCACTCGAGTCCCTCGAAGATGGCGCGCGTGCTTTCGTCGGTGCTGCGAGCGCGATCGGTGTCCTCGATGCGGAGCAGGAACACTCCGCCATACCTGCGCGCGAGAAGCCAGTTGTGAAGCGCGGTGCGCGCACCGCCGACGTGGAGGTAGCCAGTCGGCGATGGGGCGAAGCGAACGCGAAGCGGGGTAGGCAGCGTCTTGGACATGGGCCTAGCAAAAAGGTGTCGAGGATGCGGCCGACGAGTCGGCGTGCGATCCTTGACACCTGGGATGGAGCGGAATGTCGACGGAGAGAGAGGGATTCGAACCCTCGATAGGAGTTGACCCCCTATGCCGGTTTAGCAAACCGGTGCCTTCAGCCTCTCGGCCATCTCTCCAGGAGTCGCGAGTCGGGAACGACTGATTCGCTGGCGACGCAGCCGTGGGCGCTGACCGACGACTGACGCTCGCGCGCAGAACGCCAGCGAATGCGCAACCTAGCCAGCCTGCGGAGGCCAGTCAACCGGTTGTGGCGGAGAGGGTTCGGCGGTGGGCTGGTCTGGCGAATCGTTCACGAGCAGCCCTTCCCACACGAGCGCTTCGCGCTTCCACAGCAGTCGCTGGCCGTGCTCGTCCATCTTCGCCCACAGCCGCACCTCGTAGAGCGCGCCGTCGAGCCGCACCTGGTGCTTCGTCCGCTGGATGAGCACGACGTCGCCGTCACGGGGGCCACCGACGCATTCGTAGCGGATGGTCTTGCGGGGAATCTTCACTGGCCGGCGAGAAGCGGGGTTGAAGGTGACCGGGTCTCGGGAGAGGGACTCTGACACTACAATCGATGCGACCATCGGGGAAGAGTCCCGGTCACGCATCCGGGGCACCGGGAGCGCTGGGGCTATGCTCGCGGCGCCGGGCGCGCGCCGGTACCCGCGTCGCCGCCCCGGGCAGGAGATCGCGTTAGGCACCGTGGCGGCTCAGCGCCCGAGCCGTTCCCCCAACTGTTGGTGGATGTGTTGGATCGCGTCGCGTTCGTCGTCGGTGAGAGCGATGAGCTCTCTGGAGGCCCGCGCGAGGCGCTCAGTCACCACGTCGTACGCTTCCGCCGCGAGCGCGCGACGCCGCTCGTTGACCGCGCCGTTCTGGCTCGTGTCGGCAACATCCAGCAGGGCGAGGCCTGCCTCGAGCTCAGTGCGCAGAAACCGCGCGCTGACCTCGCGAAAGCGATCCCGCAGCTGCGCTCTCCGTTCGAACCGGTCTGGATGATCTGGCGCGGGATGGGTCGGCGGGTCGAACGAAGCCACAGGAAGAAGGAGTTGGTTCGCCGTTGCTTTGGGTTCCAAGGGCCTGGTCGATGGGTCGCATACGCCGGGCCATGGCGCGATGTCGGTGATGCGACCGGTGTATCCGGTATCGGGCGGTCCCCCTAGCCGACGGTATGAACCGTGCGTTTAATGGGCCAGGGCGAAAACCAGGTATTGGTGAGTGGCTATTCTCCACGTCGATGACCAGCCGGCACTTCGGGAGATCGTGCGCCAGGCGCTCAAGGCGTTCGGGTTTGCTGTCGTGTCGGCCGATGGGGTGCACGCGGCTAAGCTCGCACTCGACGCGCGCGACGATTTCAGCGGGGTGCTGCTCGATGTGCGGCTGCGCGACGGCAGCGGTGTCGAGCTGTACGAGTGGATCACGGTGAACCATCCCCGGCTCACCGGACGAGTGGCGTTTCTCACGGGCAGCGTTGACCCGGATGCCAACCGGGCGCTTCATGGGACCGGCTGCCGCATCCTCCCGAAGCCGTTCGAGATCATCGACCTCAGCCGTCTTGCCGCGGAATGGGAAGACGCGGCCACAGCCGCGCCGGCAGTTGTCGAGAGCCGTGGTCGGAGCGGCGGCGATTCTCTGAACTGGGATCGGCGACACTCGCTGGTGGCTGTCCTCCGCAACGCGGGGCCACGGCCGCCGGACGTGGACGCGCTTCGGGAGGTGGTGTGCGCGTACGTGGACGCGGCGCGACTTGGCGGGGAGCCGTTCTCGCGGGTCGTCGTCGACTTGCAGGCGGCGATGCGAGAGGCCGGCCTGGTTGGCGACCCGTCGAGCGAGGAGGAGCGCGCGCTCGAGGAGAGCGTGATCGGGTGGTCCGCTGAGTGTTACGAGCCGGCGGAGCGCGCGGGCTGAGCTAACTTCAGCGGGTGGCAACGGAGGGCACAGGATTCGAACCTGTAAGCGCCTTTCAGCGCGGCGGTTTTCAAGACCGCTGCATTAGCCATTCTGCCAGCCCTCCCGGGTAGCGAAGCCTATTCGACGAACCCGGGAGGTCAACCCATCCGCAGGCACTCTCCAACTCGATCCATGCCCATCACGCGCCTCGTGCTCCCCACCGCGCTTCTCGTTGCAACGGTTGCGACCGCGCAACAGCCCAAGCAGCCGCTTCCACTCAAGCTCGAGCCGACCAAGACGACGCCGGCGATCACCACCGCCGACCTCATGACGCGGATCTACCGCTTTGCCGACGACAGCATGCGCGGGCGCATGGCCGGCAGCCCTGAGGCCATGAAGGGCACCGAGTACATCGCCGGTGAGCTCAAGCGCGTCGGACTCCAGCCGGCGGGCGACAGCGGCACGTATTACCAGAACGTGCCATTCGCCGTGCAGACGATGGATTCGACGTCGACCATTCAGGTTGGCGAGACGACGTTCAAGGCCGGCAGCGATTTCATCGCGAGCGCGCCGCTCGGAACCCCCTCGGAGCCGCGAACGCTCGAGGTCATCTTCGGCGGTCAGGCCATCGATACGACGAACGTGCTCGCGCCCGAGAAGGTGCAGGGCAAGCTGCTGCTGCTCCTGCCGGCTGCCGCGCCACCGGCCGACGTCCAGGCGTTCATCGCGTCGGACGGGTTCAAGCGCTACCAGGCGTCGGTAGGCGCAGCCGCCGCAATAGCCCTCGTTGGGCCGCCGCAGTTTCCACCCGCAGTCGTCCGGAACGCGTTCACCCCGAGCCAGTTCGTGCAGCTGGTCCCCGACCAGCCACCAACGACGCCGGTGACGCTCCAGCTCACGCAGCCCGTGGCGGTCGCCATGCTCGGGACACCTAACGCGACGCCGGCCAAGGGAACGGCTGGCAAGACGGCGCAGGTCAACCTGAAGTTCGTGGTCACGCGACGTCCCGGGCGCAACGTCGTCGCGATCCTGCCGGGCGGCGACCCGAAGCTCAAGGGCGAATATGTCGCGATCGGCGCGCACAGCGATCATGTGGGCGTGCGTACGCAAGGGCCGGTGGAGCACGACTCTGTCCGCGTGTTCAACACCGTCGTCCGGCCGCAGGGTGCCGATAGCCCCAACCGTCCCGCGACCGGCGACGAAGCGGCGAGGATGAAGACGATGATCGACAGCGCGCGGGCGGCAACGCCACCGCGTCAGGACTCGATCAACAACGGCGCCGATGACGATGGCTCGGGCTCCATGGGCGTGCTCGAGATGGCCGAGGCGTTCGCGAGCGCCAAGCCGAAACCGAAGCGATCGATCCTGTTCGTCTGGCACATGGGCGAAGAGGAGGGAATGCTCGGCTCGCGTTACTTCACCGATCATCCCACCGTGCCGCGCGATTCGATCGTCGCGCAGCTCAACGTGGACATGATCGGACGCGGCGCCTCGAGCGACATCACCGGCGAGGCGAAGGACGGATCCCTCATCCACGGGCGGGACTCCGGATACGTCCAGGTCATCGGGTCGCGTCGTCTCTCGACGGAGCTCGGCAACCTGATCGAGGACGTGGACACGAAGACGAAAGCGAATCTGCAGATCGACTACGCCCTCGACGCGGACGGTCATCCACAGAACATCTATTGCCGCAGCGATCACTACATGTACGCGCGCTACGGCATCCCGATCGCGTTCTTCACGACCGGCGGGCATCGCGACTACCACCAGGTGACCGACGAGCCGGAATACCTCGACTTCGATCAGTATCGTCGCGTGACGCAGTTCATCTACGATGTCGCGTGGCGCGTTGCCGACCTCGATCATCGGCCGGTGGTCGACAAGCCGAAGCCCGATCCGAACGGCGCGTGCAAGCAGTAGTAGACTGACCGCTCGGTGTGCGGTACTGGCCGCTCGCCGGTGACGATCGCGAGCGACCACAGGTTAGGCGTGCTGAACTGCGCTTCCCGGGCGCGACGCGCTCGGGAGGCTCATCCGCCACCTAACGCTCAACCAGCGCACCGCCGCTTTCCACTCGATGATGCCGGATGCAGGAGACCACCGCCGACGGCTGTGGCGCGCCGCCACGCTCGCGTCGCTGGTGTCGGCCGGAGCGCTCGCAGGTTGCGGCGATTCGGTCGGCGCACGCGGCGACAGCTTCGATGTCTCTTTCGATTTCTCGAACGACTACCAGGGCTGGGTGCCGGGGTTCGTCGACTACCCCGTGGGCAAGGAGGCCGAGTGGGCCATTGGGTCGTCGCTGGCTCCGCTGCCTGTGCCGCTCGATCCGGCACGCAAAGGCATTCTGCTGACGGGCGCGAACCACAGCGACGATCTGTTCATGTACATCACGCGCGAGGGCCCGGGCCTCGCGCCTAACGCGTCGTATGTCGTTCGCTACCGCGTGACGGTGGCGACGAACGCGCCGAGCGGGTGCGCCGGGATCGGCGGGGCGCCGGGCGAGTCGGTCGTACTGAAGGTGGGTGCGACGCCGACGGAGCCGGCCCGGATCGTCGACGCCGCGCAGTACTACCGCGCGAACTTCGATCACGGCTCACAGTTCGTGGGTGGTCGCGACGCGTTGCCGGTGGGCAACATCGCGAACTCGAACACCAACTGCGCGGTTTCGCGCTACGAGCTCAAGGTCTTCGACAGCGCGCCGCTCACGATCGCCACCTCGGCCAATGGGAGGCTGTGGCTGGTCGTTGGCGTGGACTCGGGGTTCGAGGGCACGACGGCGGTGTACATCACGTCAGTGCGGGTAGCGATCGGACCTGCCTAACACCCTTCGCCCCTTTGGTACTGACGCCTCATCACGAATGACTGATGACTCACGACCGATGACTGGCCAAGCACCATGGCGATGCTTGGCCAGTCGAAAGTCATGTGTCATCAGTCATTCGTGATGAGGCATCAGATCACTGCTTCTTCCCACTTTCCGGTTTGACGGGGAGGGGGATCGCGGGCGAACGGCTATCACCCTCCGCGCCTAACGGCGGAAGGTTCTGCGCCGCGTTGAACAGGTCCGCCAGGCGAGTGGCCTTCGCGACATCCTCGGCGGTGGCGAGGATGCGCTTTGCCTCGTCCACGCGGCCCTGCGCGCGCAGGGCCTCGGACAGCATGAAGCCCGTGGACACGTAGAGCGCCGGGATCCCGACAGATGCCCGGTCGGGCCAGTCACCCTTTCGCACGATCGATTTCGGTGCCTGGAACACGCTGTCCCACAGCGCGGTCGAGCGCGGGACGTCGACGAACCCCTCGCCCGGGACGAGCATCGTGTCCCGGCCCGCCGGGCGTGGGATGTCAGGCAGGAGCTTGCGCGCGAGACCCTGCGTCACGAGATACGGACCCAGGCCGAGCTCCTGGCTGCCGTATCCGCCTGACGTGCGGCTGAAGTACACCGGACGCCCGGTGTTGTCCTTGATCATCCGGAGCACGAAGATGTCGGCGCGCGTCAGGGTCCTCGGCTGGATCGTCGCCTCGATCTTGCCCGCCGTGAACTGCTGCGGCTCGCGCATGTCATACGCGATCGGGATCTGGTCCGCCTCGTCCATCGTCATCTTGACCGGCGGACCCGATGGCTTCGGCCAGTTGCCGTTCCGATAGATCGCCGGCCCCTTCGCGGCATCGTACGGCCGAACGGGTGCGCGGATCAGCTGGCGCGTGTACCAGTCCGTGTTGAGGAGCGACGTGTTCGCCACAATGACGTCCTGGCGTATCCCCTCGACCTCCTGTGCGTACCAGAGGGGGAAGGTGTCGTTGTCACCGACCGTGACGAGGATCCCGTACGGCTCGACGGAGTTGAGCAGGTCGGCCGCGAAATCGCGCGTGGTCGTGTCGTACCGCCGCGATGCCGCGTCCCAGTTCCCGAAGAGGGGGATGAACGCCAACGCGAGTACGGGCGACGCCAAGAGCCAGCTCCGCTTGCGGGGCAACTGCAGGGTCTCGCGCCCCAGCCTGACGTTTTCGGAGCCGATCAGCGCCGCGATCGTCTCCCATAGGTAAACGAGGCCGAGCGCCGCCCAGACGCTCCACCCCGAGAAGCTCCAGAGGTAGAAGTAGTCCCGATCGCGGACCTCGCGCGGGACATTGTCGCCGAGCTCCGGCGCCTGCGAGTACCCGTACTTGAAGTTCAGGTAGTAGATGAGCAGCAAGGTCATGGTGAACATCAGCGGACCGAAGAACCAGAACGATCGCCGGTCCCGCTGCCAGTGCACCCACCCCCCCATCAGTCCGAGGATGAGGAAGATCGTCGCGAGGGTCACCTGGAGCGCTTCGCGGTCGCCGTGCGCGTCACGCAGCCACTGCCACTTGAAGTAGAGCCACCACATCCCGATCTGGGCGCTGAGTGGTGCCTGGCGCTCGACTACCGGTGGCTTCCCGTACTGCTCACGATTGAAGTTGTACTTGAAGGCCTGCCACGTGCCCTCCGAGAACGTGCAGCTCGCCTTGAGCTCGGTGCGGCACGCGGTTGGCTCGCCCTCGTTGATCGCCGGGAAGTACGCGGCTCGGATTGGCTGCGTCGCGAATGGCGTGATGCCGAGCAAGCCAGCGCCGAGGCACGCGGCGATCAGCCAGGGCCGAACGAGGGTCCGCGGGCGACGAATCAGCACGGCGATCGCGACGGCAGGCGCCGCGAGCATTCCGGCCATGTGGTTCGCGTAGCCGAGGCCGAGCAGATAGGCGATGAGGACGAGCAGGCGGTCTGCCTTGGGACCATCGGGATCGTCGCACCAGCGGACCGTGAGCCACGCGACGAGCGCGAGTCCGGCGAGACTGACCGTATACACCTTCTCGTTCACGACGGACTGACTCCAGACCGTGAACGCGGTTGCGCCGATGAGCGCGGCGAGGGATCCGCCGACGATGCGCTGCCAGCGCTGCGGGAACCAGCTGACGAGGACGCGCTCCGTGATGAGGAACCACATCCCGGCCGAAACGGCGCTGGAGACCGCCGCCAGAATGTTCACTCGTGCGGCAATCGACCCGGCGATGGGCAGCAAGGTGAAGAACTTCCCGATCAGGACGAAAAACGGGTTCCCCGGCGGATGCGGCAAGCCGAGGATGTAGGCGGCGGCGATGTACTCGCTCGTGTCCCACATGGCCGTGGACGGCGCCAGGGTGACGATATAGAGGATGAGTACGAGCGCCGCCGCGATACCGGCCGCGAGGTACGACGGCCGATAGTCGAGGTCGGCTGAAACGCTGGAAGCCATTGATAGATCGAGTTTGTCTGAAACGCAGGGCCGAAATTACAACTTGGGTTGCGGCGGAAACGTCACGAAAGGTAGCGGCCATCAGCCATCGGCCATCAGGCATCAGCTCGAACGGCGGAGACCGAACGGCGGGCGCAGTTCGACGTTTCGCTGTCTGAGCTGATGGCTGATGGCTGATAGCTCACCAATTAGTGCCTGAATTGCCTCTGGCCCGTAAAGACCATCGCCATCCCGTGTTCATCGGCGGCGGCGATCACGTCGGCGTCGCGAATCGAGCCGCCAGGCTGCACGATCGCCTTCACCCCGGCCTCGACAGCATGGTCCAGGCTGTCGCGGAACGGGAAGAACGCGTCCGAGCCCATCACCGCCCCCGCCGTGTCGTGACCGGCCGCGCGCGCCTTGTGGACGGCCACGAATGCGGCGTCCACCCGCGACATCTGGCCGGCGCCGATCCCGATCGTGGCGCCGTCCTTGGCGAGCACGATCGCGTTGGATTTGACCGACGCAACCGCCCGCCACGCGAAGAGCATGTTCTGCCGCTCCTCGGCGGTCGGGTGGCGTCGCGTCACGACCTGCCACGTCGCATCGTCGATGACGTTAGGCGAGCGCTCCTGGGCGAGCACGCCGCCGCGCACGCGCTTGTAGTCCAACGCGTGCGGCGTCCATCGCGCCGTGCCGACGAGCACGCGGAGATTCTTCTTCCGTCCGAGTACCTCCAGCGCCTCCGGAGAGAACTCCGGTGCGACGATGCACTCGACGAACAGGCTGGCAACCGCCTCGGCTGCCTCGGCATCGACGGTCGTGGTGAACGAGATGACCGAGCCGAACGCCGACGCCGGGTCGCACGCCAGCGCTTTGCGGTAGGCGTCCACGGCCGACGTCCCGACGGCGAGGCCGCACGGCGTCGTGTGCTTCACGATCGCGCAGCAGATCTCCCCAGCGAACGGGTCCGTGGCGACCAGGGCGCCTTCCAGGTCGAGAAGGTTGTTGAACGAGAGCTCCTTCCCGCCGCGCTGCTCGAGCGCCGCCAAACCGCCACTGCCTCGCTCGACGTAGAAGGCCGCCCGCTGCCCGGGATTCTCACCGTAGCGAAGACTCTGAGCGCGCTCGAGGGAGACCGTGATCTCCTGCGGAAACAGCTCGCCCCGCTGCTCGGCGAACCACGTGGCGATGGCACCGTCGTACGCGGCCGTATGCGCAAAGACCTTGGCGGCCAGCACCCGGCGCAAGTCCAGGTCGTCATCGCCCGCCCGCAGCGCGGACAGCACGCGGCCGTAGTCCGCGGGATCGACGATGGCGAACACCGAGGGGAAATTCTTCGCCGCGGACCTGAGCATCGACGGCCCGCCAATGTCGATCTGCTCGATGACCGCGTCCGGCCGCACGTTAGGCCTGGACGCCGTTTCGCGGAACGGGTAGAGGTTGACCGCCACGAGGTCGATCGTGTCGATGCCCTGCTCGGCCAGCGCGGTCATGTGCTCCTCGACGTCACGACGGGCGAGCAGCCCGCCGTGCACCATGGGGTGCAGCGTCTTCACGCGCCCGTCGAGCATCTCCGGGAAGTGTGTCACCTCCGCCACGTCGCGGACGGGCAGTCCGGCGTCGCGCAGTGCTTTGGCCGTGCCGCCGGTGGAGATGAGCTCCCAATCGAGCTCGCGCAGGCCGCGCGCGAACTCAATGAGGCCCGATTTATCCGAAACGGAGAGGAGAGCGCGAGGCATGAACAGACACAGGTTACAGGTTACTGGTTATCTACTGGTTATTGCTGACGAATGGCGGCGGCGCGGGAAAGGCGACCAGCTCCGGCACCGACTCCAAGCCGGCGACACGGCCGTCGGCGCCTAACGTCACGCGGCCTTGCGCGACGGCGTCCAGCGCCATCGGGTACAGCGCGTGCTCGACGGCGAGCACCCGCTCCGCCAGCACCTCCGGAGTATCGCCGGGGAGCACGGGCGCGGGCCACTGGGCGATGATCGGGCCGCGGTCGTACTCCTCATCGACGAAGTGCACGGTCACACCTGTGACGCGCACGCCGGCTTCGATCACTGCCTGGTGGACGCGAATTCCGTACATCCCGGCGCCGCCGAACGACGGCAGCAGCGATGGATGCACGTTCACGATGCGTCCCCGCCACTGCCGCGTGACACTCGTCGGCACGAACCGGAGATAGCCCGCGAGCGCGATGTAGTCGATCGCGCGCGACTCGAGCAGCCCCACCAAGGCATCGCCGCGGTGCGTCTCGTCGAGTGCGATGGCCTCCACGCCGTGCCGCCTCGCCCGGTCGAGCGCCCCGGCCGACGAACGGTCCGACGCGACCAGCGAAACCGTCGTCGCCGTGCCGCCCTGCGCACCGAGATAATCGAGGATGGCCTGGAGGTTCGTCCCACCTCCAGACGCGAGGACGGCGACTCGAGCAGTCATGCCGGAGATTCTATCGGGCTCCCGAAGACCGCGGGAAGAGGGCAAGAAACCGCTGCACGGCGTCGAGCAGCGAGTCGGCAACGATGGCGCCCGCACGAACCGACTCGTCGACCTCGCCGGGAGGCGTCGATGGGGCCGGGATGAGATAGGCCTGTCCGCCGAACGTGCGAGCGGGGAGCACATCGCGCGAGCGGTCGCCGGCGAACATCGACGCCGCGGGAGACAGATCCAGCTCGGCGATTGCCTGGTCGAAGAGCTGGCGTCCGGGCTTCCGGCAGCCGCACGGTCCGCTCACTGCCGGAAAGTGGGGACAGTAGTACGCGGCATCGATCCGCGCGCCGTGCGCGCTCAGCATCGCGGCCACGCGACCGTGTACGGCCTCGTAGTCGGCGGCCGTGAACATGCCGCGCGCGATGCCGCTCTGATTCGTGATCACGACGACGGCAATGTCGTGCGCGTTGAGCAGACCGATCGCCTCAGCCGCGGTCGGACGCAACTGCACCTGGTCCGGGCGTGAGATGTAGCTGACGTCCTCGATGATCGTGCCATCCCGATCGAGGAAGGCCGCGCGTTGCGCCATTCCGGGCTCAGGCGAGCGACGTGATGACCGCGCGCACGAGCTGTTCATCGTGCGCGGCTGGAACGCTGCGCATGTCGAGCAGGACACGGCCGTTCGCGATGCGGGCGATCACGGGGTGGTCGCCAGAGCGGAGCCGCTGCTCGATCGCGGTGGGGTTTCCCCGCAGTGCCACCGCGTACGACAGAATGCGGGCTGTCGGAAATGCGCCGCCACCAACGCTGGCCTCGGTCTCGACGACATCGCAGCTCACACCGTGGCCGCGAAGCCGGGCGGCCGCTTGCTCCGCGCGCAGCTGTACGTTCACCGCGGGCGCCGTGAGCATTGCCAGCGCGGGCACTTCGCGAATCGCACGTATCGGCTCGCGGTACAGCGCGAGAGTCGCCTCGAGCGCGGCGAGTGTCAGCTTGTCCACGCGCACCGCGCGCGCCAGCGGGTTCGTTCGACACGCGGCGATCGCGCTCGCGTCACCGAGGATGATTCCCGCCTGCGGGCCGCCGAGCAGCTTGTCGCCGCTCATGAGCACGAGCGTCGCGCCGGCTCGTACGGCGTCACGAGCCGTTGGCTCACCGCGAAGCCCGTACTCATCGAGCGACAGGAGGAGGCCGCTCCCGAAATCGAAGAGCAACGGAACCGCGTGCGTGCGCGCGAGCGACGCGAGCGCCGGGAGCTCCACCTCCGCCACGAAGCCCCGCAGCTCGAAGTTGCTCCGATGCACCTTCACGATCGCGCCCGTGGACTCACCGACGGCGTCCTCGTAGTCCACGAGATGCGTGCGATTCGTCGTGCCGACCTCGACGAGTGTGGCGCCACTCTTCGCCATGATATCGGGCACGCGAAAGCTGCCGCCGATCTCGATGAGCTCACCGCGCGAGACGATCGCCTCGCGACCGGCGGCGAGCGAGTTGAGCGCGAGCACCAGGGCCGAGGCGCAGTTGTTGACGACGATCGCGTCCTCGGCACCGGTCAGCTCACGAAGGAGCGCCACGGCATGCACATAACGCGAGCCTCGCTCACCGCGCTCGAGATCGTACTCGAGGTTGCACGCGACGGCAGCCGTTTCCGTGATCGCGTGCAGCGCGGCGGTGGGAAGCGGGGCACGGCCCAGGTTCGTATGCAGCACGACGCCGGTCGCGTTGATGACGGCCCGAAGCGACGGTCGCTCGAGGAGCGCGAGGCGCTCCCGGATCGCCGCCGCCCACCCGGCCAGGTCGTTAGGCGTCGATGCGGGATCCTGCCGTGCCCCGTCCACGACCGAACGAACTGCCTCCGTGACGAGCTGGCGCGGCGCGCGAGCCAGGAGTGGGGCGACCTCGACGCTCTCGAGCAGCACCCCAACGGACGGCAGCGCGCGCCGCGGATCTGAGCGCGCATCGAGTCTGGGCTCGGTCACCTGTGCGCTCCGGGGGCAAACAGGTCGCGCACGAGCCGGAGCGACAGGTCGTCGCGCTGTAGAGGGACGCGCGGCGGCGGTCGCCGTGTGGAATCGGGACGGCGCGCGGAGTCGCCGGGAGGTCGCGTCGAGTCGCTTCTGGGACGCGGCGCGATGAACACGCGGTCGGACGTTCGAGCGATGCCCATCAAGCTGCGGAGGGAATCGGCGCGCAGTCGATACGTCGTGCCCGGGGTCAGCGCGCGACCGAGCTTGAGGATCGCATACGTCTCGGGGACGGGCGCGCTCATCTTCGGCCGCGGCGTAGTATCCCGCGCGGCAGCGCCGGGGCGGCCGGCGGGAGGCGGGGCTGGGGCTGGCGGACGCGCGGCACGTGGGTTCGCGCGCGCGATCGAGTCGGCCTGCCGGGCGCGCGCAATCGAGTCCGCTACGGCTTTGGCCCTCGCGCTGTCGGCTTCCTCCTTCTCGAATACGCTCCCGAGTGTGACCGACACGATCGGAACGACGGATGAGTCGGCGGCGCGCAGAGAGAACCGCGACGCGGGGAGGGGAACGCCCGGTTGCAGCGGGCGATCGAACCGGCTCCGAAGGGTCACCGAGTCGCGAACTTCGACCTCGGCGAGACCGGCGCCGATGCTGTCGTGGACGAACGCCAGCATCTCGCGGGATGCCGAATCCGTGAGAACGACCGTCGCGGAATCGAACAGCTCCCGACGGTCGAGCACCCGATTGCTGTTCGCGTCGATGATGCCGCGAACGAGATACCGCCCGGGCGGCAGGTAGCGGACGACGAAGCGGCCGAGCGAGTCGGCGTATTCGCCATACGTTAGGCTGTCGGGGAGGTGAATCGCTTCGACGTAGGCCTTCGGCGCGGGCTGCCCGGTCGCCCAGTCGAACACTACCCCGCGGATGAACGACTCGGCCCGAGTCGGCCCGGTAGAGAAGATGTACTGGTGCTGCAGGCTGTCCGCGTTCCCTCGCAGGTCAGCCACGCCGGGGAGCTGGGTGATGACGTAGGTGGTGTTCGGCATCCAGCCGCGGCGCGGCCGGATCTCGATGCGGCTGCGGTGCCACTTGACGTCCACACGGCCACGCTTCGGCGAGACGAGAAACACCGCGGAGAGGTTGTCCCCGCCGCGCGATGGCCGCTCGTTGATGATCTCGTCGAACTGGAGCTGGACGCTTTTCGGGCGCGCGTTGAGCGCGTTCGTGTCGGGCGAGACCCGGAGCAGGTGCGGTGCGGCGTGATCCTCCGGGCCGCCCGGGGGCGAGCCGATTTGGGCGCACCCCAGAACGGCGGCGAGCAGGATCAGTTTCCGCACAACGTCTTTACCTTGGCCGCGAGCTGCTCCCGTCGCGCGGACCATTCGCGTTCCTTCTGGCGCTCCGCGTCGACGATTTCGGGCTTGGCGCGCGACACGAAGTTCTCGTTCGCGAGGCGCTGTCGGAGGCCGCCGAGCTGCTTCTCGAGGGCCGCAAGCTCCTGCTGGAGGCGAGCGCATTCCTTGGCGACGTCGATCGTCCCCGCCAGCGGCACGATGACCTCGGAGCCGTCGGCCAGCACCTGGTGAGCGGCAGTCTCTCCCCTGGGCGCTGCCTCGGCGACCGACACCGTGCATCTGGTCAGGCGGCCGATGAGCGCGGCCTCGGTCGTGAGCACGCTCCTCGCGTTAGGCGCCGGCACCACGATCGCCGACAGCTGCTTGCCCGGCGTGATGTTGTACTCGCCGCGAAGCTGTCGCAGCGCGTCCACCGCGCTGCGCACGAGCTCGAATTCGTCGGCCCCCCGGCCTTGACCGCCCGACGCCGTCGGCCACCGCGCCGAGATCAGGAGCTCGTCGTCGGCACGCCCGGGGAGCCGCTGCCAGAGTGCTTCGGTCACGAACGGCACGATCGGGTGCAGCAGGCGGAGCGCACCGTCGAACGCGTGCGCGAGGACCGCCCGTGCCACCTCGCGATCGTCACCAGCATCGGCGAGGCGCGCCTTGATCGCCTCGAGGTACCAATCGGCCAGCTCGTTCCAGACGAATCGCCGGGCGGCCTCGGCGTAATCATTGAGGCGCATGCCCATCGTGCGCTCGCCCAGCGTCCAGTGCCTGTTCACCGGACGTGCGGGCCCGAGCGCCGCGTCGCATTCGGCGATGGCGGCGTCGAGACGCGCGAGGATCCACTGATCGGCGCGGGACAGACGTTCGCGATCGATCTCCGACACGGCCTGCACCGGCGACGTGCCGACGTTCGTGAGCAGGAACCGGCCAATGTTCCAGAGCTTCGTGACGAAGTTCCGGCCTGGGGCGAACGACTTTTCCAGGTCGTCGGGGTCGAAGATGATGTCGACGCCGAGCCCCATTCCGGCCACCACCGTGTAGCGCAGCGGGTCGGCGCCGAACCGCGCGATCACGTCGAGCGGGTCGATCCCGTTGCCTAACGACTTGGACATCTTGCGGTGCTTCGTGTCGCGGGCAATGCCGTGCAGGTACACGGTGTGATACGGCGCCTCGCCCATGAACTCGAACCCCGACATGATCATCCGCGCCACCCAGAAGAACAGGATGTCGGGTCCGCTCACGAGCACGTCGGTCGGGTAGAACGCGCGGAGATCCGGCGTGTCCTTCGGCCAGCCGAGCGTGGAGAACGGCCAGAGCCACGACGAGAACCAGGTATCGAGCACGTCCTCGTCCTGTCGCACGGGCCCGGAGCACGACGGGCACGTGAGCACATCGTCCCTGCTCACCGTCTCGCGACCGCAGCCATCACAGTACCACACGGGGATGCGGTGACCCCACCAGAGCTGCCTGGAGATGTTCCAGTCCCGGATGGTGTCGAGCCAGTGGACGTAGACGCCCTCCCACCGCTCGGGCACGATGCGGATCCGGCCGTCGCGCACGGCGGCGAGCGCCGGCTCGGCGAGCGGCTTCATCTTCACGAACCACTGGTCCGACAGCCGGGGCTCCACCACGGTGTCGCAGCGGTAGCACCGCCTAACGGCGTGCTGGTGTGGCTCGACCTTCACGAGGCGACCGGACGCCTTCAGCATGTCGACGATCTTCTCGCGAGCCTCGAAGCGATCCAGCCCGCGCAGCGATTCCGGCACGCGCTCGATCGTCTCGCCGCGCTCGTTCGTTTCGCGCGGCGACTCCTCACCCATCGTGCCGGTGGCCGTGATCACCACGGGCATGGGCAGGTCGTGGCGCTGGCCGACCTCGAAGTCGTTCGCGTCGTGCGCCGGCGTGATCTTCACGGCGCCGCTGCCGAACGTGGGATCGGTGTAGCTGTCCGGGATGATCGGAATCTCGACGTTCGCTATCGGCAGCACGACCGTGCGTCCGATGAGGTCGCGATAGCGATCGTCGTCGGGGTGCACGGCCACGGCCACATCACCGAGCATCGTTTCGGGCCGCGTGGTCGCCACCACGATCGCACGCTCGGGGTCGCCGCTCAGCGGGTAGCTGATGTGATAGAGCTTGCCGTTCGTATCGTGGAACTCTGCTTCCTCATCGCTCAACGAGGTCAGGCAGCGCGGGCACCAGTGAATCACGCGGTGACCGCGATAGACGAGCCCCTTCTCATAGAGTCGCACGAACGCTTCGCGCACCGCGCGCGAGAGCTCGGGCGAGAGCGTGTAGGCGGTTCTCGACCAGTCGCACGAGGCGCCGAGGGCCCGCAGCTGGTTCAGGATGGCGCCGCCCGTCTCTTCCACGAACCGCACGGTCCGGCGCACGAACGCGTCGCGGCCGACGTCGTACCGCGTGAGCCCTTCCTTCGCGATCAGCTTCTCGACGACGTTCTGCGTCGCGATTCCCGCGTGGTCGGTGCCGGGCACCCAGAGCGCATCATCGCCGGCCATGCGGCGCCAGCGGATGAGGACGTCCTGCAGCGTGTTGTCGAGCCCATGGCCCATGTGGAGGATGGCCGTCACGTTCGGTGGGGGCATCACGATCGTGAATGGCTCGCGATCGCCACCGGACCGGCTGGAATCCGTGACCGCCGCGGAGAAGGCCCCGGCGCGTTCCCATCGCTCGTAGATCTCGCGTTCCATGGACGCGAAATCGAACTGCGGGGGCAGGTCGGCGGTCGGGGTTGGAGGCGAGGTCGTGCTCATATGGAGACGGAAGTTAGTTGCCGAACTGCAATCGGGAATCGGGAATAGGGAATCCGGAATCGGCCAGACAGAAAGCACAAAAAAGGAAGAGCCGCGAGCGGTGGCTCGCGGCTCTCTGCGTGCGTGCGCGGAAGTGATTCGCGTCAGTCAGCGCGCATGGTGTCCGGAGCCGCGTCGTCGGGGTTGGCGACGTGGTCTGCCTTGGGTACGCCGGTTGGCGCGGTCGGAGACCCGCCCGTGCGGTCCCCGCGCGCGTGACGCTTCGACGAGGTACGACGCTCGGCGATGCCTTCGGTGTCGCCGGCCGCGTCACGAATCGCCTTCTCCTTGCTCAACCAGCGATCCTCGAGCTCGGGCTTCGGGTCGGCGTGGCGATCGGCCTCGGACGAGTTCCCCTGGCGACGACGGCCGGTGCCCACCTGTTGGCCTTCCCAGCGACCGCCGGGCAGTGGCGCGTTGGGGGAGTCGTCGATCTCGATCGGCTCTTCGGCGCCGGCCATCCGAACATCGAGGCGGTTCACCACCGTCTCGACTCCGGGCACGCCGCGCGTGATGGTCACGGCGTGCGTTGCCTCGTCGGGTTCGTGGACCCACCCGGTGAGCTCGATGATCCCATCGCCGATGGCGCCGATGTCGATCGCGCGTTCGCTGAGTGTAGGATCGTTGCGGAAGGCCTCGAGCACACGTTCCTCGAGCGCCTCGTCCTCCTCATCGATCTCGCTGTCGTACTCATCGTCGTCGGACTCGCGGAGGTGGCCGACGCGCTCACGGAGCTTCGCGGTGAGTGACGAGAACCCTCCGAAGCGGTCCGCAACGACGAGCCCGGCCGCGAGCCCGAGAACAGCCCCGGCGGCGAGGTACAGCAGTCCACTCGATGTGGTATCGTCGTCTCGATAGCGCAGCGGAGACATTACACCTACCCTGTGGCGGAGGGGGAAAGCCAAGGATAACTTGCGTGTGAGAGTAGCGCGAGCCCGCCGCAAGAAGAAGGCCACCTAGAACTTACCGTGTCTCACCCGATGCCGCCGCAAGACCGCGTTCCAATTGGTCGCGTGATTCCCTGGGTAGTGCTCATCGTGCTACTCCTCGCGGGGCTCGTGCTCTATTTCCGGTACGGCACCCAGGTCACGCCGGTCCTCGACAGCACGCGCTGAGCGGGCGGCGAGGAGCCCAGCCGTCCGCAAACCGCGATCGCGCCCCGAGAGAGCGCCTCGCTCGGCTCAGACAATCCCGCATCGATGAAGTCGGTACCGGCCGGTCGGCGCCTATCCGCTGGACTGTCGGTTCTCGACCTGTCCCGAGCGTCAGCGAGGGATCTTCCCCATTACTGATTCCCGACCCATGCCGATCGTTCTGACTCTGCCCGACGGTGCCACTCGAGAAGTGGAGCCGGGCACGCTCGCCCGCGACGTCGTCGCCTCCATCGGGTCGCGCCTGCTCCGCGACGCCATCGCCGTGTCCATCGATGGCGAGGTCCAGGACCTCATGACGCCGATCCGGCGCGGCGGCGCGTTCACGGTCATCACGGAGAAGGACCCGCGGTCGCTCGCGGTGCTGCGGCATTCCGGCGCGCACATCCTCGCGACCGCCGTTAGGCGTGTCCGCCCCGATGCGAAGATCGGCTTCGGTCCCGCGATCGAGGACGGCTTCTACTATGACTTCGAGGTGCCCGAGCCGTTCACGCCGGAGGATCTCGCCTCCTTCGAGGCGGAGATGAAGAAGGTCGTGGCCGAGAAGTATCCGTTCGTGCGGGAAGAGGTCTCGCGCGACGAGGCGATCAGGCGATTCTCCGACGACCCGCTCAAGCTCGAGCGCATCGAGGACCTCGGCGCGGACGAAGTGATCTCGACCTACACGGACGGGCCGTTCATCGACCTGTGCCGGGGGCCGCACGTGCCGGACACGTCCTACCTCAAGCACTTCAAGCTGATGAACACGGCACCGGCCTACTGGCGCGGCGACGTGAAGCGGCAGCAGCTGCAGCGCATCTACGCGACGGCGTGGTGGAAGAAGGACGACCTCGACGCGTATCTCTTCCGCATCGAGGAGGCGAAGCGCCGCGACCATCGCGTCGTGGGGCGTCAGCTCGACCTGTTCATGCTCCACCCGTTCGCGCCAGGCGCCGTGTTCTGGACCGAGCGCGGGACCACGATCATCAACACGATCAACGAGTACCTGCGCGAGCTGCAGCGCGACGACTATCACGAGGTCAAGACGCCTCTCATGTTCAACAAGGGGCTGTGGGAGATCTCGGGGCATTGGGGGAAGTACCGTGAGAACATGTTCCTGGTGCTCGACAACGAGACGGGCGAGCACGACTTCTCGCTCAAGCCCATGAACTGCCCGTCGCACTACCTGCTCTACCAGGCGAAGAAGCACTCGTACCGTGAGCTGCCGCTGCGCTACTGCACGTACGATGTCCTGCATCGCAACGAGCTCTCGGGGGTGCTGTCCGGCCTGACGCGCGTCCGCCAGTTCCAGCAGGACGACTGCCACGTCTTCCTCATGGAGCGTCAGATCGCCGAGGAAGTGCAGCGGCTCATGGAGTTCATCCTCGGCTACTACAAGACGTTCGGCCTCGAGGCGACGGTGAAGTTCGCGACGCGGCCGGAAGTCCGGATCGGCACGGACGAGATGTGGGACACGGCCGAGACGGGGCTCAAGGCCGCGCTCGAGGCGACGGGGAGATCGTACGAGCTCAAGCCCGGCGACGGGGCGTTCTACGGCCCGAAGATCGACTTCGACGTGCTCGACTCGTTAGGCCGTGCGTGGCAGCTCGGGACGATCCAGCTGGACTACTCGAATCCCGAGCGGTTCGACCTGACGTATACCGGCGAGGACAACGCGGCGCACCGGCCGGTGATCATTCACCGGGCGGTGAGCGGGTCGTTCGAGCGGTTCATGGCGATCCTGATCGAGCACTATGCCGGGGCGTTTCCGACGTGGCTCGCGCCGGAGCAGGTGCGGGTCATCCCCATCACGGATGATCAGGCATCGGTGGCCGAGGCGGTGACGAAGCGCATGCGGGCGGCGGGGATCCGGGCGCACACCGATGCGCGGTCGGAGACGCTCAAGTACAGGATTGCCGAGGGCGTTCGGATGAAGGTTCCGTATCTCGCGGTCATCGGGAAGCGTGAGGCGGAGTCCGACACGGTGGCGATCAACGTGCGTGGGGCGGGGAAGGAGCAGAAGCCGGCGCCGGTGGCGGTCGGCGAGTTCATCGATCGCGTGCTGGCGGAGGTGAAAGCGCGCTCGCTCACGCTCGGCGCGTCGGGAATAGGGAATCGAGAATAGGGAATCGGGAATCGGGAATCGGAAGGGCGAAAAGCGGGCCGAGCGGTCGAGAGGGCCTAGCGTATCATTGTGTCCGGTCGGGCAGCGCGACACCGTGTTGGCACAGTACACCCTGTACCCACGGAGGTTGGTGATGCGCGTGCTTCGTCTGCCCGACCCTTCGGCCAGTGCCAATGGATGGCGACGGCGGGACCGGGCATTGGTTACGGCGTTAGGTATCACGGGCGCGATCGGTACGATTGGTACCGCGTGGCTTCCCGTCGGCGCGCAGGAGACCGCGGGCGCTGTCGCGGGCAAGGTGACGGCGGCCGACGTCGGCACGCCGCTCGCGGGCGCGACGGTGTTCGTGACCGGTGCGCAGACCGGTGCCTACACTCGAACCGATGGCACCTTCCGCATTCCGCTGCAGCCGGGGACATACGAGCTTCGCGTGCGGTACATCGGCTGGACGGGGGTGCACGATACCATCGTCGTCAGGGCCGGACAGACCACGACCAAGGACTTCGCGCTCACGCGAGCACCGACGACGCTGGAAGCGCTGGCCGTAACCGGCACGCGCGGAGAGGCGCGCACCGTGACCGACTCCCCGGTTCCGGTCGACGTGCTCACGGCGGCGGACATCGTCTCCACCGGGCGCACGGAGACGAACCAGGTGCTGCAGATGCTCGCCCCCTCGTTCAACTTTCCGCGGCCCTCGATCTCGGACGGAACGGACCACGTCAGGCCGGCGACGCTCCGGGGGTTGGGGCCCGATCAGGTCCTGGTGCTCATCAACGGCAAGCGCCGTCACAACAGCGCGCTCGTGAACGTGAACGGCACCGTGGGGCGCGGCTCGACGGGCGTGGACCTGAACGCGATCCCCGTGTCGATGATCGATCGCATCGAGGTGCTCCGGGATGGGGCGGCCGCGCAGTACGGGTCGGATGCCATTGCGGGTGTCATCAACGTCATTCTCAAGAGCACCGCGCCCGGCGAGGCGGGCGGCACGTTCGGCCACACGACCGACGGCGGAGGATCGGTCACGAACCTCGCGCTGGACGCCGGCAGCGTGTACGGTCAATCGAACTACGTCCACTTCGGCGTCGAGTACCGGGACCGTGGGGCGACGAACCGCGCGGGCGTGGACCCGCGGCAACAGTACTTCACCGGCGATCCGCGCAACGACGAGCCGCCGCGCGTCAGGCTGCGGCTGGGCGACGCCGCCACGACGGACGTGCTGAGCATGCTCAACGCGTCCTACACGACGCGGAATGGCCTCGAGCTCTACGCGTTCGGCGGCGCGAGCTACCGGGATGGCGAGGCGGCCGCGAACTGGCGCCTGCCTAACGGGAACAACACCGTGCGGGCGATCTGGCCCGACGGGTTTCTGCCCCTCATCAAGACCGACATCTGGGACGGCTCGGGCGCCGTGGGCGTCAAGGGCAGCCTCGCCAGCTGGAAATGGGATCTGAGCACGGAGTACGGGTTCAACACACTGGACTACGGCGTCGCCAACAGCAACAACGCATCGATGGGCATCGCGAGCCCACGGAACTTCGATGCCGGCGGGCTCGAGTTCGGACAGTGGACGACGAACCTCGACTTCTTCCGCGAGCTGAGTCTCCCGCGCGGACGTCCGCTGCGAACGGCGCTCGGCGCCGAGTTCCGTCTGGACCAGTTCAAGATCAACGCGGGCGATTCGGCGTCGTGGAGGGATGGCGGGCAGCCGATCCTCGACGGGCCTAACGCGGGCAGCTCGACGATTCGGCCCGCGCCGGGCGCCCAGGGCTTCCCGGGCTTCCGCCCGGCCGACGAGCAGAACGCGACCCGGAACAACTATGCGCTGTACGCCGATCTCGAGACCGACCTGTCGCCGACGCTGCTCGTCGGTGTCGCGGGACGCTTCGAGGACTACAACGATTTCGGCTCGACGCTCACCGGCAAGGCGACGGCGCGTTACGCGATCCTGCCCGAGCTGGCGCTGCGCGGCGCGTTCAACACCGGCTTCCGTGCGCCATCGCTCGGCCAGTCGTTCTTTTCCTCGACGGCAACGAATCTCGTCGCCGGGCAGTTCCTGGAGATCCGCACGTTCCCGGTGAGCACGCCTGGCGCTCGCGCGCTCGGCGCGACGGACCTCAAGCCCGAGAAATCGTACAACGTGAGCGGTGGCGTCACGTTCGACCCGTCGTCGCGGTTCTCGGTGAGTCTCGACTACTACGACATCAGGATTCACGACCGGATCGTGTTCTCGGAGAACTTCATCGGACCCGCGATTCAGCAGCAGCTCGCCGCGGTTGGGCTCACCGGCGTCACTGGCGCGCGGTACTTCACGAACGCGATCGACACGCACACGAACGGCATCGACGCGGTGCTCAACTACGGCGTCTATCTCCGCGAGAATGGCGTCGTGCGTCTCACGGGCGGGTACAACCACACGCGCACGCATGTCACGCACGTGATCCCGACGCCGCCAGAGCTGACGGGGTTCGACGAGCAGCTCTTCGGTCGCGCGGAACGCGGGCGGATCGAGGAGGCGCAGCCGCGCGACAACATCCTCGCCGCGGCGAACTGGACGCGACGCGAGCTGGGTGTGGTGCTGCGCACGCAGCGCTTCGGGGAGGTGACGAACCGGCAGGCGAAGGTCACGACGAATCAGCCGCCCGATCAGACGTTCTCGGCGAAATGGGTGACGGACGCCAGCATGTCGTATCGGCTGCTCGGTCGCGTGACGCTGAGCGCTGGCGCGGACAACGTGTTCAACGTCTATCCCGACAAGCAGAACGATCCCGGCAATCCGGCGACCGGCTATGCGGGGAACGCCAATTTCGGCATGAACCCATACAACGGCATCTCGCCGTTCGGCTTCAACGGGCGTTTCATTTGGGGAAGGGTGGCTTACGGGTTGTAGGGACCGGCAACTGGGAACTGGGAACTGGGAACAGAGGCACCCCGTCGAGTCACTGTTCCCGGTTCCCGGTTCCCGCTAGTTGCTGCCCCCAATAACTTTCCGGGGCTGATGCCTCTCGCGTCAGGCCCCTCCTTTCTCGAACACGTAGCCATGGCTGATACATCTCGCACGCCGGTCATCGTTTCGGCTGTTCGCACGCCCATCGGCCGGTTTCTCGGTGGGCTTTCGCCCCTCTCGGCGCCCGAGCTCGGCGCCGTCGCCATTCGTGAAGCCGTGCGTCGCGCACGCGTCGACCTCGACGACATCGAGGAAGTCATCATGGGCAACGTCATCCAGGGTGGCGTGGGGCAGGCGCCCGCGCGACAGGCGGCGCTCAAGGCTGGCATCCCGAACACCGTGTCCGCGGTCACGATCAACAAGGTCTGCGGATCGGGGCTCAAGTCCGTGATGCTCGCGTCCCAGGCGATCAAGGCGGGCGACCTGCAGGTCGCGGTGGCTGGCGGACAGGAGTCGATGTCCAACGCGCCGTACTACGTCTATGGAATGCGCAACGGCGTGAAGGCGGGCGACCAGACGCTTGTGGATGGCATGATCAAGGACGGCCTCTGGTGCTCGTTCTGCGACGTGCACATGGGCTCGCACGCCGAGTATACGGCGCGGAAGGCCGAGATCACGCGGGAGCGACAGGACGAGTTCGCACTCGCGTCGCACCAGAAGGCGGTCGCGGCCATCGAGTCCGGGCGGTTCAAGGCCGAGATCGTCCCGGTGCAGATCCCGGGACGTAAAGGCCCGACGACGATCGACACGGACGAGAGCCCGAGGAAGGACACGTCGCTCGACGCGCTGGCGAGGCTCAAGCCGGCGTTTCCGCCCAAGTCGGGGTCGACGGAGGGCCTGACGGTCACCGCCGGGAACGCGCCGGGTCTCAACGATGGCGGGGCGGCGCTCGTAGTCACGAGCGAGGAGTACGCACGCGCCCACGGCCTAACGATTCTCGCGCGGGTCACCGGGTACGCGACGGGTGCCACGGCCCCGCAGGACCTCTTCTTTGCGCCGGTGACGGCGGTGCGGAATCTCATGGCCAAGACGGGCACGAAAATCTCCGACTACGATCTCATCGAGGCGAACGAGGCGTTCGCATCCCAGGCGCTCGCCGACGGCGACCAGCTCGGGTGGGCGTGGGATCGTGTGAACGTCAACGGTGGTGCGATCGCGCTCGGTCATCCGATCGGCGCGAGTGGCGCGCGCGTGCTGACGACGCTCCTGTATGCGCTCGAGGATCGGAACAAGGAGCGTGGTCTCGCGACCCTGTGTCTTGGCGGCGGTGATGCGGTGGCCCTCAGCGTGGAGCGTGTGAACCGATGACGACGAGCACTCTCGCGGTTACGCGGCGTCCTTCCCGGATCGTCGCCATTGGCATCTTGGGCTTCGCGGTCGCGCTGGCTCTCGCTTCGCAGGTGGCGATCCCGATTCCAGGAACGCCGGTGCCGATCACGCTGCAGCCGCTCGTCGTCGTGCTGGCCGGCATGTGGCTCGGTCCCGTTGCCGGCGCCGCGAGCATGATCCTGCATCTGGCCGCGGGAGCCGTCGGGCTTCCGGTGTTCTCGCCGTACGGTGCTCCGGGGCTCGCGCGATTCTTCGGTCCCACCGGTGGGTACCTGTTGGCCTACCCCATCGCTGCGTTCGTTGCCGGAGCCGTGTCGCTTCGCGCGCGTTCGCTACTTGGGCGCTGGGTCGCGGCGCTTGCGGGGACCACGGTGCTGCTGCTGGGCGGCCTGACGCAGCTCGCAGTCCTCACCGGGAGCCTCAGTATGGCGCTGCCGCTCGCGGTTCACCCGTTCGTGGCACTCGACGCGGTGAAGGCTCTCGTCGCCGCCCTGCTGGTTCCGAAATCGACTCTCCGCGCGCCTGTTTGACGGCGCGCGTTGTTTTTTGGGATTCGACCGGAGCGGTTCGGCCGCCGTGGCGACTCCTCGTCTTCTGCGTGGCGAGCATCGCGTCGCTGATCGTTTTGAACGGAGTCGTTGTGCCCCTCGTGAACGGGGTGCTGGCGCCGCTGCACGTCAGCTCGACCCCGTTTCCGTGGGTGCTGCTTGCGTCGGCTGTTCTGGGACACGCGATCACGTTCCGGCTCGTCGATCGGCGCGGGTGGCGGGTGGTCCGGCTCGACCGGTCCGCGTTGCGGCTTCGCGCAATGGTGATCGCGGTGGCGCTCGGCGTGCTGGCCGTCGCGTTGGCGACCGTTCCGCTGTTGGCGGTCGGATGGCTTCGCGTGGTGCCTGGCCCGGCGGGCAGCTCCATCGGGCTCGGGCTGACGCTCCTCTTGTTTCTGGCGCCGGCGGCCCTGTGGGAGGAGATGGTGTTCCGCGGCTACGGGTTTGCGGTGCTCGCGGAATGGTGGGGCACGCCGGCGGCGTTAGGCGTCACGAGTCTGGCGTTCGGCCTCGTGCATCTGCAGAACGCCGGCGCGACGATCGGGTCGGTGTCCGTCGTGGTCGTCGCGGGGGTATTTCTCGGGGCTGTGCTCGTGGTCCTGCGCAGCCTGTGGGCCGCGTTCGCCGCGCACCTGGCCTGGAACTGGGCGCTGGCCGGCGCGCTGCACAGCGCGGTGAGCGGAATTCCGTTCGCGACGCCCGACTATCGGGTGATCGATGCCGGGCCCGACTGGGCGACGGGTGGCGTGTGGGGCCCGGAGGGCGGATTGCCCGCCGCACTCGGTCTTCTCGTGGTCACGATCTACCTCTACACGCGGCGCTCGCGCCGCGAGGAGTCATAGCATGACGGACCGCGTCGCGGTCATCGGGGCAGGGCAGATGGGCAACGGGATCGCGCACGTGTTCGCGCAGTCCGGGATTCCGGTCACGATGATCGACGTGTCGGAGGACGCGCTGCACCGCGGCCGCGCGACTATCGAGAAGAACATGGACCGGCAGGTGAAGAAGAACACGCTGTCGGCCGACGCCAAGCAGGCCGCGTTAGGCCGGATCGCGACCAGCACCGAGCTGCTCGCGGCGGCCGACGCGACGCTCGTCGTCGAGGCGGCGACCGAGAACACCGATCTCAAATTCCGGATCTTCTCTGATCTCGATCAGATCGCGCCTCCGGGAACGATTCTCGCCAGCAACACGAGCTCCATATCCATCACGCGCATCGCGGCGCAGACGAAGCGTCCGGAGCTCGTGATCGGGATGCACTTCATGAACCCGGTGCCGGTCATGCAGCTCGTGGAGGTGATCCGCGGGCTGGCGACGTCGGACGAGACGACGCGCCGCGTGATGGACCTGGCCAGGACACTGGGTAAGACTCCGGTGGAGGCGAACGACTTCCCCGGGTTCATCGCGAACCGGATTCTCCTGCCGATGATCAACGAGGCGTGCTTCGCGCTGATGGAAGGCGTGGGCACGCCCGAGGCCATCGATCAGGTGATGAAGCTCGGCATGAACCATCCGATGGGTCCCCTCGCTCTCGCGGACTTCATCGGCCTGGACACGTGCGTCGCGATCCTCGAGGTCATGCACGATGGGCTTGGCGACCCGAAATACCGTCCGTGTCCGTTACTCAAGAAGTACGTCGACGCCGGGTGGCTCGGCCGAAAGACCGGACGCGGATTCTACACGTACCAATGAAACGAGCAGTCGAAAGGCGCAACCGAACTGGTAACTGGTTACTGGGACCGGTTACGGGTAATCGAACCCTCGGGATGCTCACCAGCTGAGAGAGACATCCCGAGGGTTCTATAACCATTTACCAGTGCCAGTAACCAATTACCAGTGCCAGTAACCAATTACCTGTCCAACTAACCAGTAACCTGTTACCAGTTTCCAGTCCGCCTAACGATGTCCTGGGCTCTGATTCCCCTCACGGAAGAACAGCGCGCGATCCAGCGCACGGCGCGTGAGTTCGGCAATGCCGAGATCGCGCCGCACTCGGATGCGTGGGATCGTGCCGAAAAATATGACGAAGCCATCGTCGGGAAGCTGGGGCAGCTCGGCTTTCTCGGCATGCTCATCCCCGAGGAGTTCGACGGGCTCGGGCTCGACACGCGCACTTACCTCGTTGCGCTCGAGGAGATCGCGGCGGCCGACGCGTCGGTCGCCGTGCTCATGAGCGTGCACAACTCGCTGCCCACGCAGATGATCCTGCGCTACGGCAGTGATGCGCAGAAGGCCCGCTTTCTCAAGCCGATGGCGCGCGGCGAGTGGTTAGGCGCCTTCGCGCTCTCCGAGCCGGAGGCCGGCTCCGACGCCGCGTCGCTTCGCACACAAGCGGAGCGCGACGGCGACTGCTGGATCCTCAACGGCACCAAGGCCTGGGTCACGAGCGGCAACCACGCCGACGTGATCCTCGCCATGGCACGGACCGACTCGCCGAGCGATCGCCGAGGGCCGCGCGGCATCAGCACGTTCATCGTCACGCCCGACATGCCCGGATTCCACGTCGGGAAGAAGGAAGCCAAGCTGGGCCTCCGTGCGTCGCCCACCGTGCAGCTGCACTTCGAGAACCTGCGCGTACCGGCGGAGAACATGCTTGGCGAGACGAACATGGGCTTCGTCTACGCCATGCAGTCGCTCGACAACGGGCGACTCGGCATCGCGGCGCAGGCCATCGGCATCGCGCGCTCCGCGCTCGAGCACGCAACGCGGTACGCGGCCGAGCGACGCCAGTTCAATCAGCCGATCAAGGAGTTCGAGGCGATTCAGTTCAAGCTCGCCGACATGGCGACGCGAGTGACCGCCTCGCGCGCGCTTCTCTACTCGGCGGCCGCAGCCAAGGATCGCGGCGAGCCGATCACGCAGTTCAGCTCCATGAGCAAGCTCTTTGCGAGCGAGACCGCAATGTGGGTCACGACGCAGGCCGTGCAGATCTTCGGTGGCTACGGCTACATCAAGGACTATCCAGTGGAGCGGCTGTTCCGCGACGCGAAGGTCACCGAGATCTACGAGGGCACTTCAGAGATTCAGCGCATCGTGATAGCGCGCGAGCTGTACGCGCGGTCATGATGCGTGGCGGGCGCGATGTCTCCCGACGTCACGCGCGCCGGCTCCCGGATTCACCCTAACTTCGACCACTCATGTCTTCCGTCGCCACCATAGAACCCGGCACCTCCTCGCTCGCCCTCTTCGATACCATCGCCGAGATGGGTCACGAGCAGGTCGTCATGTGCCACGACAAGTCGAGCGGGTATCGCGGCGTGATCGCGATTCACGACACGACGTTAGGTCCGGCCCTCGGCGGTGCGCGCTTCTGGCACTACGCCACCGACGAGGAGGCGATTGTCGACGCCCTCCGACTGTCGCGCGGCATGACCTACAAGAACGCGGTGGCCGGGTTGAACCTCGGTGGCGGCAAGTCCGTGATCATCGGCGACAACCGCACGGCAAAGCGCGAGATGGTCTTCCGCGCCCACGGACGCTTCGTGGACTCGCTCGGCGGTCGCTACATCACGGCTGAAGACGTGGGCACCAGCACGGCCGACATGGACTTCGTCCACATGGAGACGAAGTACGTCACCGGCCTCGCGAACAAGTCCGGCGACCCCTCGCCGGTGACGGCCCGGGGTGTGTTCCGTGCGATCCAGGCGTCCGCCAAGCATCGATGGGGATCCGATTCGCTCGAGGGGAAAACGATCGCGATTCAGGGGCTCGGGCACGTCGGCTCTTACCTGTGCAAGGAGCTTCATCAGGCGGGCGCGAAGCTCATCGTCACCGACATCGATGCCACGAAAGTGAAGCGCGTCGTCGACGAGTTCGGCGCGAAGGCGGTGGAGCACGACAGTATCTTCAGCGTCAAGGCGGACATCTTCGCGCCGTGCGCGCTGGGCGGCATCATCAACGACAAGACGGTGCCCACTCTGAAGGTGGAGATCGTCTCCGGCGGCGCGAACAACCAGCTCCTCGAGGAGCGGCACGGCGAAGAGCTCGAGGCGCGGGGCATTCTGTACGCACCCGACTACGTCGCGAACGCTGGTGGTGTCATCAACGTATACAGCGAGCTGGCCGGTTGGACGCGCGAGCGATCGCTGCGGAAGGCTGACGAGATCTACGACACGATGCTCGGTGTGTTCGAGCTGGCGCGCGAGCAGGGCATCCCGACGTACGTGGCGGCGGACCGGATGGCCGAGCGTCGGCTGAAGGCTGTCGGGTCTCTCGTCCGCACCTGGCCGCCGTTCCCGCGCGAAGCATGATTACCGAATCCCGAACGGAGGAGGCAACGGCATGATGACGTGGTCGGAGTGGGATCGCTGTCCGCCCGGTGCGGCGCTTCGTGATGCCGACCCCGAGATCGCCCGCCTCATCGATCGGGAAGTCGAGCGTCAGCTCGAGGGCCTCGAGCTCATCGCCAGCGAGAACTTCGTGTCGCCGGCCGTGCTCGAGGCCATGGGCTCACCGCTCACCAACAAGTATGCGGAAGGGCTTCCGGGCAAGCGCTACTATGGCGGGTGCGAGTTCGTCGATCAGGTGGAGCAGATCGCGATCGACCGCGCGAAAGAGCTGTTCGGTGCCGAGCACGCGAACGTACAGCCCCATTCGGGAGCACAGGCGAACGCGGCGGCGTTCTTCGCGTTCCTCAAGCCCGGTGACACGTTCCTCGGCATGGACCTGTCGAACGGCGGGCACCTAACGCATGGGTCGCACGTGAACTTTTCCGGGATGCTCTACCACCCGGTGTCGTACAAGGTGAACGACGAGGGGTTGATCGACTACGACCAGATGCGTGCGCTCGCCCTCGAGTCGCGACCGAAGATGATCATTGCCGGGTACAGCGCGTACTCGCGCGTGGTCGACTTCGCGCGGTTCGCGGAGGTCGCACGTGAGGTGGGCGCGATCTTCATGGTGGACATGGCACACTTCGCGGGTCTCGTCGCCGCGGGCGTGTACCCCTCACCGGTGCCGCACGCCGATGTCGTGACCACGACGACGCACAAGACGTTGCGCGGCCCGCGCGGTGGTCTCATCCTGTGCAAGGCCCAACACGCCAAGGTCATCGACAAGGCGGTGTTTCCCGGCATGCAGGGCGGTCCCCTCGAGCATGTCATCGCGGCCAAGGCCGTCGCGCTCAAGGAGGCGCTGCACCCATCGTTCCGGCAGTACGCGGCGCAGGTGGTAGCGAACGCGCGCGCGCTCGCGGCATCGCTCGTGGAGCGCGGGTTCAACGTCGTTTCCGGCGGTACGGACAATCACCTCATGCTCGTTGACCTTCGCAGCAAGGGGCTGACGGGCAAGGTGGCGGAGCAGGCGCTCGACCGCGCTGGCATCACCGTGAACAAGAACACGGTGCCGAAGGAGACGCAGTCTCCCTTCGTGACGAGCGGAATTCGCATCGGGACTGCCGCGGTCACGACGCGCGGGATGAAGGAAGGGGAGATGCGGCGGATCGCCGGACTGATCGACGTGACGCTGCGGTCGCCGGACGATGCCGAGGTCTCGAAGCGGGTTCGCGACGAGGTTCGGGAGCTCACGGCGGCGTTTCCGCTGTACCCGGAGCCGCTGGAGGCTGCATCGCCGTAGCCGTGGCGTCCGCTCGGCGCCTAACGAGTTGCGGCTGGCCACGCGCGGCGCGCGCCGCAGGACGCGGCCAGACTGTGCGGCGCGTCACGGCAGGGCGGTTAGCCCCGTTTTCACAGGACCCGCGTCCGGTAACGCGCCGAACGCGCGGGGCGCGTGCCGAGTGCTCGTCGTTATTCGTCTTGAGCAACGAGCCGGGTTGTGCCGCGCCGCGGGGAACCACATCTTAGCGGCGGGTGCCCGGCACAGGTCGTGCCTGGCTGGTCACGATACAGTGGGCCGCGCGAAGCGGCTGCTCATCCCCCCTTTTGGTCGAGGAGTTGCATTGCCGGAGTTGGCGTTTCGAGAAGGCATCATGGACCAGATTCGCCTGCGCGAACCGCGGTTCCACGAGCACGCGTATCTCTTCGTTCTTTCGGCGCTCGAGTTCTCGCAGTCGCGGCTCGCCGAGCGGCGGCACATCACGGGTCGCGAGCTGGCCGAAGCCTGCCGCGATCTCGCGCTCGACCGCTACGGCGTCATGGCGCGACTCGTGCTGGACCACTGGGGAGTGCGCTCGACCGCGGACATCGGCGATGTGGTGTTCACCCTCGTCGACCTGGGTCTTCTGATCAGCCAGCCCACCGACTCACGCCTCGACTTCGTGGACGTGTTCGGCTTCGACCAGGCGTTCGAGCGGGACTATCCCTGGAGGCGCGCCGGTCAGGCGTAGCGCGTTCAGGGCAGTGCGTCACTTCACCGCTGTCCCGTCACTCGCCGATGACGCAGGGCCTGAAATCGGTGAATCCGACTGAGCTTCCGGTCTGCCGGAAATGCCGCGACGGCTCCCTCCTGCCGCTCAGCGACTACGGCAAGGACGGCGCCCCGATCACCTACAAGGCGTGGGTGTGCAGCAATCCCGAGTGCGGGTTCAACTTGCGGATCGACAACGGCGAGATCAGTTTCGGAAGGTCCGTGGGTCAGTCTCACAAATAGCAGCCTGCGGCGACTTGCGGCGGCCACCCGGCCGCCGTTTCACCATCCGCCGCCACTCATGTCATCCTGCCTGACGACAGTCACATGACCGTGCATGTCGTCACCGCCGCGCAGTCCGCCGCTCGCGATCGCGCCGCCATCGAGGCCGGTATCCCGTCCCGCGCGCTCATGCAGCGCGCCGGAGCCGCCGCGGCCGCCGAAATCGTTCGTGCGTTCGGTGATGCGATCGCGCACGGCGTTGTGGTGTTCGCCGGCCCGGGGAACAATGGTGGCGACGCGTGGGTGGTCGCGGCGGCGCTCGCGGCGGTCGGTGTCTCGGTGCGTGTCGTCGAAGTGGCCGCTGCGAAAACCGACGACGCGCGCGCCGAGCGGCAGATCGCCCGTGCGCTGATCGACGCGCGTGAACCGAGTGGAGCTGAGCGCGTCGTGGTCGACGGCATCCTGGGCACCGGGTCCGCCGGCGCGCCGCGCGGTGCAATCGCCGACGCGATTCGTCGCGTTGGAGCGTTGCGCGACGCCGGCGCCTACGTCGTTGCGCTGGATGTGCCGAGTGGGCTCGATGCCTCCACGGGCGCGGGTGACGTCACGGTGACCGCCGATCTCACGATCACGTTCGGTACGATGAAGCGCGGCGTGCTCGTGAGGCGCGATCGCTGCGGACACATCGTGGTCGTCGACATCGGATTGGGCGTACACGCCTCGCTCGACGACGGTGCGGCGACGTTCGTGGATCGCGCGTGGGTCGCGTCGCTCGTGCCGCCGATTGCCGTCAACGCCCACAAGGGAACGCGCCGCCGGGTCGCGCTCGTCGGCGGGACCGAGGGCATGGCCGGCGCGGCGATTCTCGCGGCGCGAGCTGCGCTGCGGAGCGGCGTGGGAATGGCGCGCGCGGTCGTTCACCCGGCGAGCGTGGCCGCGTTGCAGGTGGCGGTCCCCGCTGCGCTCACCCGGCCGTGGCCCGAATCGGATGCGGACATCGAGGACTCGATCTGCGAGTGGGCACACGCCGTCGTGATCGGGCCGGGGCTTGGCCGAGCGGCGGATACACGCGCGCGCGTCGAGCGCATTCTGCGAGCGTGGCATGGCCCCGTGCTTCTCGACGCGGACGCACTCACGATCTTCGAGGGCGATGCGCCCGCTCTCGGGTCACTGCTCGCCCGGCGCAAGGCGATCGTCACGCCGCACGTCGTCGAGTTCTCGCGCCTGAGCGGAAAGTCGGTCGACAGCATACTGGCGGCGCCGTTCGACGTCGGGCGCGAGCTGGCGGAGACGCTCGGTTGTGTCGTTCTGCTCAAGGGCGTGCCGACCGTTCTCACTGCGCCGAATGGGCGCAGTCTTGTTTCCGCCGCCGGCACGCCGGCGCTCGCGACTGGCGGGAGCGGTGATGTGCTCGCGGGTGTTGCGGGAACGCTCCTCGCTCAGATCGATGATCCACTGGATGCGGCGGCCTGCGCGGCGTGGATTCACGGTCGCGCCGGAGAGCGCGCCGGCTCGCGCGGCGCTCGCGGCACGGTGATCGACGACGTCGTCGAACAGCTCGCGAATGTCTGGAGCGAACCCGTCTCGCGTCCGCGTCCCCCGGCGCTCGCCGAGTTGCCGTGAGCGATAGCATATCGCTCGGCCCCGGCCGCGAGTTCGATGTGATTCGCGATCTGGTTCGTCGATGGGGTGACAGCGCTCGAGGCATCGGCGACGACGCGGCGATACTCGATGTGCCGCCAGGATGCCGCTTGCTCGCCAGCACCGACGCCACCGTCGAGAACGTTCACTTTCGGGCCGGATGGCTGGAGCCGCGCGAGATCGGCTTTCGAGCCGCCGCCGCGGCGCTGAGCGACCTCGCTGCCATGGCCGCCACGCCGATGGCGATGCTCGTCGCCATGTGCGTTCCCGAGCGATGGCTCGAGCAGCTTGTCGGAGTCGCGGAGGGCATTGGCGAGGCATCGCGCTCGTTTCACGCGCCGATCACCGGCGGCAACCTCACGAAGGCCTCGGAGCTCTCGCTCACGGTGACCGTCCTCGGCTACGCCGCACGCCCGTTGGGGCGCGACGGAGCACGCGTTGGCGACTTGATCTACGTGACCGGTGCGCTCGGTGGTCCCCGCTGCGCGCTCGACGCGTGGGCTTCCGGGAGTCAGCCCCGTCCTGAATGCCGCTCGCGGTTCGCGCATCCGTCACCGCGGATCCGGGAGGCGCTCTGGCTCGCGTCGCACGGTGCGACGGCCGCGATCGACGTGTCCGACGGTCTCCTCGCTGACGCGGGGCACGTCGCGGCGGCAAGCGGCGCGGATCTGTGTATCGAGCTCGAGGCGATCCCCGCGCTGAGCGGTGCATCACCGCTCGTCGCCGCGACGAGCGGGGAGGAGTACGAGCTCGTCGTGACGATGCGTGCGCCAGTCGACGAGCACCTGTTCGCGCGCGCGTTCGGCGTGCCTCTCACGCGCGTGGGCGTGGTGGCCGCGCCGAGCGGGCACTCCCCGGGGGCGAGGCTCCGCGCGCACGGACGGTTCGTTGACCTGCCAGCGGGTCACGACCACTTTTCCTGAGTGATGCGTACGCTCCTCGTCTTTCTCACGCTGATCACCCTGACGCCGTTCTTCGGGCTGATGGTGATCGCCGCCGCGCTCGTCGGCGTGAAGGATGCCGAGGGAAGCATCTATGACAACGCGCCGCGGTGGTGGGCGCGGTGTCTCGTTGGGGCCGCCGGCATTCGCGTCCGCCTGCATAACGAGGAGCGCATGCGCACGGGCAGTCCGCGCATCTTCGTGAGCAACCACGTCAGCTGGTTCGACGTGCTCACGCTCGCCGCCGTGCTGCCCCGCTACAAGTTCGTGGGGAAGGCGGAGCTGTTTCGCATTCCGATCTTTGGCCGGGCGGCGCACGCGGCGGGGATGATCGCCATCGAGCGCGAGAATCGAAAGTCGGCGTTCGAGTCGTACCGCGTTGCAGCCGAACGCATACAGGCCGGCGCGTCAGTGGTAGTGTTTCCCGAGGGCACGCGGGGGCGCAACGACGCGCTCCGCCAGTTCAAGAAGGGCCCGTTCGTGCTTGCCGTCGCGGCCGGGGTCCCGATTGTCCCGACCATCGTGCACGGTACGCTCGAGGTGATGCCTCGCGACTCGTTCCGCGTGCGCTCGGGCGTGGTCGACATTCACTTTCTCGAGCCGATCGACACCGTCGGCTTGACGTACGACGACCGCAATCGTCTGTCGCGAGAGGCCTGGCAACGGATGGCCGACGCGATGCACGATCTGTATGGAATCGACAGCGACCCGAGCGTCGCGCCGGAACGTGAAAGCGCGGCGGCGGATTGAGTGACCGATCGCTGTCCGTGCCGCTCTCTCCTGCCTAACCATTCACCATCCATAAAGCACCAGCATGTCCACCATCATCGATATCGCCGCGCGGGAAATCCTCGATAGCCGTGGCAACCCGACCGTCGAGGCCGACGTCACACTCGCGAGTGGACAGACGGGTCGTGCCGCCGTACCGAGCGGCGCGTCGACCGGCGAGCACGAAGCCCGAGAACTGCGCGACGGTGACCCCGGCCGCTACCTGGGCAAGGGCGTCCGGAAGGCCGTGCAGAACATCGAGGAGACGATCGCGCCGGCGCTCACGGGGATGATCGCGACGGACCAGGTGGAGATCGACCGGACGCTGATCGAGCTCGATGGCACGCCTAACAAGGAGAAGCTGGGTGCCAACGCGATCCTCGCGGTGTCGATGGCGACCGCCCGCGCGGCTGCCGGTGAGACGGGACTGCCGCTCTACCGGTATCTCGGCGGGCCGCTGTCGCGGACGCTGCCCGTGCCGATGATGAACATCCTGAACGGCGGCGCGCACGCCACGAACACCGTGGATTTCCAGGAGTTCATGATCGTTCCGGTTGGCGTGGAGACGTTTGCCGAAGCCCTGCGCGTTGGCGCGGAAGTGTTCCACTCGCTCAAAAAGGTCCTCGTCAAGCGCAAGCTGGCCACCGGCGTTGGCGACGAGGGCGGCTTTGCTCCGGACCTCAAGGATGACGAGCAGGCCCTGCAGGTCATCATCGAGGCGATCGAGGCTGCCAAGTACGCGCCGGGCAAGGAGGTGGCGCTGGCGCTCGACGTGGCCGCGTCGGAGCTCTACTCGGGTGGCACGTACACGTTCAAGAAGAGCGGCGCAGGGACGCGGGACGCCGCCGGGATGATCGATCTGTACGGGAAGTGGCTGGACGAGTACCCGATCGTGTCCATCGAGGACGGGCTCGCGGAGGATGACTGGGAGGGATGGGCCCAGCTGACGAAGACGTTAGGCGACCGCGTGCAGCTCGTCGGCGATGACCTGTTCGTCACGAACACCGAACGCCTCGCGCGCGGCATCGAGAGCGGCGTGGCCAACGCGATCCTCATCAAGGTGAACCAGATCGGGACGCTGACCGAGACGCTCGAGGCGATCGATATGGCGCGCGCCGCCGGCTACCTGTCGGTCATCTCGCATCGCAGCGGCGAGACCGAAGACACGTTCATCGCCGATCTCTCCGTCGCGACCGGTGCCGGGCAGATCAAGACCGGCAGCGCGTCACGCACCGATCGGGTCGCGAAGTACAACCAGCTGCTCCGCATCGAGGAGGAGCTCGGCGACGCCGCCGAGTTTCCGGGCGGCGCGATCTACGGGCTCTGAGTCTCGGGCGAGCGACCGATGCTTCGCCGCATCCTGTTCTGGGCCATCGTGATCGCTGCGGCGGTGTTCGCCGTTCAGGGTGGCGAGTGGGGAACCAGCGACCTGCTCGCGCAGCGCGCCCGGGCGGCGCGGCTGCGCGCGGAGATCGATACCCTCCAGCGCGATGTGGACTCGCTCGCGCGCGTGAAGAAGGCGATTCTCACGGATCCCGTCGTGCAGGAGCGAATTGCGCGCGAGGAATTCGGGATGGTGCGAGGCGACAAGGAACTGCTCTATCGCTTTGCGATGCCGCCGGACACGGTTCGGCCGCGACCGTCGCGATGACGATGATCGCGATGATATGGTACGGCTTGACTTGCAGGTGGCCGGGCCTACATTTCGCCTCACTGACGCGGGGTGGAGCAGCCTGGTAGCTCGTCGGGCTCATAACCCGAAGGTCGCGGGTTCAAATCCCGCCCCCGCTATGGCACCGAAGGTAACCGAACGAGGCCGCCCAACTTGGGCGGCCTCGTTCGTTTTTGCGAGTTCGAACGTCCTCGCTACAGGCCGGCGAAGATGTAGGTGTAGTCGTTGCCGACGTTGATGCCCGTGCCGCCGGACGGACTGTTGCGTGCCACCATGTTCACGAGCTCTGGGTCGCCCGACCTGACGGTCACGGCCACCACGAGCTGCTTGGGGTTGGTCGGCGACGGCCACACGTCGTAGTCGAGCGTGTAGTTGCCGGTGTCGAACTTGAAGTTCTGCGGCAGGTAGGGCACGAGGGCCGCGGGAACGACGCCGGGGCTTCCGTCGGGCGGGTAGGTGCTGTTGTCCGCGAAATAGTTGTAGGCCGCGATCCGCACGGTGTTGAAGTCGCCCGCGATCTTGGCGGCGAACGCGCGACGCTTCATGTCGCGGTAGCGCGGGATGCCGATGGCGGCGAGCAGTCCGAGGATCGACAGCACCATCATGAGCTCGATGAGCGAGAAGCCGCGGCGTCGCCGGCGTGCCTGGGGAGTGCGGCGGGCGTGGTTCGTTAGGCGCGGCATCATCGGCGTGCCCGGGTGAGGGCGGTCATCGCCTCGGCGAGGTACCGATCGCGCGGCTGTGATGACTTGTAGGAGACGCGCTCGCCGTCGACGTTCGCGCTGAGCTCGAAGCTGAGACTGTCGGTGACCGCGTACACGATCTGGTCGGTGGCGATGCCGACTTCCTGTTTGGTGCGGGGGAGGTAGCCGTGGGAGGCGCGGAAGCCCTCGACGCGTTGGGCGTGGAGGGCGAGGGCGACGCGCGTCGAGGCCTCGCGGTAGTCGCGCGAGGGGGAGGCGATGGGGCGGGGGACGAGCCACGCCGGGGGCGCGACCCACGCCCACGCGCAGAGCGCGAACACGAGGCCGGCGGCAACGTAGCTGGGAATGACGCGAGATTTGGAAGGCGCCGGTGGTTGGGCGTTCTTCCGAGCCTCTTCGACGATTTCGGTGACGAGCGCGGCGACGTTGACCTTGGGCGTCGGCCGGGCGGGCGTCGTCATGACGGGCTCCGAACGGGGTATACTGGGTGATGACGAGCGGGGCCGAGGTTGCGTCAATGAGTTCCGATGCGCGGGGGTAGCCGGGTCGGTCAGAATGACGGGGCCGGCGACTATGATGAAGGTGGGCAAGGCGTTATACTCCATGGCCCACGGGGCAGGGTAGCTCAGGTGGTTAGAGCACGGCACTCATAATGCCGGGGTCGAGGGTTCGAGTCCCTCCCCTGCTATCACAATTCCACGTCCGCGAGAAGGCGCTCACGCTGTGATCCCGCAACGGGTTACGCAGTCGATGCGCCTTTTTGTCGTCGCCTAACGATCGCGGGAGCGCATGCGAGCCTTTGTGCGTATGGAAGGCACCTTGGCAGTGCGACGCTCATTTTGCAGCCCTCCGACGTTCCTCGTACTCGGTGGCCGGCTTCTTGGCGTGGTTTCGATCGGCGCCAGTCGGAACGAACGCGCCATAGACGTCCAATGACGCACGATGGCCATCCAGGTGCAACTGCGTTTGTTCAAATCCGGTGATGCCATGGAGATAAAGGCAGGATCGAGACGAGTGGGTTCCTTCGACCCGAAAGGTGCTCGTCGCCAAGCGGAGCAGATGGGCTATACGACATTTATCCTGGAATCCATGGCGCCAGGCCCCCCCCTCGGCGTCGCTCGCCTAACGCGGCCTTCAGCCGCTCCGGGTCGGAGCCGCGTGTCGAGAACCCGGCCGGCGCGGTCGTTAACGTCCTGTTGAGGACGTTTCGCTAAACTCCGTGACACCCGGCCCTGGATTCGTCTCTGGCGTCGGGAGCTCACGTTCCCACCAGAAGGCGCCAGGCCCACCTACGAGCACAAGATGCCGCCGAAGCTGACCAAGCGACGGTCTCCGAAGACTCCGCTGCGGCCATGATCCGCGCCTACGTTCGAGCGTCGTCATCCCCTTGCGCGTCGTGACGGTCGCGTCGCCACGCCCCCTGACGAGCGTCGACGACGGCCGGACTCCGATCATTCCGTCGCGCCCTGGTGTCACTACATAGCGCCGGTCATCGATGACCTCCACAACGCCGCCAGTTCCGGGCGATGCGCCGCTCGAAACCCCGTTAGGCGTCCTGCCCGCCTATGGGATATCCGCCGGCCGCGCCATTGCACGGGTCGCGTTAGTCCGCGGTCCACTCTTCCTGAGCGCCCTGGTCGCCCTCTCGGCAATGTTCGCGGTCGCACCGCTTCGGGATGCGCAGACGGGCGCCGCGGAGGCCAGACTCCGGTTGCCCCCTGGCTACATCATGCTCGCGCCGCTCTGCGATGTGCTCGACGCGATGTCGACGCTCACCGTACGCCAGCACGTGGCTCTGGTGGTCACCGGACTTGCGCTGTACGCCATGCGGCGTAGGCGACGCCGGTTCTGGCGTTCGCAGCGTCCCACGTTGCTCGCCGAATTCGCGGGCGCGACTGCCGTCGTTCTTGCGATCGTTGGTGCCTACCTGGTCCTGACGCTCGTCGATCGACCGATGGCGGAGCTCGAAATCTCGGACCCCGACTCGGTCGTTGTCGATTTCCACAGCCACACGAATGCGTCGTGGGACGGGCGTCGCACGTTTACGGCGGAGCGGAATCGGGCGTGGCACGAAGCGGCGGGATTCGACGTCGCGTACGTGACCGATCACCTTCCAAGTGGCAGCGTGACCGCTCCGATCCTTCCTGCGCGAGGCGCCACGCACACGCTGCTGCTTCCGTCGTTCGAGATCGAGTGTAAGGGGATGCACGTCGTCGTGCTTGGTGCCAGTCCGACGGAGGCTCGCGCATGGTGCGATGGTGATCAACCCGACTGGCTCGACGGGGACGGTGCGAACAGCGCGCTGAGCTCATCGGCCGTCATCATCGCGACGCTGCCGGGTCGACTCGATCGGCTCGCGTGGGCAGACGTATCGTCCGTTGAAGCCGTCGACGGCGCGCCGCGCGCGCTCGATCAACTTGCGCGCGATCAGGACCGCGTCATGGCGGCGGCGGCTCGATATGGCCTCTCGCTCGTGACCGGCTCCAACCTGCACGGTTGGGGACGAACCGCGATCGCGTGGACGGCCATCGAGATTCCCGGCTGGCGCGCACTGTCCCCCGAGGCACTCGACGCACGGATCCGTTCGCATCTTCGCGGACGGCCTGACGGTTCGGTGCACGTGATCGAGCGACGCCGAGTACGACCCGGAGAAACAGCGGTGTCCTTGGTCAGCACGCTGCCGGACGCTGCGTGGAACATGCTCGTCACGATGTCGCCGAGTGAGCGGCTGTCCTGGGCGATCTGGATCTGGCTCGGGTGGATCGGTTCACGGATCCCAGTGCGGCGCCGGGCTCGACGCATCGTGGCATGAGGGCGGCCAATGGCGAATCCCCTGAAGCTCCGGTTCGAGACTTCTCACGTCCAATTCTCGATCGTCTTCCCTCTCCTGCTGTACGCGATCTGCAATACGGTCAACCTGGAACGGTTGGCCAAGTGGTTCCGACACGGCGACCGTCTGGACACTTTGGGTCTGTCCGCCTACCTGCTCGCAGGACTGTGTCTCTTCATCCTGATCTTCGCCCTCCTGGCGCACCGCCTGACAATCAAGCCGTTGGCGATCCTGCTGACGGTTCTCAGCGCGACGGGCACCTATTTCATTGCGAAGTATGGGGTGGCTATCGACAGCTCGATGATCCTGAACGCCGTGCATACCGACCACACGGAAATCGGGCAGCTGCTCTCTCTGCAGATGGTCCCGTACGGCGTGATGCTGATCGCGCTCCCGGTGTGGCTCATCCTGTCGGCCGACGTCACGTTTGCGCCGTCGCGGTACTTCCTGGGCTCTCTGAAAGTGATGGGAGCCACGTTGTGTCTCGCGCTCTTGTCCCTGTACGCGGAGTACTCGGCCATTTTTCAGGCGGGCAACGTTTCGAAGAAGTACATCGTCTATTCGCTCGTCCCCATCAACATCATTTCAGGCTCGTTCAGCGCGGCTAGCAACTCGCTCAAGCCTTATTTCAAGAAGAGCCAGCGTAACGTCACGATATCCGCCCACGTGGCGACTCCCGGCAACCTGGTGGTGGTGCTCGCGATCGGAGAGGCGTCCCGAAAGAAGAACTTCGGCGTCTACGGTTACGAGCGGCGGAACACGACGCCCGTGCTGCAGAGGACGGAAGGGCTGCACTTGTTGAACGGGATCGCATCGCGCGCTTCGACGTTGTACGCGCTGCCGAAGATCCTGGCGAAGAACGACATCAACCTCACGACGATCGTGTCCCGCGTGGGGATCCCGACGTCCTGCTACGTGAACTACACGCTCTACGACAATTGCGAGGTGCCGGGCGAAACGACGGTGAGCAATTGCGGTCACGGCGGAAAGTGCTACGACGAAGACGTCGTCCCGTTATTGAAGAGCAACGTGGGCACGTACCAGTCAGGTTATCGGTTCATTGTCCTGCACCTCGGTGGGGGAAGCCACGGCCCTGACTACCGCGAGCGGTACCCGCCCGAGTTCCAGCGGTTCGAACCGATGTGCACGGATGCCGACGTGGCCAACAAGTGCTCGCTCGAGCAGATCTACAACTCGTACGACAACAGCATTCTCTATGTCGATCACGTGCTCGGGCAGGTGATCCAGACGCTCGACCAGTCGGGCGTTCCCTACGTGTTCATCTACTTGTCCGATCACGGGGAGTCGCTGATGGAAGGCGGTGTGATGTTCCACGGCGTGCCGCCGGGGATGGCCCTACCCGCCGAGCAGGCGCAAATTCCGTTGATCGTGAAATCGTCGGTGCCGATCGCGATCATCGGGCGTGCCGAGTACCATCAGCCGGACGTGTACGATACGGTCCTGGACCTGTTTTCCATCCAGTCGGCGACCTTCCACCCGGCGGGGAGCTTCATCAAGAGAGCCTCGGGGCCGGCCACGTTGCCGTCGGCGCCTAACTAGGACCGCGGCCCTGGGCGTGGTGCATAGGGCGTCGGCGGAGTCGGTATTCGATCCGCCGTTCCATACGCGTACGACGCATGACGGCGGACATCCCAAAGGATCGGCCACCGAGTGCGCCGGAGAGGGAACCGGCAAAGTGCCCGCATCAGGGTTGCGTGGCGTGCGTGGGATCCTCATATCTCGGCTGGCCCCCGCGGGATCGATCGGACAGATCCGGACCCCAACGCGTGTCACCCAACGCACCGCCCGAGCTTCGGTCCGTCCTCGACGCCGCCACCGACGCCGCTCGCCTCCGCGCGTGGCAGGAGTTCGTCGCAGCCTACAGCCGCGTCATCCTGCACGCGATTCGCTCCGTCCATCGCGACCACGACGCCGTCATGGATGCGTACGCGTTCGCCCTCGAGAAGCTGCGGGACGACGACCTGCGCCGGCTCCGGCTGTTCTGGTCGGACGGCACCGGAAAGTTCACCACATGGCTGGTCGTGGTCGCTCGGCGACTCGCACATGACTGGCACCGTCACGCGTACGGCCGACCAAGCCGCACCGACGACGAGTCGCGCCTGGAGTGGCAGGCGCGGCGACGGCTCGTCGACCTCGCCTCCGAAGCGATCGATCTCGCCGACCTTCCTGACGCTGGCGATGGCGGAACCGATGCGCGACTGCTGGCTGACGAGACCCGAGCGGCGCTCGCTGCCGAGATCGAGGCGTTGCCCCCGGCCGATCGCCTCCTGCTGCGGCTGCGGTTCGAGGATGGGCTCGCGGCGAAGGAGATCGCCGCCATCACGAAGGCGCCGAGCCCGTTTCACGTCTACCGGCGGATCAATCACGTCCTGGCAACGCTCAGGCGACGCCTGGTAACGCGGGGCGTCGAAAGCCCAACTCCGTAACCGTTCGCACCGCCCGTCGGCCCCGCAATCGCCGCACACCACTCCGTGTCATTCATGATGTGCGCAACCTTCGTTTCGCCCAGAACGCCCGCGGCCCGATGACCGATTCGTCGCTGCCGGCCCACGTACCGGACGAGAAGCTCGCGGGCTACATCGATGGCACGCTGAACGGCACGGACCGCGCCGCCATCGAAGTGCATCTCGCGGACTGCTCCACGTGTCGCGCTGAGCTGCTCGCGGCCTCGCGCGCGGTCGATAGCGCGCCGGCGCCGGCGCGGCGACGCCGGCCCGCTTTCGTCGCTGCTGCCGCTGCTGCTGCTGCCGTGCTCGTCGTCGCGATCGCTCGACGCGAGCCAGGCCTGCCGAACGACGGTGCGCAGACGCGCGCGCAGTCGGCGACGACCACCGACAGCGCTGTCACGGTCGTTACACCGCGAAGTGGCACCGCAGTTCTCCCGGGCGGGATCGACTTCGTCTGGCGTCGCGCGCCCGAGATTCTCGAGTACAGGATCACCGTCCAGGATGCCGATGGCCGGGTGGTGTGGTCGAGCAGCACCGCCGACACCGCGGTGCGGTTACCCGACTCGGTCGCCGTTTCGCGTGGCAGTGTGCTCCATTGGTACGTGGACGGGCTGCGGGCGGACGGCCGCGCGATCGG
>DASUGD010000054.1:0-8084 GCA_036274195.1 Gemmatimonadaceae bacterium | reverse complement strand
CTACAACCTGGTGCGGATCCGGACGCTGATCCGCGTGGGCGTGTGCGCCTGAGCGGGGCGGCGGGCCCGCCAGTGCCGCGCCACCGCCTAACGGGGCCGGCAGCGCTTCGGGCCAGCGGCCCGCTGGCCCGAAGCAGCGAGCTGATTTCACGGCTCCTCAGCCGTTTTTCCGCAGCCTGCTAAGGGCGAACAGAGCGCGCGCCGTTTTCGCCGTTGGGTGTTCCGTTCTTCGGGATTTCGCGTAGTTCGGGATTTCGCGTAGTTCGGGATTTCGCGTAGTTCGGGATTTCGCGCCCTTCGGAATTCAGCGCCCTTCGGAATTCAGCGCCCTTCGGAATTCAGCGCCCTTCGGAATTCAGCGCCCTTCGGCTTGCGCCGTTAGCAGTTGGACCAGTTCGGCGGGCTGGTATGGACCGGACCAGTTGACGACCTCCGCTGTCGGGGTGGAAGTTCTCCCCGGTCGAGTGAGTAGGCACCGCACACCTTCGCGGAGGTCGTATGCGATGGAGTCCGTCCGCAGCGCGTAGTGCACCGTTCCTGCTAGCCCTCGCACTGAGCGCCACCGCAGTGCATGCCCAGGTTGGCACCATTCGTGGCAAGATCGTCGACTCGACCGGCGCGCCAATCTCGAGCGCAATCATTGGCGTCGATCGGACCGCCGTTCGGACTCAGTCCACATCGTTAGGGAACTTCACGCTCCCGGGCGTCCCTGCCGGCGAGAGAACGGTTCGCGCCCAGATCATCGGCTTCGCGCCGAAGATCGTCGAGGTGACCGTCAAGCCGAACGAGACCGTCACGCTGAACATCACGCTCCTTCGCTCTGCCGTCCAGCTCGCGTCGGTGGACGTCATCGTGGGAACGCGCGCGGCGCACAAGGCGGCCGACGAGATCGCCGTGCCTGTCGACATCATTCCGGCGGAAGTCATCGCGCAGCAGGGGACGTCGGAGCTGTCGGCGATTCTCCAGAACGTCTCGCCGTCGGTGAACTTCCCGCGACAGAGCGTCACCGACGCCGACGACATCGTGCGCCCGTTCACCATGCGCGGGCTCTCGCCGGATCACACGCTCGTGCTGGTGAACGGCATACGGCGACATCGCAGCTCGCTCGTGCACACGTTCGCCTTCGGCGAGCCGGCCGGCGCGACAGGTGTGGACCTCAACGCGATGCCGGCCAGCGCGATCGAGCGCATGGAAGTGCTGCGCGACGGGGCGTCGGCGCAGTACGGCTCCGAGGCGATCGCCGGCGTTCTCAACCTCGTGATCAAGGACGGGGAGTTCGCCCCGTTCGTGAACGCCGACTTCGGCCGCTACGTGCTGCCCGACTATCCGGACGATGGCAACACCTTCAATGTGAACGGCGGCTGGGGATTCAAGCTCGGGCGCGGCTCGTTAGGGCTGTTCGGCGAGTATCGGAACCGGCAGCCGACGAATCGCGCGTGGCCCGAGGCGGCAGACCAGATCACCCCAGGCGATGCCGACGAGGTCGACGAGAACGGCAAGATCATCCAGAAGAACAACCCGGTGGCGCAGCCGAACCACCACGCGGGCGACGGCCTGGCGAGCGACGCGCTCACGTTCGCGAACCTGCGCCTGCCGCTCAACGCCGCGGGAACGATGGAGCTCTACGGGTTCGGCGGGTACACGCACCGGATCGGCACGGGGAATGGTTTCTATCGCCAGGGGCTCTCCGAGCGGAACTGGCCGGAGATCTACCCACAGGGCTTCCTGCCGGAGTTCCGCCCGACGGTGGTGGACTTTTCAGCGGCAACTGGCCTCCGCGGGATCGCGAACAAATGGAACTACGACGTGTCCGCGTCGTACGGCCACAACCTGTTCGACTACCAACTCCGGCACACGCTCAACGCGTCGTTAGGCCCGTGCCTCGACGCCCCCTGCGCCCCGGGGCTCGATGGGGTCATGGGGACCGACGACGACCCGGGCATCCCGAACAGCACGCACTTTTACGCCGGTGGCCTGAGAGCGGGCGAGCTCGGGCTCTCCGCCAGCATGGCACGGCAGGTCGAGATCGGGCTGCCTAACGCGCTCAACGTCGCCGTCGGCGCGACGTACCGACGGGAGACGTTCGAGCTCGTGCCCGGCGAGAAGGGGTCGTGGATCCAGGGGGGCCACCTGGACCAGTACGGCGACCCCGCACCGCCGGGCTCCCAGGTGTTCAGCGGCTTCCTGCCCACGACCGCGGCCGACGAGTCCCGCGGCAACACGGGCGCGTACGTGGACCTCGAGACGGACCTCACGAAGCAGCTGCTCGTGAACGCGGCGGCCCGGTTCGAGGACTACACCGACTTCGGCTCCAACCTGAGCTGGAAGCTCGCGGCGCGATTCCAGCCGGCGAAGCAGTTCGTGCTCCGCGGCGCGTTCAGCACCGGATTCCGCGCTCCGTCACTGGCGCAGAATTTCTACGGCAGCCGCATTACGAACTTCCGGCTCGATCCGGAAACCGGCAAGCAGGCGCCGTTCGAGGTCGGCATCTTCCCGGTGAACAGCGAGATCGCTACGACGTTAGGCGCGAAGCCGCTCAAGCCCGAAACCTCGCTCAACTACAGCGCGGGCTTCGCCTGGAGCCCGGTGGACCAGTTCAACATCACGGTCGACGGCTACCTCATCGACCTCAACGACCGCATCCTGCTCACGGGCAACATCGGGGGCGACAGCGTCGAAAAGATCCTCGAGGCGAAAGGGCTTCCGATCACGTCCGCGCAGTACTTCACGAACATCATCGACACGCGCACGACCGGCATCGACCTCACCGCGAACTATCGGACGACGCTCGGTTCGGTCAGTTCGCTGTTGCTGACGGCAGGAGCGAACTACACGAAGAACGAGATCTCCGACCAGCGCCCTCTCCCGCCGGAACTCGAGGGGACCGGCGCTGAGCTGGTAGACAAGTTCACGAAGCTCGTGATCGAGAAGGAGCGCCCAGACTGGCGCGGAACGCTCACCGCGAATCTGTCGCGCGGTCAGGCGGATCTCCTCGCGCGCGGCTCCTACTACGGCAAGTTCTGGTCTGCCCCGGGGCTGTGCGACGGTTGCGAGCAGCAGTTCGGAGGGAAAACGCTCTTCGACCTCGAGGGCGGCTACCGCATCGGGGCCATGCGGTGGGCGCTCGGCGCGAGGAACCTGTTCAACGTGTTCCCGGACAAGCAATCGCTGGATAACGGGTATGGCATCTTCCCGTGGGCCGGGGCGTCGCCGTTCGGATACAATGGTCGGTTCGTGTACGTCAGGACGGAAATGGTGTTTGGACGTTGAGGGATGGGGGATGGGGGATGGGGGATGAGGGATGAGGGAAAAGCGAGAACCTTCGGGATGCTCTTCTCACGGCATCCCGCGGGTGTCCGCCTTTGACCCTCATCCCTCATCCCCCATCCCTCATCCCTCGGATCATCGCACCAAGCCGATCACGTATGCCGGCGTGCAACGACTCGGGGGCGGTTGCCGGACCAGGTGGAGCTTCCCCCGCTTCTCGACGACCTCGGCGTGCGAGTCGCCCGAGTCGTCGCGCCAGAAGCGGAGCGTCGCCGTCGCGTCACCGAGCCGCAGCCCTCGCACGGCTACCTCGGGCAGCCACGGCGGGAGCGCCGGGTCCACGAATGGCGTGTGGACCATCGCGACTGGCTGCAGGCCGAGAAGACTCTGCCTGACCAGCACGAGCCCACTCTGGTTCCACGCTTGAATCGGATTGGCGCGCGGGTAGGCGCCGGGGTGTGGAAACTCCGCCCGCGAATACCCGCCAACGCACTCCGGCACGCGCCCGCGCTCATACAGCCGCGTTAGGCCCATCATCCCCTCGGCGAGGTCGAGCGCACGCGCGTCGAAACCGAATCGCCGCAGCCCGAAAACGATCGTCGCATTCTCGACCGGCCACACCGTCCCGAGATGGTACGACAGCGGGTTGTACGCGACGGGACTCGTCGAGAGCGTTCGGACGCCCCATCCGCTGAACATGTCCGGCGCAAAGAGACGCCCCACGAGCTTCGGAACGTGCTCGTCGGCGACGATTCCGGCCGCGAGACAGTGTCCGGCGTTCGATGTCACCGTCCGCGCGAGCCGCTTGTCGGGATCGAGCGCCAACGCCACACACCGCCCGTCTTCCATCCACCAGTCGCGGTTGAAGCGCGCCTTGAGCTCGGACGCCGCATGCCACAGCGCTTTCGCCTCGTCGTGCGCGCCGAGCAACCAGCTGAGGACCGCGGCCAGCTGTTGCGCGGCGAACCAGTAGCCCTGCAGCTCGCAGGTCGCGAGCGGGGCAGGTGCCGGCGTTCCGTCTTCGTACAGGATCGCGTTGCCGCTGTCCTTCCACCCCTGGTTCTTCGGCCCGTTGGGCGATTTCGTCTGATACTCGAGGTAGCCGTCTCCATCGCGGTCGCCGCGTTCACGCGCCCAGTCGAGGATGCGCCGCGCGGTGTCCCAATGGCGCCGGAGAAACTCGCGATCACCACTCCACGCGAAGTGGTGCGCGAGCGCGATCACGAACGCGAGCGGACTCGCGAAATCGCCGTAATAGCGCCCGAACGGCAGATGGCCCAGGCGCGACAGTGGCCCGGTGCGCACCTGCTGCACGATGCGGCCAGGCTCCCTCATCGCGCTCCGGATCATCGTGACTGCCCTGCAGGCGACCAAGGCGGGTGAGAGATGCATCGAGGAGCTCGCCGCGGTCGAGCATGGCGGCCTGCCAGCCCACCGTGATGGCGTCCCGACCGAACAGCGCGGGGTAGAGCGGGATGCCCGCCTGCGACGCCAGCCACTCGTCCTCGCGCCCCTCCAGCAGAGCGAAAGACCGAGATCATCGGCCGCCTGTGAGACGATATCCGCAACCGCAGTATCGTGTGGGATCTCGAAGGTTGTCAGCCGCGATCGCCAACGCTCGACGCGAGCCACCTGACGCTCGCCGTCATGCTCGGCGCCCGACCCATCGTGAGGTGTCACCACCAGGCGGCTCTCGTGCTGCTGCGCAGGACCCAGCCCCAACTGCGTATCCAGTCCGCCAGCCGACACGTCCCATCGCCCGCCAACGCTTCGGACGCTCGTAGCGAGCGAAAGCTCCGGGTGTTCGTAGTGGAACGCGAGCTCGTCGCCCACACAGCGCGATTCCACAGGCGCGGTCTGCTGCCGGCGCGCCGAGAGCGCTTCCTGGATGTCCGCGAAGTCCGCGTTCAGCTCCCACCGCACGTGGAGCCTAACGTGGTGGACTGAACGATTGGCGATCGTGACCACCACGACCAGATCGCGCGGCGTCACCTGCAGCCGGACGATGTGCCGGTTGAACGCGCGCCCGAGCTCCCGCGCGACTGACGCCGTCCACGAACGCTACCCCCGTCCGGCTCCGATCATTCACCTCTCCGAGTAACCCGACCATCGCCTCCGCGGGGCAATCACCATACCCCGTGAGGCTTGTGATCCTGAGCAAAACGGCGGATCTTCGGGTCCCTGACCCGGCTCGCTAAAGGAGTCGGCAGCCAGGTTGAACAGTATTTGGGGGACGGGATCGCGCCGTGTCGATTTTCGGCCGTTTGGTTCGACGTAGAGTAGAACCCGTCAGGTAGCCCCACACCCGACCGATACTACCATGCTGCTCTCGGACCTCCGCTACGCCGCCCGCACTCTCCTCCGCGCTCCCGGATTTGCCCTGACCGTGATCCTCACGCTCGGGCTCGGCATCGGAGCCAACACCGCCATCTTCAGCGTCGTCCGCGGCGTCCTCCTTCGTCCCCTGCCCCACAAGGACGGAGACCGGCTGGTCTACCTCCGCCATTCCATAAAAGGGCCCGGCGGCGAGAACGTGGCCTTCTCCGTCCCGGAGATCAACGATTTCCGCGAAAGCGCCAAAAGCCTCGCGGGGATCGCCGAGTACTCGGAGATGATCTACACCCTGCAGGGGAAGCAGGACGCGGTTCGCATGAACGTCGGTCTCGTGACCGGCAATTACTTCAAGGTCATGGGACTGTCGGCAGTGGCCGGCCGGCTGCTCAACGAAGGCGACGACGGCCTCAACGTCCCGCCGGTCATGGTTTTGACGACCGAGTACTGGATGAAGCGCTTCGGTGGCGACCGCGGCATCATCGGGAAGCACGTCGTCCTCGGTGGCAAGTCGGTGGAGATCGTCGGCGTCCTGCAGCCGGCGCCGTACTTCCCGCAGGCCATGGACGGCCTCTTGAACATGATCATGAGCGAGCATCACACGAGCGCGCTCATGCAGCAGGGGCGGAGTCATCGCATGACGGAGATGATCGCGCGCCTCGCGCCCGGCGCGACCGTCGACCAGGCGCGGGCGGAAGCCGCGACGATCAACGCGCGCGTCGTGAAGGCATTTCCGCAGGACTATGATCCGGGCTCCGAGTACAAGATCTCGGTAACCCCCTTCCAGGAAGTCCTCGGCGAAAAGGCGAAGTTGACGCTCTGGCTGCTCATGGGTGCGGCGGCATTCGTGATGATCATCTCGGCCGCGAACGTGGCGAACCTGACGCTCATGCGGTCGGTGCGCCGCGAGCACGAGCTCGTGGTCCGTGCGGCGTTAGGCGCCGGCACGCGCCGGCTCCGCCAGCTCCTGCTGGCCGAGAACCTCGTGCTGGCGCTCGCGGGCGCGGTCCTGGGGTTGATCATCGCGGTGGCCGGCGTCCGGCTCCTCATCTCGCTTGCTGCGCGCTATTCGCCGCGGGCGAACGAGATCCGACTCGACGGCGTGGTGCTCGGCTTCACGCTGCTCCTCTCGCTCGTCGTGGCGGTGGTTCTGTCGTACGCGCCGAAGCTCGCCAAGGAAGGCTCGCTCGCGGCGTGGGTCGCGGCTGGCGTCAACCGGATGAGCGGTGGCATTCGGAGGCAGCGCCTGCAGCGTAGCCTGGTCGTAGCACAGATCGCCGTCTCGGTGATCCTGCTGACGGGCGCCGGCCTGCTGACGCGGACGATGCTCCAGTTGTCCGAGGTGAAGACAGGCCTGACGACCGAGAACATCCTCACGATGGAAGTCCCGTTCGACTTCGAGGCGAAGAAGGACGAGGATGCGAAGGCGTTGTTCGAGCGCATGCAGCTCGAGGTGTCGGCGATCCCGGGCGTGAGCGAGGTCGGCATCGGATCGACAATGCCGCTGCGCACGGCCATGGCCGTGCTCGATGTGAAAGCGGAGGGACGACCGCTCGCGAGCGGCGAGGCGATTCCCCGTGCCGACTACCGAACGGTGAGCCCGGGGTACTTCCGCGCGTCGGGGATTCCGCTGCTGAAAGGGCGTGAGTTCGCCGAGACGGATGGGAAGACATCGGCCAAGGTCGCCATTCTCAACAAGACGCTGGCCGACAGGCTGTTTGGAGATCGCGACCCGATCGGCCAGAAGGTTGCCTGGACGGGAGAGGTCCTGAAGTTCATCGGAATGAGCGAAAACGACTGGCGCACGGTCGTGGGCGTCGTCGGCGACACGAAGGATGGCGGACTCGATGCGGAGCCGCGGGGCGCGATGTTCCAGCCGATGAAGCAGGAGGCGATGTTCGGCGGCGGACTGGTGATTCGTGCGCAGCGCGATCCGGCTGCGCTGGCGTCTGCCGCGACGCGGATCGTCAGGCATATCGTTCCGAACGATCCGATCGAGAACGTCCAAACGATCGCGCAGTTCAAGAGTCAGAGCGTCGCGCCGCGGCGGTTGAACGCGATTCTGGTGTCGTCGTTCGGTGTGTTGGCGGTGATCATCGCGGCGGTTGGGATCGCGGGGGTGCTGGCGTTCTCGGTGAGCGCGCGCACGAACGAGATCGGGATCCGGATGAGCCTCGGCGCCGACAGCGCGAGGGTGCAGCGGATGATTCTGGGCGAGGGCGGAATGCTCCTGGGTTACGGCCTGTTCCTCGGGGTGGCGGGCGCGCTGCTCGGGACGCGGCTGATTCGCGGGCTGTTGTTCGGCGTGACGCCTAACGATCCGGCGACGCTCGTGGGCGTTGCGGTGCTGATGGTGGCGGTCGGCGTCGCAGCGTGCTGGCTGCCGGCGGTGCGTGCGGCGCGGATCGATCCGGCGGTGGCCATTCGGAGGCAGTAGGGGAATTGGGGTCAGAGTCGAATTTCATCCTTTTCACGCAGCTGCGTGA
>DASUGD010000053.1:0-8639 GCA_036274195.1 Gemmatimonadaceae bacterium | reverse complement strand
GGTGCGTCAAGACTCTGACCCCTTATGGAGCTTTCCAACGCGACTTCGGTGTATATTTGGGGGCACGCGATGGCCGCGTGCGCTGGACCGGAGTAGCTGTTGTGAAGTCGCTGGAGCAAAGGCTGGAACTGCTCGCCGATGCGGCGCGGTACGACGCATCGTGCGCGGTCAGCGTCGCTGACCCCCGGGTAACTCGACAGAACGAGCTCGGCATCTACGAGAGCGTAGGACCCGACGGTCGCCGCCTCGCTCTCCTCAAGATCCTGCTCACCAACGAATGCGTGTTCGACTGCTCCTATTGCATTCACCGCCGATCGAGCGACGTCGAGCGTGCTCGTTTCTCCCCCGAGGAAGTCGTTGCGCTCACGCTCGACTATCATCGGTGCGGGCTCATCGACGGGCTCTTTCTCAGCTCGGGAGTGCTCGACAGCCCCGACGCGACGATGGAACAGCTCATCGCCGTCGCGCGGTCGCTGCGCCGCAATCACCACTACTTCGGGTACATCCACCTGAAGACCATCCCGGACTGCTCGGACGAGTTGGTCGCCGAAGCCGGGCGGTGGGCGGACCGCCTCAGCGTGAACATCGAGATGCCACGGCAAGCGGACCTGGACCAGCTCGCGCCGGAGAAATCGCTCGTCCAGATCACGCGGGCGATGAACGTCATCCGGAAGGAGATCGACGACGCGCAGAGCGACCCCCTGCCTAACGCTCGTCCCGATCACCTGGATCAGCACACCGGGCGTCGTTTTCGATCCCAACGTCGCTTCGCGCCCGCCGGCCAGACCACGCAGATGATCATCGGCGCCACGCCCGTGACCGACGCGGACGTGCTGTTTGCCGCAGCGTCCCTCTACACGAGGCAGAAGCTTCGGCGCATCTACTACTCGGCGTACATTCCCATCGAGAATGGAGCACTGTCCGACGCTCCCCCGCAGATCGCGCGTGAACGCCGACTGTACCAGGCGGATTGGCTGATTCGCGACTTCGGGTTCTCGGTTGGCGATCTCACGCCGCCGGGGGCGGAGAATCTCGACCTGGCCATGGACCCGAAGCTCGCCTGGGCGCTGCAAAATCCGGACCGATTTCCGATCGACGTGAACCAGGCGCACAAGGGCGACCTCCTGCGGGTGCCAGGACTTGGCCTTCGCTCCGTGGAGACGATCCTGGCCACGCGGCGCCGGTCGCGGGTCACGCTTGCCGATCTCGCCGCCATGCGAGTGCCGCTCGCACGCGCGCTGCCGTTCATCGTCGCGGCGGATCACGTTCCGCGCGAGCGCGGGTCCACGGTCGTCGCAATTCCGGGGCTGCGCCGGCGCTGGCAGCAACTCGAGCTGTTCGGCCGGACGGCAGACCAGTCGGCATAGTGGCCGGCGCCTTGCACTTCTCGAGGCGCCGAGGAGGAGACGCCCGTGAAGATCATTCTGCTATCCGACGATTCCATTCGGCTCGAGCCGGCGACGGGTCAGCTCACGATCGAAGCCGAGTCCGCCAATCAGGAGTACTCACCTTACCAGATGTTCGCGAGCGGACTCGCTGTCTGTACGTTCGGCGTGCTGCAGTCGTGGGGATCGAACGTCGGGCTGAGCGCGGACGACCTGGTGATCGACGTCTCGTGGTCGTTCGAGGAGCGTCCACACCGTGTCAGCTCGATTGCGCTCTCGTACGATTGGCCATCACTCCCGGCTGACCGCGCGAAGGTCGCGCAGCGTGTTGCCGAGCTGTGCCCGCTGCACCAGACGCTCAAGCACTCCCCTCACGTGACGATCCAGCGCTCGGCCACGACCGCGGCGGCGGCATGAGCGCGATCGCTGCACCGGAACCGCGCGCCCGGTCTACCGCACGCACCTTTCCCGTCGTGCGCTTCACCGTCAAGGGACAAGCGAGGACCGGCGATGATGCGTCACCCGCGCGGGCCCCGTCCTTCGGCTCCCCGGCACGGGCCTACACGGTCGTCTATGACGGGGCGTGCCGCATCTGCCAGGGGCTCGTTAGGCGGCTCGGCAAGTGGGACCGGCACGGCATGCTCGAGGTCGTCCCATCGCAGGCCCCCGGTGTACACGCGCGCTTTCCGTGGATCCCGGTGCGGGCGTACGCGCAGTCGGTCCAGCTGATCCGCCGGGACGGCCGCACGTGGCAGGGCGCGGCGGCGATCGAGCAGATCATCGATCAGCTGCCGAAGGGCCGCCTGGTGACGTGGGTGTTCTCCATTCCGTTCGTGCGTCCGCTGGCTGAGCGCTTCTATCGCTGGTTCGCCCGCAATCGGTATCGGCTCGGGTGCGGCGAGCATTGTCAGTTTCGAGAGCTGGATCTGAAGTTCGAGGAAGGCGGGGACTAGCGACTGGCGACTGGCGACTGGCGACTGGCTGCTCGGGCTGGCCGCTGGCTGACGCTGGCTGCCGGGGTCAGCTGATGGCTGATGGCTGATGGCTGATAGCTGCGTCTCTTGCAGCCGTCGTCTACCAGCCCAGCAGCCGCACGCAGCACGCAGCCGCGTGCAGCAAGCAGCTCGTGACCAATCGGTCGGTTCGAGAGTTTGGCCGTGAAACACTTTCTCAATTCAATGAGACGTCACACACGTGCTTCATACGTGGCGCTCGCCGTTCTGACCGCCGCCTGCGCCTCCACGGGCGCGAGCTACAAGAGCGGCGTCGCGCCCAAGGCCTTCGACAAGCCCCCGTTTTACGCGGGCGCCGCCGTGCCTAACGTCGCCGGCGTCGCCCACCTGCCCATCCGATACCAGCGCGGCGCCGAGCAGGGCGCGCAGTTCGAGCCCAGGGACGCCACAGGCTCGCCGGCGGCGGCCCTCGTGGCCGAAATGAACGCGTACCTCGACTCCATCGGCGCGTCAGCGAAGCTCTCACCAACAGCCGCGGAAACGGGCACCGCCCCCGACGTCCACTTCGGATGCCTGCCAGCCACGACTGGCGGCGATTGCCTCGGCGACGGCGACGAAACCGCCAACCGCCAACTGGAGCTCTCCGTCGGCCGCCCGTCGCAGGACTGGATCGGCTGGCTCGGCAGCGCGCTCGATAGCACCTCCCACGACAAGGCACTCCTCATCACGCTGGAGCTCGGCCAGTACTGGCCGCGACAGAAGGGGCTCAGCCTCGGAAAGGAGGTGCGCCTTGGCACCGACCACACCGTCGGGGTGCCATGGCTCACGTCACTCGAGCATCCGGTTGCCGTCGTGCAGCTCACTGGTGCGCTCGTGGGACGGGACGGACGCGCGATCCGCATTGGCGCCGAAGGCATGTTGGCCAAGCGCAGTCACATCCTGGTCAGCGCGCTCGGCGCACAGTCGCTGGTGTCGGACGAGGATATCGAGCGGTTGCGGACCCTTCGCCGCGATGACCTGCCCGGCCAGCCACTGGTGTGGCAAGTGGCGCTGAGAACCCTGGTGTGGCAGTTGACCGGGCGAGTCGGCCAGACCTGACGCGGTTCGTCCCACGCCGCTTGCGGCTGGGGTCGCGGGTCGTACCATCAGGTCGAGGCATCCTCCGCGCCGAGGTCATTCCGAGCGCGAGTGGCCGCGAAGCGGGCAGGTCAGGAATCACAGTCCTCCCGGGAGGGGCGAGCCCTCGGTCGGGACGACGCCGAATTCCTCGCCGCCGCGCCTGCGGCGCTCCGCTCGGAATGACACGCTTCTGTCGCCTGTCGTCCGTCCCCCGTCGTCCGTCGTCCGTCCCCGTGACCCCGCTCGACCCTCGATCACCGATCTCGCGACGCTCGTTCCTTCACGTCGCCGGCGTGGGCACGGTTGGCGCGTTTGCCGCCGCATGCGATGTTGGAGGAGTGAAGGACGCGCTGGCTCGGACAGCGGGTGGCCGCCTCACCGCACGCCCCAGCTCACCCACGACACCAGCCACGCTCGGCGAACAACGGCTCTCGCTTGGCGAGGGTGGCCGCGACGGAATCCTGTACGTGCCGCCGGGATACGCAGCAACAAACCCGGCGCCCCTCGTGCTCATGCTGCACGGCGCGGCTGGATCGGCGCGCGGCGCCCTGCGGCCGTTCCGTGAGCTCGCCGATGAGGCCGGCCTCGTGCTTCTCGCCCCCGACTCGCGGGGCACCACGTGGGACGCGATTCGCGGCGACTACGGGCCCGACATCGCGTTCATCGACCGCGCGCTCGCCTGGGTGTTCGAGCGCGTGGCCGTGGATCCGGTACGCCTAACGATCGAGGGGTTTTCCGACGGCGCCACGTACGCTATCGGCGTCGGCCTCACCAACGGCGACCTGTTCCAGCGCGTCATCGCGTTTTCGCCGGGGTTCATCCTTCCCGTCGACGCGCACGCGCGGCCGCGCCTGTTCATCTCTCACGGGACACGCGACCAGATTCTCCCGATCGACCAGTGCAGCCGCCGCATAGTGCCGCTGCTCGAGCGCGAGCGATATGACGTGGAGTACCGCGAGTTCGATGGCCCGCACGCCGTCCCTCCCCACATCGCGAAGGATGCGGTAGCGTGGATGCGAACCACAGCCGCACGGAGTTCGCACTCGAACCCGACCGGTGAGACCTGATGCCCGAAAACGAATGACCCATGGCTCATGACCGGAAACTGGCCATGACACCTCGTGAGGTCGGGCCAGTCATGAGCCACGAGTCAGCAGTCATTGGTTTTCGGGCATCGGTATCTTGGAACTGACCGCGCCGACCGTTCGATTGGGTTGCTTAGCCCGTCACTTGCACCATGAGGATCCATGGCTCACACGCGATTAGGCCCGGCTGCCATCGCGGTCCTCGGCCTCGCCTTCATCGCCCTCGGCGCCGCGGTCAAAACCGGCGTCATTGAGATTCGTCGAGGCAGCGGGAGCAGAGGAGCGACCGGAAACGTCACCGTGCGCACGGGTGCAGGCGACGTCGAGATGCCCGCCACCTACTCCGACGGCAAAGTGGCGTCCCCGCCAACGACGCCTCCGCCTACCCCCAAGGAGCTGACGTCCGACACGCTCGTCGCCGAAGCCGCGCCCAACGACAGCAATGCCGTCCGGCCAACGCCTGACGAGCTCGCGCAGCTCGCGTCGGATCTCGTGATCCCCGTTGTTGGCGTGGAGCCGAAGGACCTGCTCGATACGTTCGACGAAGCACGCGGCAGCCGGCGACACCACGCGCTCGACATCCCGGCGCCTCGCGGCACGCCCGTCATTTCGGCGACTGCCGGGAAGGTACTTCGCGTCTTCTCGAGCCAGGCCGGCGGTCTCATGGTCTACGCATCCGACCCCACCAACCGGTTCGTGCTGGTGTACGCCCACCTCGACCGGTACGTGAACGGAATCGCGGATGGGATGCCGCTTCAGCGCGGGGACACGATCGGGTTCGTCGGAACCACGGGCAATGCGCCACCCAACCTGCCTCACCTACATTTCGGCATCGCCCGTACGTCGGACGTGGGGCGATGGTGGACCGGCATGCCCGTCGACCCGCGCCCCCTTCTGCGGCGCTAATCTGGCGTCAGAGAAACGACGTGTTCATCTCCGATTTTGCCATCAAGCGGCCCATCGTCACCGTCGTGACGATGCTTGCCCTCGTCGCGTTCGGCATCGCAGCGCTCTTCAAGCTGCAGGTAGACGAATTCCCGGACATCCAGGCCCCGATCGTCTTCGTCGGCGTCGGCTACCCGGGTGCGGCGCCCGACGTCGTCGAACGCGAGGTCGTGGACCGCATCGAGGATCGGCTGTCGAGCATCAGCGGGATCGACAAGATCAACTCGACGACGACGGACGGGTTTGCGCAGATCATCGTCGTGTTCCTGTTCGAGAAGCCCGTCGACCAGGCGACGCAGGATGTCCGCGACGCCATCTCGGCGATCAGGGGCCAGCTGCCGCAGGAGATTCTCGAGCCGATCATCCAGCGGTTCGACCCTAACGATTTGCCGATCGTCTCGCTGGCACTCACGTCCACGAGCCTTACGGTCCCGCAGTTGACGCAGCTCGCGGACAACCAGATCGGCGGCGACCTGCGAGCGGTCCCGGGCGTCGCGCAGGTGAACGTCGTCGGCGGAGACAGCGCGACGCTCAACGTCAACCTCCGGCCGCAGGCGCTCGCGAGCGCCCGCGTCGGTGTCGATCAGGTCGTCGGCGCGCTTCGCGCACAGAACCTCGCGGCGCCGGTCGGTCAGGTGACGACCTCGACGACCGAACAGACGATTCGCCTCGAGGGCCGGCTCGAGAATCCGCAGGATTTTCTCGGACTCGTCGTCACCCAGCGAGGCGGACGCGCGATCACGCTCGGACAGGTGGCCGATGTGGAAGCCGGGAATGCCGAGCCACGGTCGGCGGCGCTGTACAACGGCCGAGAGGCGATCGGCATCGACATCGTGAAGTCGAAGGGATACAGCACGGCGTTCGTCGCCAACGGCGTGAAGAAGCAGCTGGAAACGACGCGCCCGACCCTGCCGCCTGGAACACGCATCGAGATTGTCCGCGACGCCGGCGTGCGTGTCGAGAACTCGGTGCGGAACGTCGAGGAGACGCTGTTCGAGGGAGCGATCCTCACCGTCCTCGTCGTGTTCCTGTTCCTCATCTCGTGGCGGTCGACGGTGATCACCGGGCTCGCGCTGCCGGTCTCGGTACTCGCGGCATTCATCCCGCTCTGGCTGCTCGGCTTCACGCTGAACACGATGAGCTTGTTAGGCCTGTCGCTCGCGATCGGCATCCTGATCGACGACGCCATCGTCGTCCGCGAGAACATCGTCAGGCACATCGAGGCGGGCGAGGAGCACTACGAGGCGTCGCGCAAGGGAACGGACGAGATCGGCCTCGCCGTCGCGGCGACGAGCTTCTCGATCGTCGCCGTGTTCGTGCCGGTCGGGTTCATGTCCGGTTTCGCCGGTCAGTGGTTCAAGCCGTTCGCGCTCACGATCGCGGCGGCCGTGCTGGTGTCGCTCTTCGTGTCGTTCTCGCTCGACCCCATGCTCTCTGCCTACTGGGCCGACCCGCAGCTCGAGGCGCACGAACGACGCAACGTGGTGGCGCGCACGCTCGAGCGGTTCAACCGATGGTTCGACGCACAGGCCGAGCGCTACAAGCATGGAATCGCGTGGGGTCTCGAGCATCGCGCCGTCATGATCGCGATCGCCATCGCGTCGTTCGTCGGGGCGATCATGCTGCAGGTCGCTGTGGGCCGGTTCGATTTTGTTCCGCTGAGCGACTACAGCGAGATCAACATCGCGATCGAGCTGCCGCCGGGCGCGAGTCTGCAGTACACCACTCAGCAGGCGGAGCGCGTGGCGGCGCTCGCCCGGTCGCACAAGGAGGTCGCGTACACCTACACGACCATCGGGAGCGCGTCGGGCGCAGGGGGCGTCGACAACGGGAGCATCTACGTCAAGCTCAAGCCGAAGTCGGAACGTACGATCTCGCAGGAGCAGCTGGCGCAGCAGCTTCGCCGGGAGTTCGCCTCGGTTGGGGGCGTGACGGCCTACACCTACGCGTCGGGGTTCGGTGGCAACCAGAAGCAGGTCCAGCTGCAGCTCACCGGCCCGGACAACACGATCCTCAATCAGCTGGCCGAGCAGATCGCGGATCGCGTTAGGCGCGTGCGCGGCGCGGCGGATGTCGGGCTCTCGTCACGCGGACAGAAGCCGGAGCTCCGCGTCCAGATCGACCGCGGCGTCGCTGGCCAGCTCGGCGTGAGCATCGCCCAGATCGCGCAGGCGCTCCGCCCCGCGTTTGCCGGCGTGGACGCCGGCACGTGGATCGATCCTTCCGGTGAGTCCCGATACGTGCGGGTGCGACTCACGCCCGCGTCACGGGAGAACGTCGCCGACGTCGCGCGAATTCCGCTGGTGCTCGCGACGTCCGGCGCGGACGGCCCGGCGATCGTCCCGTTAGGCCAGGTGGCCCGCTTCTCGAGGGGGACCGGCCCGGCGCAGATCACGCACCTGGACCGCCATCGCGTCATCACGATCGGGGCGAACATCCAGGGCGCGTCGCTGGGCGAGGTGACGCAGGGCATCGCGCGCGCCACGGCCGACATCCGGATGCCGCCGGGTTATCGGATCGTCCCGGGCGGGCAGGTCGAGAGCCAGCAGGAGGTGTTCGGGAACATCTTCATCGCGTTAGGCATCGCGGTGATGCTGATGTACCTGATCCTGGTCGTGCAGTTCGGGTCGTTCCTCGACCCGCTGGCGATCCTCGTGTCGCTGCCGCTGTCGCTCATCGGCGTCGTGCTGGCGCTCATCCTGACCGGCGACTCGCTCAACATCATGAGCCTGATCGGCGTGATCCTGCTCATGGGGATCGTGGCGAAGAACGCGATCCTGCTCATCGACTTCGCGAAGTGGGGCACGGAGCGCGGCATGGGCCGTCACGCGGCGCTGGTGGAAGCCGGGCGAATCCGGTTGCGGCCGATTCTCATGACCACGCTGGCGTTGATCGCCGGCATGGTGCCGGTGGCGTTAGGTCACGGCGAGGGCGGGGATTTCCGCGCGCCGCTGGGGCGGGCGGTCATCGGTGGCACGATAACGTCGACGCTGCTGACGCTGTTCGTGATCCCGACGGTGTACGACATCCTGGCGGGCTGGAGGGAGGCACTCGGGCGGCGACTGGGGTTCAAGCCCGTTACGCACGCTGGTGAGCCCGTTCCGGCACCGGGTGACTAAATGGGGTCAGAGTCGAATTGCATCGTTCCAACG
>DASUGD010000052.1:0-5832 GCA_036274195.1 Gemmatimonadaceae bacterium | reverse complement strand
CGTTGGAATGATGAAATTCGACTCTGACCCCAATTCCGCGTGTGTGCGCTCCGACCATCACGCGTGCGCGACCGCGAGACGGTTGCCCCGCTCCAATGCCGTCTTCGCCAGCAGGCTCGTACACGCATACACCGCGTCGATGTGCGGTGTTGGGGTGTTCGTCAGGCGACCAAGCTCCACGACGGAGCCCACGAGGGCATCGAGCTCCAGCGGCTTGCCCTGCTCGAGGTCCTGCAGCATCGACGTCTTGTGCGCGCCCACCTTCTCGGCGCCGGCGATGCGCCGGTCGATGCCAACCCGGAACGTCACGCCGAGCGCATTGGCGATCTGCTCGGCCTCGCGCATCATCGCGATGCACAGCTCCCGCGTCAGCGGATACGTCACGAGGTCGACCAGCGTCGCTCCCGTCAGCGCGCTGATCGGGTTGAACGACAGGTTGCCCCACAGCTTGAGCCAGATCTCGCTGCGGATGTCGTTCGTGATCGGCGCCTTGAGGCCCGCCTTCGTCAGGCTCGACGAGATCGCCTGGACGCGCGGCGTCTCCGTGCCATCCGGCTCGCCTAACGTGAACCGCTTCCCCTCCACCACGTGCACGACCCCGGGCGCCACGAGGTTCGCCGCCGGATAGACGACCGACCCGATGATGCGCGCCGGGTCGATGAGTCGCGCGATCGAGCCGTCAGGGTCCGCGGCCTTCACCGGCCGGCCGTCGTACGGACCACCCAGCCGCTGGAAATACCACCACGGGATCCCGTTCTGCATCGTCACGATGCTCGTCGTCTCGTGACACAGGTGATGCAGCTCGGACGCGAGTGGCGTCACCTGGTGCGCCTTCACCGTCAGGTACACCACGTCCTGCGGCCCGGCCTCGGCCGGCTGCTCGCAGGCCGTCGCGCCGCTGGCGTTGACTTCCGTTCCGTCCTCGAGGACCACCTGCATCCCGCGACGGCGAATCGCGTCGAGGTTCTGGCCGCGGGCAATGAAGGTCACGTCCTCGCCGGCAGCGGACAGCAGCCCGCCGACGTATCCGCCGATCGCGCCGGCGCCAACGATCGCGATCTTCACTTCGCTTCCTTCATGCTCGGAGCGTTCACGATGACCGGCGGTGTTCCCAGCGCGGAGCTCGCGGCTCGCATGTGTGAGCGAAGCGGCTTGAGGACGAACAACGCCATCGCCGCGGCAATGAAGTTCGATACGCTCGCGGCCAGGAATACCGTTCGCCATCCACCACCCGATGCGGCGATGACGCTCGTCACCGGGACGAGCAGCGCGGCAGTTCCCTTCGCCGTGTACAGCAGGCCCGCGTTCGCGCTCGCGAACTTCGTGCCGAACGTGTCAGCGCAGGTGGCCGGGAACAGGCTGTAGATCTCACCCCACGCGAAGAACACCAGTGCCGACAGGAGGACGAACATCACGGGCCTCGCGCCCATGCTGCCGAGCAGCAGAATGCCGCACCCCTCGAGCGCGAACGCGAGGAACATCGTGTTCTCCCGGCCAATCCGATCCGAGATCCAACCGCAGACGGGTCGCGTGACCCCGTTGAGCACGCGGTCGATCGAAAGCGCGAACGTCAGCGCCGGCAGTGTGAGGCCGAGAATCGACACCGGTACATCCGCAACCTTGAAGTCGTGCGCGATCGGCGCGAGCTGAGCGGTCGCCATCAAGCCTCCCGCCGCCATGAGCACGAACATCACGTACATCACCCAGAACGCGGGACTGCGCGCCATCTCGACCGGAGAGTGATCGGGGACCGCTGTGCGTCGAGTGCCGAGCGCAGCGGCCACGCGCGCGAACCGCTCGGGAGGCTGGCGCAGAAACCAGCCGAGCAGGAACACTGTCAGCCCCTGCCCGATCCCGAACACGAGAAAGGCATACTCGTAGCCATGCGCCTTGATCGTCGCCGAGATGGGCACGATCGTCAGCGCCGAGCCCGCGCCGAACCCCATGCTCGTGAGCCCGGCCGCGAGCCCTCGCCGATCCGGAAACCACTTGAGCGCGTTGCCAACGCACGTCCCGTAAACCGCGCCGGCGCCGATCCCGCCGATGACCGCGGCGACATAGAGCACGGGAAGCGAGCTCGCGTAGGCATTGATGACCCACGCGATCCCGACAAAGAGCGACGCGACGACGACGACGATGCGCGGACCAAAGCGATCTACCAGGTAGCCCTCGATCGGCACGAGCCACGTCTCGGTCAGCACGAACAGCGTGAAGGCAACCTGGATCGCCGCGCGCCCCCAGCCGTGTTTGGCACTGATCGGGTTGACGAAGAGCGTCCACCCGTACTGGAGGTTGGCGATCATCGACATGCACAGCACGCCGACAAGGAGCTGCCACCAGCGGCCACGCGACGCCGAACGTGTTTCGTCGTCGAGAGTTACGGTCCTAGCCGTCATGAAGGGTCCTCTTCGAGGTGGGGCCGATGATCGGTGATAGTACCACCTCATGCAAGGCCGACTTCCTCGGCCACGTTCTTCGGTCTATACTCGGCGTATGCCCAGCACCACCCCGGCGCGGGTTTCGAGTATCGATGACTACGTCACCGCCCGCACCCTCCTCGCGGACCGGTACACGCTCGACCGTGAGATCGGGCGCGGCGGCATGGCCACCGTCTACCTGGCCGAGGAGGCGAAGCACAGTCGGCAGGTGGCGATCAAGGTGCTGCGGCCGGAGCTCGCCGCCACGTTAGGCGCCGAGCGCTTCCTGAGGGAGATTGGCATCGCCGCGCGGCTGTCGCACCCGCATCTGGTTCCACTGATCGACTCCGGGGACGCGGGTGGGCTGCTCTACTACGTGTCGTCGTACATGCCAGGCGGCTCGCTTCGCGAGCGTCTGCAGCGCGACGGCACGCTGCCGGTCCGCGACGCGCTGCGGATTGCGCACGAGCTGGCCACCGCCCTCGACTACGCACATCGCGCCGGGTTCGTTCACCGCGATGTGAAACCCGAGAACATTCTGTTCGCCGATGGGCACGCATTGCTCGCGGACTTTGGCGTCGCTCGGGTGGTGTTCGGCGAGGGCGCCGATGATCAGGTGACGGCTGCCGGCCTCGCGATCGGCACGCCGGAGTACATGAGTCCCGAACAGGCGAGTGGCGGAAACGCCATCGACGGCCGGGCGGACATCTACTCGCTTGCCTGCGTCGTCTACGAGATGCTGACGGGCGCTCCGCCATTCCGGGGAGACACGCGCGCGATCATGGTCCGCCAGGTCACCGAAACGCCGCCTCGCGTACGCGCGCTTCACCCGGAGATCCCCTCGGCGGTGGATGACGCGATCGCCCTCGCCATGGCGAAGGACCCTGCCTCACGGTTCGGGTCGGCGTGCGCGTTCGTCAACGCGATGGAAGCGGAGTCACGACCGCGGGGCCGGGTCTTTACCGGCGCGACGCGCAACATCGCCGTGCTGCCATTCGTGAACGCCAGCCCCGACCCCGACAACGAGTATCTGAGCGACGGCATCACCGACGAGCTGATCGACGCGCTCGCGAAGGTGGAAGGCATTCGCGTCGCGTCGCGCACCTCGGTGTTCGCTCTCAAGGGCAAACCACAGGACGTGCGAGCGATCGGGGCCCTGCTGGACTGTCCGGTGGTGCTCGAGGGCACCGTGAGACGCTCGGGCAACCAGCTCCGGATCACGGCGCAGCTCACGTCCACGGATGACGGGCACCTCATCTGGTCGCAGCGCTACGACCGACGCATGGATGACGCGTTCGCCATCCAGGACGAGATCTCACAGACGATCGTGAACACGCTGCGAGCGACGTCGTTCGCCGACGTTTCGCCGCCGGCGCGACGGCGACAGACGGAGAACGCGCGGGCGTACAGCCTCTACCTCAAGGGGCGCTACGAGTGGAATCGCAGGAGCCAGGAGGGGGTCGCAGCCGGCATTCGGTACTTCGAACAGGCAATCGCGGAGGACCCGCGTTATGCGCTCGCGTATACAGGGCTCGCCGATTGTTGGGCGCTGCACGTGGACTACCGTGCCGTCCCGGTCCGCGAGGGGTTCGAGAAGGCCAAGGCATACGCGCTCATGGCCATCGAGCTCGATGACTCGCTCGCCGAAGCGCATGCGTCGCTCGCCTGGGTGCTGTTCATCTACGACTGGGATTGGGAAGGCGCCGAGCACGAGTTCCGCCGGGCGATCGAGCTCGATCCGCGTTATGCGACGGCGCACCAGTGGTATGCGTTCCTGCTCTCGACGAAGGGCGCGATGGGCGAGTCGCTCGTGGAGGGCCACACGGCGGTCGAGCTCGACCCGGGGTCGGTGTCTGCCCGCCGGACGCTCGGCATCAACTATTGCTACGCTCGCCGGTACGACCAGGCGCGCTATCACCTCGAGCGCGCGATCGCAATGAATCCGAACGCCGAGGAGACCTACCGGATCCTCGGCCTGACGCTGGCGCTGGAAGGGCAGCTGGACGAAGCGCTGCGCGTGCTGCGCGAAACCGTCGCGATGCCCGATTCGGGAACGTACTCGCGGGCGACGCTGGGCTACGTGCTCGGTCGTACCGGCCAGGAAGCCGAGGCTCGCTCGATTCTCGCCGAGCTCGAGGCGAGGGCGACTACTGAGTACGTCTCGCCCGTTTCGTTCGCGACGATCTTCATCGGGCTCGGCGAGTACGATCGGGCGTTGGAATGGACGGAGAAGGCGATGGACGCGAGGCGCGGTTGGGTCGCGTACCTGAACGTGAATCCGCTCGTGGACCCGCTGCGCGGTCACTCGAAGTTCGAGATGCTCGTGAGGCGGATGCAACTGCCGACGCCGGGCTGAATGCGAGCTCTGCTGGCTGTTGGACGCGCACGGCTGGCACTGCATTCGCGGGAGCCAACTCTGCGCCGCGCGGCGTAAGCCCGCGCGGCGCGTCCTCACCGCTGCGCACCGGCAGCGGTGCCCTGACGGCCACGCACCGCGAGGTATTCCATGGGCATCTTCGACAAGCTGAAGGAGAGCATCTTCGGCCACCACAACGCCGGATCGGCGGCGCCCGCCGCCCCGGCTTCCGCCGGCATCGTGTCGGGCGGGTCGTCAACTGCACCCCCGGCGCCCGCCGCGGCGCCAACGCCATCCGCCCCTGCGGCGACGATGCCGACGGTCGATGTCGCGGCAATGCTCGATGCGAAAGCAGCGAAAACCGGGCATAAGGTGAACTGGCGCGAGTCGATCGTGGACCTCATGTCGCTCGTCGGCATTGACAACAGCCTGGCGGAGCGGCGCGCGCTCGCGCGTGAGCTCGGCTATACGGGCGACCTTAACGACACCGCTCCCATGAACATCTGGCTGCACAAGCAGGTGATGCGAAAGCTCGCTGAAAACGGTGGTAAGGTTCCGCCCGAGTTGCTGGACTGAGTAGGGCGGGCTGCTGGCTGCTGGCTGCTACCTGCCTAACGGTTCGCATCGCTGTCCTGTCGGCGGGGTGTCGAGACTCCGGCGGCTTACGCGCTTACACGGCTCGAGCCAACGGGTACTGAGTTCCTCTTACTTGGCGTGGCTCGGCCCCGTTGTCTCGGGCCTACGCGCTAACGCCGCCTACGTCTCGACACCCCGCCTCCTTGCCGCGCTAGGAACTGACCGTCAGGCGCCAGGGGCACTGGCGCGCAGCGCCCGCCGAGCGCGTGCCTATACCCGGCTTGTTAGGCGCGCCCGGGCGGCGCTTCGCGCCGCGAGGGCCGAGCCGCGATCCGTGTGGGCCAGCGGGCACTCTCTGGGTCGAGCCGGGTGCCGTCGGGCGCGGGCGCTCGGCGCAGGCGGCGTCGAGCGAGCAGTGAGAGACAACGGGGCCGAGCCACTCGCCGTGAGAGGGCCCGCGTGCCCGTTGGCTCGAACGTCGCG
>DASUGD010000051.1:0-3065 GCA_036274195.1 Gemmatimonadaceae bacterium | reverse complement strand
CGTTCCGCGAGGTAGAGGCCCGCGCCGATCCCGACCGGAAGTCCCACGGTGGAAGCGATGCCGATGAGGATCAGCGTTCCCACGATCGCGTTTGCCATGCCGCCCCCAGGTTCGCCGACGGGCTTCGGCATGCTCGTGAAGAAGTCGAGCGACAACGCGCTCGCGCCCTGCTTGATCAGATAACCGAGGATCGCGACCAGCGGCACGATCGCCAGCGCTGCCGCGATGCAGGTCAGCGCGACCATGACGTAGCTGGCTGCCCGACGTCGAACGAGGCCGCGCGCACGCGGGCGGGCGCCAGCTTCCGTGCGAGCGATCGATGCGCTCACGACCGGCTCCCGCCAGTCTGCCAGACCAGCCACCGCGCGATCGCGTTGACGACCAGCGTGATGAGCAGGAGGACGAACCCCACGGCCATCAGCGCGGAGAGATGCACATCGTTCGTCGCCTCGGAGAACTCGTTCGCGATCAGCGACGCCATCGTATAGCCGGGCGCGAAGAGCGAAGCGGAGATCTCGTGGCGGTTCCCGATCACCATCGTCACGGCCATCGTCTCGCCAAGGGCGCGGCCGAGGCCGAGGATCACGCCGCCCACGATGCCGGAGCGGGCGAACGGGATCACGGCGCCGGTGATCATCTCCCATCGCGTCGCGCCGAGGGCGAGCGCGGCTTCGCGCTGCGCGCGCGGCACGGCCATCAGCACCTCGCGCGACACGGCGGCGATGTAGGGCAGCACCATGATCGACAGGATCAGTCCGGCCGCGAGCACGCTCGGCCCGTACGCCGGTCCACGGAAGAATGGCGTGGCGCCGAGGTGGAGTGTGTCGCGCAGGAAGGGCATGACGTCCTCACGGAGCATCGGGAGGAGGAAGAACACACCCCAGAGCCCGTAGACGACGCTCGGCACGGCGGCGAGCAGGTCGATGAGGAAGGCGAGCGGCTGGCGCACCCAGCCCGGCGCGAAGTCGGAGAGGAAGATCGCGCTGCCCAGCGCGAGCGGCGTCGCGATGACGAGCGCGACGATCGAGGTGATGATCGTTCCCGCGATGGCCGGCGCGGCACCGAACTGCCCCGCGACCGGATCCCACGTGCTCGACGTGAGGAAGCCGAACCCGAATTGTCGGAGCGCCGGCCATCCCGCGAGGCCGACCTCGACGAAGATGAGGAGCAGAAGGACCGGTACGCAGAGCGCGAAACCGAAGATCGCCGCGCGATAGACGCGGTCGGCGATGACCGTCCCCTCGATCGAGACGCGGGACGGCGGCGCCGCTGGCGAGCCGGCCAGCGGAGCGGCATGGGTCGGCAGCGTCCTGGACTCCGGCGTCGTCACGGTGGCAGGCAGCGAAGGTGTCTGCATCTGTGCACGGAAGCTCTCCTGGGCGCGTCTCGACTCAATGCGGCCCGTGTAACGGTCCTGTCACGGCGCGCTCCAGCGGGGCGGCGGCGGCTCGAATGGCGTCGACGCGAGGATCGTCGTTACGTGATCGCAACAATTCGACGTTGCGGCTGTGACCGCATGCGCGAAGCTTGTTACACGCAGTGTTACAAACCGCGCTCGACCGTGGTGTGCGCCGAGCGGCGTGTTCACCGGGTCGACCCGACACCGACCAATGTCCATTCGATTGATCGTTGCCCGTGTCCGACTCGCCGTCCTCGCGGCGCTCCTCCTCTCGACTCCGCTCGCTGCACAGAACGCCAAGCCGGATAGCAGTGGAGCACCAAAGCCGGCGCCCGCGCCTGCCCCCGCACGACAGACGCTCCCGCCGGCGACGCCAGGGCTCAACTTCTCCGGCGTGATCTTCGGCAGCTGGAACTATCAGATGCCGACCACGCCGAACCAGCTCCGCAATCAGAACAACAACGAGTTCGTCGTCGAACGCGCGTATCTCACCTTCCGCATGCCGGCGGGGGAGCACACGAGCATCCGCATCACGACCGACGTCTTCCGGAGCACGGACTCGTCGAACAACGCCTACACCATCCGGGCCAAGTACGCCTATCTGCAGTACGAGAGCTCGAAGCTGTCGAACGGTCTCGTCTTGGCCGGGCGCGCTGGCATCATCGAGAACGTCGTCGTGCCCTATCTGGAGAACTTCTGGCCGCGCTATCTGAGCCAGATGGCCGTGGAGCGCGCGGGATTCTTCGCCTCGGCGGATGTCGGCGTCGGCGCGCTGGTGACGTTTCCCGATAAGCGGGGCGAGATCTACGCACACATCGTGAACGGACCGGGTTACACCGCGCGCGAGCGTGACCGGTTCAAGGATTTCGCGATTCGGGTCACCTACACGCCGCTCATGAACGAGCCCGCCGGCTCGCTGCTGCAGACCTTCACCGTGCTGGGGTGGGGCTACAAGGGTGCGCTGGCGAGCACCTTCGTGAACGGTGGAGCGGGTCAGATTGGTCCCGTCGGCGACGCGCTCGATCGGAGCCGTTTCGGGTTCTTCGCCGGTATCCGCGACCCGCGACTCGTGCTCGGCGCCGAGTTCGCGTCGCGCCACGACGGCGCCGATCAGGGACTCAACACGCTCGCGTCGCCGCGCATCGCGACGACGACAAGGGGGCGACTGTACTCGGCATTCACGCTGGTCCGGCCGTGGGCGTTCTCGAACGTGAACCACAAGTCGCCGTTCGGTCTCCTGGCGCGCTACGACCACGTGTCGCCAACGGTGAGCGCGGACGGCTTCGTCACGCCGCCGCCGCCGTCGACGGAGAACTCCTACCACGTCCTGATCGGTGGCGCGTTCGTCGACATCTCATCGCGGGCGCAGCTCGCGCTCGACTACCAGGAGTCGCTCGCGTCGGACAATGGCGTGTCTTCGCCGCCTCCGGCGCAGCTGAAAGCCTGGTACGCTCACTTCAACGTGAATTTCTGACGCCGTGACGTAGCCGTTACGCGATTGCGACGGATCGCGGACGAGGCCAGATGAGCTAGCGCGGGCATAGCTTCTCGCGGCGACGGAGCAGGCGCAGTACCTTCTCGTCAGCCGTGAACGCGGGCAGTCACTCTGTGGCTGCCCGCGCTGCTCCCCGCGGAGCGCACCTCTCCTCTCCACCGGCGACTTCCA
>DASUGD010000050.1:0-70987 GCA_036274195.1 Gemmatimonadaceae bacterium | reverse complement strand
AGGAAACATCGCGTTGCGGGCGGCGCCCGACGCGAGGGCGCTCGCCACGGTGGCTCAGGGCGCGACGCTCACTCCACTCGCCCGCGACCGCGGCTGGGTGCGTGTTCGGCTGGAGGGATGGGTCCCGGAGCGTGATCTCGCGCCTGCCGATTCGTCCATTCGAACAGGCGTGAGCGCCGCGGACCTGCGCGCGGATCCGGCTGGCTCCAAGGGGAAGCTGGTGCGGTGGAGTGTGCAGATCCTCGCGAGGCAGAAGGCTGACGTGCTTCGCAAGGATCTCGCGCCGGACGAGACGTATCTGCTCGCGCGTGGTCCCTACGAAGAGAATGCGCTGCTCTACCTCGTGGTGCCGCCGTCTCTCCTGGTGATGACAAAGTCGATCCCGGAGTTGTCACAGGCGATGATCACCGCGCGGGTGAGGACCGGCCGAAGCGACCTCGTTGGAGTCCCCATACTCGATTTGTTGACGATCACCCCCCGAAAGTGACCGAGCAGGTTGAACGCCGCCGCCAGAGTTGGCGCGAATTCCGACTCGCCTATCCCGGGATCGTTACCGTCCTCTTGGTGGCGCTCGTCTCGATGGTCGCCATCGACGGGTGGCTCGTTTACCAGCGCGTTCGTTATGCGCGGGAAACGGCGCGGCTACGGGCCAGCATGACTGATCAGGAGCGGCGAAAGGCCGACATGGTCATCGCGGCGGAACAGAACCGCACGCGCGTCGCGCTCGAGCTCATGCGACGGCAGGCGAACATCGACAAGGACCTCCACCTCTCGGTCGCGGTGGACAGCGGTGTCATGTACCTCGAGCGAGACGGTGCCTTGCTGCGCGAGATGGCCGTGGACGTGGGGTCGGAGAAGCGGGTCGGCACCGCGCCCGACACGCTGAAAATAGTCGCGCCCCGCGGGGCGAGGACTGTCGAGCGTGTGTTGGGAGCGAAGGACAGGTGGGAGATCCCGAAGTGGGTATACGTCGATCGCGGGCTGCCGGTGCCGGATGACCGGACGGTGGCCGGTGCGTTGGGCCCCGGCGCAATCGTGCTGTCCGGCGGCGCCGTGATCTATACCCGCCCGGCCGAAGGTCCGCTGCGTGATTCCTCGTATGTGCTCCCCGGGGCGATTCGGGTGAGGGTCGAGGACTTGCGCGCGATTGCGCCGAACGTGACCCCCGGGATGTCGGTATACCTCTACTGAACGAGCGGAGCGAGGAGCATGGCGGGGAGGGGCGCGGGATTTTTCGTGAGCGGCGGTCGGGCAGCATGGAGCCTCGTCGGCGCCGTGGTGGTCGTCGCGGCGGCGAGCGTGATGCTCCTCTCGTGGACGGTAAACGCTCGGTATGAGCGCGATGTCTCACGGATGGTGTTCAACGACAACCTCGATGTGCTCGACGGGATCAAGCGGAAGATCGGCGCCTCGACCGATACGCTGAAACAGATCCTCGTGGACAGCACGGAGGCGGCCCCGCCGGACAGTCTCCCGTACATCGTCGTGAGTATCACGGATCACCGACTGTGGTACAAACGCGGTGACCAGATTCTTTTCACGACCAGAGTTGCGACAGGGAGCGGAAAGGTTCTGGCAAAAGGGGGCGGAAACAAATGGAAGTTCGAAACCCCCCGGGGGCGGTTGGTCGTCGAAAGTAAGGAGACCGACCCGATCTGGGTGCCGCCCGATTGGCACTACGTGGAGATGGCAAAGAAGAAGTCGCTCGGGGTCGTTCACCTCGTTCGCGGGCAGTCGATCAAGCTCGCAGACGGATCGATCATTACGGTCGACGGCACGGAGGTCGTGCGAAAGACGGCCGACGGTCAGCTGGTCCCGTTCGACGTCGCCGAAGGCCGGGAGATCGTTGCGAACAAGAACATCGTCATCCCGCCGTTCGGAACCACGCAGCGGAAGTACAGTGGAGTGCTGGGCACGAATCGGTTGAACATGGGAGATGGCTACGCGCTGCACGGAACGGATGTGCCGTCGAGTATTGGAACGTCGGTCAGCCATGGCTGCGTTCGGTTACGGAACGAAGACATCGAGACCTTGTACCAAATGGTTCCGGTCGGAACGCCGGTGTACATATATTGACCACTGAGTTAGATCCGACCCTGGCTGAGGGTCGTTCGGGGCTGCAACGACCCAGGGCAAGCCTATAGACTACGCCGTATTACCCGCTCCTCCGTCGCGTGGCGGAGGCTCCTTGTAAAGGGCACGCCGGCCACGTTCGAGGCCGGCACGCAAAGCCGTGAGGCGGTGTTCGCCAAGCCGTCAGTCTGGTTGCCAGGGAGGTTACCGATGCACCACAACAGCAGCCCGGCGCTCAGATGGCGCGCGATCGCGACAGCCTCGCTGGTCGCCGCGTTGACGCTCTCCAGCACGGCATCCGCGCATCCGCGCTCGCCGGCTCCAGTGCGTCCGGAGACCGTGACGGTCTCTCCGGCTGCCGTTGCTTCCACCACACCGGTCGTTCCGGACTCGCTCTTCGGTCGGAGCGGCAAGCTCCGCTTCAAGCTGTTCAGCGCGTCGCGGTTGTTTTCGTTGCCCGTCCTCGAGCGTCTCTTTGGCGACCCCGCTGCCGAGTCCGGGCCGGGCGTGTATCACGCGGCCGAGGACATCATGGGCCGGCCGTTCGCGTTCATCTCGATGATTCCGTTCACGGAGAAGTCCGGCGGGAAGGTCGGTGACTATCGCGTGGGGTTCTGGCCTAACGAGCGGCGTCGCCGCACCACGCAGGAGGCCTACGAGAATCCTGAGGGCTTCATCGAGGTGACGCCGGAGAATCAGGACACCTACGTGTCCGAGCACTTCCGGCTGCGCGACTTCCTCACGCACGACCAGCAGGACGTCTGGCCGAAGTACCTCGTGCTCCGCGAGTCGCTCGTCGACAAGCTGGAGCTCGTGATCGAGGATCTCGCAGCCCACGGCGTTCGCGTCGAACACATGGTCGTCATGTCCGGCTTCAGAACGCCGCAGTACAATGCCCAGGGCGTCGGACGAGGCGGCCGGGCGCGCGATAGCCGCCATCAGTTCGGCGACGCCGCGGACGTGTTCGTCGACAACGACCAGAATGGCCGCATGGACGATCTGAATCACGACCACCGGATCGATTCGCGCGACGCGCGGGTCATCCTCCAGGCCGTCGAGCGTGTGGAGCGCGCACACCCGGAGTTGACCGGTGGTGCCGGATTGTATCGAGCGACCAGAGCGCATGGCCCCTTCGCGCACGTCGACACCCGCGGTGCGCGGGCACGGTGGGGCAGGTCGTGACGGCAGAGCAGCAACCACGCGCGCGGTCCGTCGGCCGCGCGCCACGCCTCGCGTCGCATCTGGCGTCGCTCGGTGTCTTCGGCTCGGCAGCGTTAGGCGTCATTCAGTTCTATCACCCGCCGCGACAATTCCTCGAGAGTCGCGGCGAAGTCGCCGTCGCCGACAGCACCGGTGGCCCGCTCGCGATGGCATCGCGCAATGCGTTCGGGAGAAGCGGCGAGGTGCGGGTCCTGTTTGCGCTGCCGGGCGACCCCGTCGTGTACCCGATGGAGCTGCGGAGCGACCCGGCCCAAATGATGTACGCGTGGGTCCCGTTCGCCGACGCTGGCTCGATCCAGGCGCTGCCGGCGGACGCCACCCGTCCGTTGGAGCCTCGCTTCGAGGCGCCCAGCAAGCCAGGCTTTTATCGCCTCGCGCTCGTGCGAGGGCCGGAGCGCGTGATCGTCGACGGCCCCGTGCTCTCGGTCATGGTGCCGTTCTCGGCCAAGCTTGGCAACACCCTCAACGGCTATCGCATCGGTACGTACCTCGCGGAGCGCCTCGGCAAGCGGACGGACGAGCCAGCGCCGCCGGGGTTCGTCCAGATCGACGAGGATGAGCTCGATCTTCCGCTCACGAAGCACCTCCGCCTGTCCGACTTCGTGACACACGACAACCAGGAGAGCTGGCCGCGTTATGCAGCGCTCGATGCGCGGCTGCTCGACAAGATCGAGCTCGTCGTCGCGGAGATCGGCAAGTTGAGCGGCAAAGGGGATGACGCCTCCTTCGAGCTGGACGTACACTCGGGCTTCCGCACGCCGCTCCACAACCGCCGCGTGAAGCGCGCGGCGCGCGATAGCCGCCACCAGTATGGCGACGCCGCTGACATCGCGATCGACAGCAACGGCGATGGGCGCATCACGTTCGCGGACACTCGGCTCATTGCCCGCGCCGTCGAAGTCGTGGAAGAGGAGCACCCCGATCTGGCCGGGGGCATGGGACTCTACAACCGTGGCAGCGCCTCGTATGTTCACATCGATGCCCGCGGACGACGGGCCCGATGGCGAGGCTGACTCATGAACCAGTTCCTGCGCGACCGCATCCTCCGGAAGCTCGACACGCTCTCGGATGAGCGCGCGTACCAGGTGCTCGACTACGTCGAGTTCCTGGAATCCAAATACGCCGAGCGGCAGAATCCCTCGGCGAACGTCTTTCAGCGATTCGCGGAGACAGTAGAGGACAAGCTGCGCGCAGGACGCGTCTCGGCGGCGACGATCTCCGAGACGATGAGCCTCATGAACAAGGCGATGGGCGTCCTCAGCGGCGTGGCGGCTGCTGGCAAGTCTGTTGCGAACGACATCGTCGGCGCGGCGAGCAGCCTCACCACACCGTCGGCACCGGTGACCGATGGCGCCGCGCCGGCGCTTCCTGCGGACTCCGAACAGCCGACCGAACGGCCGACAGGGGCGCCTCCACCGCCAGCAGGGGAGGCACGGTGACGAAAGCAGCCGAAGGCCGAGCAGCGCATCGTCGCGATCGTTCACGGCGGCAGGTCCGCTCCGCAGCGCGACTCGAGGCGGGCGAACGGCCACGCACGGGCGCCAAGCGCACCGTGATGGATACGATTCGCCAACTCCCCAACTATGTACGCCTGCTCTTCGGGCTGTTGAGGGACCGGCGAGTTGCAACGGTCGACAAGCTGCTGGTTGGTGCGGCGATCGCGTACATCATAGCGCCGGTCGACCTCATTCCCGACTGGATCCCGTTTCTCGGCGAAGTCGACGACGTTTTTCTGCTCGTGACCGCACTGCAGCGTTTGATTGCCAACGCCGGTAGAACCGTGGTCACGCAGTATTGGGTTGGCGATCCCGCCGAGCTTGGCGCGATGAACCTGCGGAACGTGCTCACCGCCGCAGCGTTCTTTCTTCCACGCCGTGTCCGTCGGCGACTGAGGACGATCGGACGCGCCTAGACCCCAGCGCCGCTGGACATGTCCCAGCGGCGCTTCTACGTTTCGCTATGGCAACCTCGACTCGATCCACTTCACGGCCCGCTCGACCGACCAAGTCGGACAGCGGGCCGGTGCGTTTTGATGACCCGCGTCCGCATGGTAGCGCGCGCGTTCGCACCGACGTCGCCCTCACGTTCGACGACGTCCTGCTCGTTCCCCGACATTCGGTGGTTCACCCGAGCGATGTCAGCACGAAATCCCGCTTCACACGCGGTATCGAGCTGAATGTCCCGCTCGTCGCGGCGGCGATGGATACCGTCACGGAGTCGGACATGGCGATCGCGATGGCACGTGCCGGCGGCATTGGTGTGCTGCACAAGAACATGTCCGTCGACCGGCAGGCCGCTGAGGTCGATCGCGTCAAACGCTCCGAGAGCGGGATGATTCTCAATCCGATCAAGCTCTCCCCCGACGCGACCCTGCGCGAAGCCGTGAGCCTCATGAGTCGCTTCAAGATCTCGGGACTTCCGATCGTGGACGGCGATGACCGGCTTGTGGGGATCATCACCAACCGTGACCTGCAGTTCGAGCGGAGCCTCGACCGCCCCGTGCGCGAGGCGATGACCTCCTCGGGCCTCATCACGGCCCCCGTCGGGACGACGCTCGATGAAGCTGAGCGCATTCTGGGGGAGCACCGCATCGAGAAACTACCCGTGGTGGATGCGAACGGGAAGCTCAAGGGGCTCGTGACGGTCAAGGACATTCACAAGCGTCGTCAGTACCCTAACGCGAACAAGGACCACCACGGCAGACTTCGTGTTGCGGCGGCCATCGGCGCGTCACGACGCGACATGGACCGCGCGAAGGCGCTCATCGATGCCGGCGCCGATGTTCTCGTCATCGACACCGCGCACGGGCACAGCGATGGCGTGTTGCAGGCAACGGCCGTCGTGCGTGAGGCGTTCCCCGAAATCCAGCTCGTCGTCGGCAACGTCGCCTCGCGCGCAGGCGCCCAGGCGCTCGTGGAACGCGGCGTCGACGCGGTGAAAGTCGGCGTCGGACCGGGCTCCATCTGCACCACACGTGTCGTCACCGGGGTTGGAGTTCCGCAGCTGACCGCGATCTTCGATGCGGTCGACGGGGCCGGCGAGATCCCGGTCATCGCGGATGGCGGGATCAAGTACTCGGGTGACATCGTGAAGGCGCTCGCAGCAGGCGCGTCGAGCGTCATGATGGGATCGATGCTCGCGGGTACGGAGGAGAGTCCTGGCGAGTCGATTCTCCTCGAGGGCCGACGCTTCAAGATGATTCGGGGCATGGGAAGCCTGAGCGCCATGCAGGATGGCAGTGCCGATCGGTACTTCCAGGAAGGCGAGATGTCGCCGAAGAAGCTCGTTCCCGAGGGGATCGAGGGTCGCGTGCCGTACAAGGGCCCCGTCTCCGACGTGCTGTTTCAGATGGTCGGCGGCCTTCGCAGCGGCATGGGCTACGTCGGCTGTGGCTCGATCGACGAGCTTCGGACCTGCAGCCAGTTCGTGCGAATCACGACCGCGGGCCTGCGCGAGTCGCACCCGCACGACGTCGTGATCACCCGGGAAGCGCCTAACTACTCGAGGGAATAGGGACTGCCGGGAAACGGGAAACGGGAAACGGGAAACGGGGAAACGACGGGTTTCCCGTTTCCCGTTTCCCGTTTCCCGGCAGTTGTTAGTTCTGACACATGTGCGAGCGCTTGACGTCGCCTTGACAAGGCTCTGAGCCCCGTCCCACCTTCCCGCGCGGTTTTTGGGGCATCATCCGGCGTATAACGAATCGAGATAGCCGGCTCACCGAATCACCGATCGCGGAGACAGCGCATGGGCTTATGGTCCAAGAAGAGCGTGGAGCACCTCCAGAGCGAAGCGTCACTCGAGGGTGAACATACCCTCAAGCGGTCGCTCGGAGCTCTCAACCTCACCCTCCTCGGTATCGGCGCGATCATCGGCGCCGGTATCTTCGTCCTGACGGGAACGGCAGCGGCCCAGTACGCGGGGCCGGCCATCGTCCTGTCGTTCGTGCTGGCGGGGTTGGGGTGCCTGTTCGCGGGCCTCTGCTACGCGGAATTCGCCTCGATGATCCCGATCGCCGGCAGCGCCTACACCTACGGCTACGCGACGCTCGGTGAGTTCATCGCCTGGATCATCGGCTGGGACCTGATCCTCGAGTACCTGTTCGCGGCAGCAACGGTCGCGGTGGGATGGTCCGGCTATTTCGCCGAGTTCATGGGACAGATCGGCATTCACATCCCGCGGCAGTTCACGTCGGCGCCGTTCGGGGTGGAGGGCACGCACACACTGGTGCCGTCGGTACTCTGTGTGAACCCCGCGAACAACGAGCTCATTACCGGCGCGTGCGGTCCCCAGTACCAGCAGATCCACGGCGTGTTGAATATCCCAGCCATGGCGCTGGTGGCGATTCTCACGCTCCTGCTCGTCATTGGCATTCAGGAGTCCGCGCGCTTCAACAACGCCGTCGTCTTCATCAAGATCGCGATCGTCATTCTCGTGATCACGTTCGGCTTCATGTACGTGAACTCCGCCAACTGGACGCCGTTCATTCCGGCGAACACGGGTGAGTTCGGGCACTACGGATGGAGCGGCATCGTCCGCGCTTCGGGCGTGATCTTCTTCGCCTACATCGGGTTCGATGCGGTATCCACCGCCGCACAGGAAGCGAAAAACCCGCAACGAGACTTGCCCATAGGCATTCTCGGCTCGCTCGCGATCTGTACGGTGCTCTACATTCTCATGGCGCTCGTGATGACGGGTCTCGCGCCGTATCAGGAGCTGAACGTCCCGCATCCGGTGTTCGTCGCGATCGAGAAGGCAGGTCCGGCGCTCCGCTGGCTCACCTACCTGATCAACGTCGGCGCGATTGCCGGACTGGCGTCGGTCGTACTCGTTATGCTCCTCGGCCAGCCGCGCATCTTCTACTCGATGTCGCGCGACGGTCTGCTCCCGCCGGTGTTCTCCAAGGTGCACCCGAAGTATCGCACGCCGTACCTGGCGACGATCATCACGGGAACCGTCGCGATGGTCGTTGCAGGCCTTTTCCCAATCGGGCTGCTCGGCGAGCTCGTCTCCATTGGGACGTTGCTGGCGTTTGTCATCGTGAGTGCCGGTATTCTCGTGCTGCGCTACCGGTCCCCGGATCTCCACCGGCCGTTCCGCACGCCGCTCGTCCCCATCGTTCCGATCCTCGCGATTCTGATCTGCGGCTACATGATGAGTTACCTCCCGATCGACACGTGGTATCGACTCCTCATTTGGCTGGCGATCGGCTTCCTCATCTACTTTGGCTATGGCCGCACGCACTCTCGCGCGGGCCGCGGCGACATGGCGCCGGCGAGGGCACGCTGAGCCTGTAATACTGGTGGCGGGCGGTGCCGGTGCGCACTGCCTGCCACGAGGGGTTATCTTAGTGGCGGCGCCTACTTTGGGCGCCGCTTTCGCGTTCCCTGACTGCCGGTCGTGCAACCATCGGATCTCATCAAGCCACCCGCTCACCGACAGGCTGCAATCGAGCGACTCGCCGCCGAGCTGCACGCGGGCCAGCGAGTCGTCCTGTCGACGCACATGAACGCCGATGGCGACGCGTGCGGCTCCGTTGCGGGGCTGGCGCGACTGCTCCGCCAGCTTGGCATCGAGTCCCGCATCGTCAATCCGACGCCGTGGCCGGCGACGTTTTCGTTTTTGCTGGGCGATGACCTCATCGATCACACGGCGAAAGGCGCGGCCGCGTTGACGCCGCTGGACGCTCTCATCGTGCTGGATGTGAGCGATGTAAAGCGGCTCGGTGTCCTGGCCGACGCAGTGCGCAAGCTCACCGTCCCTCGTCTCGTGATCGACCATCACATTGCGTCCGATGAGCCGGCAGGCGACGTGATGTTTTCCGACACGACGGCCTGTGCGACGGGCGAGCTCGTCTTCGACTTCGCGTCGGTTGTCGGGCTGGAGCTCACCGAGCCGATCGCAACCGCGCTCTACGCGGCGATTCTCACCGATACGGGTGGCTTTCGATTCAGCAACACGACGCCGCGCGCGCACGCGATTGCCGGCCAGCTGCTCGCCGCGGGAGTCGACCCCGAGGAGATGTATCGCCGAATTTACGCGTCGGTCTCCCCGGGGAGATTGGCGCTCCTCCGCGACGCGCTGAGTACGCTGGAGGTCGACCGCGACTACGGCATTGCCTGGATCTCGGTCCCGGCGGACGCGCTCGACCGCTACGACGTCAGCTCCGAAGACCTCGAGGGCATTGTCGAGCACCCGCGCTCCATCTCCGGCACGCGACTGGCCATCTTCTTCCGTGATCTCGGTTACGGGAAGGTGAAAGTGTCGTTCCGCAGCACCGGCGACGTGGACGTGAATCGTTTTGCCCGCCAGTTCGGCGGCGGTGGCCACGCGAAGGCGGCGGGCGCATTGATTCCCGGCTCGATGGAGGATGTGCGCCTTCGCGTCGTCTCCGCGGCGCGCGCATTCGTCTCCAACGGGGCCGGACCGTCGGCCAAGGAGGCGCTGGCTTGATGTTCATGAAGGGCGTACGTGGCGAGGGCGACGTCGACGGTCGCATCCGCGAAACGCTCGTCGATCTCCGACCACTGCTCCACATCGCTGAAGCGACCATCGAGCTGGTGCGGTTCGAAATGGAGACCGGGACGGCGCTCCTGCGAGTCGAGGGGGACTGTCCCGACTGTGAGATGTCCGCTGCGAACATGATCGAAGGCATTGCCGCCCATCTACGTGCCCGGGTTCCCGAAGTGAAAGACGTGCGCCGGATCGAACGGACCGATCGATGACTCAGACCTTGCACGAGCGGATCGCGACCGCGCTGGGCTCGGTCGTCAACCCGCGAACCGGCGCCGACGTGGTCTCTTCAGAGATGGTCCGGGACGTCGCGACGACGACCGCGGGCCGGGTGCGCCTAACGATTCTGCTGGCTCCGGACGACCCGGCCACGCTCGTTCGCGACGTGCGCGAGGCCATCGAGCGCGTCGATGGCGTTGCCGACGTCCGCGTCGATGTGAAGGACGCGTCCGAGCCGGGTGGTCGGTCGTCGCCGGCCAACGCCGCGCCGCCGGGGGGCGGTGGGGGCGGTGCGCGCACGTTGCCGGTCATGAATGCGGCGCCGGCTCAGGCCCCCCGGCCGTCCGCACCGACGCCGGTCGCGTACCCGCACCTCGGCCGCATCCTGGCCGTATCGAGCGGCAAGGGCGGTGTTGGCAAGTCCACCGTCGCGACGAATCTCGCGATCGCGCTCGCCGCGTCGGGTGCCCGGGTGGGTCTCATGGACGCCGACGTCTACGGGCCTAACGTGCCGAGGATGATGGGCGTCAACGCGCCGCCTCCGGTTGTGAACGAGAAGATCATTCCGTTAGAGGCGCACGGTGTGAAGGTGATCAGTCTCGGATTCCTCATCGAGCGTGATCAGCCGGCGATCTGGCGCGGCCCCATCGTGATGAAGATCGTCACGCAGTTCCTGCGCGATGTCGCGTGGGGACAGCTTGACTATTTTCTCGTCGACATGCCGCCGGGCACCGGCGACGCGCAGCTGTCACTCGTTCAGGCGACCCACGTGCACGGCGCCATCATCGTCACGACGCCGCAGGACGTTGCTACCGGAGACGCACTGCGTGGCGCGAAGATGTTTCAGCGCGTCAACGTCCCCGTGCTGGGTATCGTCGAGAACATGAGCTGGTTCGAGTGTCCGCATTGCGGCAAGCCGACGGCGATCTTCGGAACCGGTGGTGGAAAGCGTCTGGCCGATGAGCTGGAGCTGCCACTGCTTGGCGAGATCCCCCTCTATCCGCGCATCCACGAGGGTGGCGACCGCGGAACGCCCATCGTCGTCGCGGAACCCGATGCCGCTGCTGCGCGTGCGCTCAGGTCGCTGGCCGACCGCGTGACGATGGCACTCGGAGCGCCCGCGGCCCCGTGACCGCGCGCGATAGCGCAGGCGAGATCGTCGCGCGGCCGCCGGAACCTGCTCCGGCGGCCGCGCTGCCGTTCGAGGCACACGATGGTGCCGCCACGGTATCGGTAGCAGGAGCTGCGCGCGAAGCGAGCGTGGTCGACGATTCGCTCGGGGCCGTCATTCGCCGCCTCGCGCTCCCCGCGGTTGCGTCGAACGTGCTCATGACGGTGTTCGCTTCGGCCGACGCGTACTGGGTCGGGAAGCGAATCGGCGCGCGAGGCCTCGCCGCGGTGTCGACCGCGGTGTTCTGGATCTGGTTGGTCATCTCCGTGGCGGAGATGGTGAGTGTAGGCCTAACGGCCGTCGCCGCTCGCCGCCATGGCGAAGGCCGGTCCGACCAGGCCGCGCGCGTGGTCGGCGAGGCGCTTGGGTTCGCCATCGCGTTAGGCCTCGGCATTGGCTTCGCCGGCGCGCTCTCGGTCGACTACCTGTTCGCGCTCATGCGGACGCCGCCCGAGGTCACGGCACTCGGGCGCGACTACCTTCGCGTCTATTTCATCGGCGCGCCGCTCATCTACGGCTATTTCGCGATCGATGCGGCGTTCCGTGCGTCCGGTGACACACGCACGCCGTTCACGCTGCTTCTCGTGTCGACGGCCTGCACGCTCGTGCTCGACCCGGTACTGATCCTCGGTCTGGCCGGCGCGCCACGGCTCGGGATCGTGGGGGCGGCGATTGCCCTCGTCCTCACACGGGGCGGCGCGTTCATGGCAGGGTTGGCGCTGTTGTCGCGGCGCGGCCTCATGCGCGCGGGACGCGTCACGCGGCGAACCGTCCGTTCCGTTGCCCGGATCGGCCTGCCGACCGCCCTGACGGGGGTCATGTTCTCCCTGATCTACGTCGCGCTCACGCGGACGACGACGCGGTTCGGCACGCCAGCGCTCGCGGCGTTAGGCATCGGCCATCGGGTCGAGAGCTGGCTCTACACCGTCGGCGTGGGGTTCGGCGCCGCGGCGGCCGCGATCGTCGGCCAGAACCTCGGCGCACGCAAGATCGATCGCGCCGAGCGCGCTGGCTGGGTGACGCTGGGCTATGCCACGGCGCCGGCCCTCGCGGCCGTGGCAGCGGCTCTCATCGTCCCCGAGAGGTTGGCCGCACTCTTCACGTCCGAGGCCGCTGTCATCACCGTCGCCGCGCACTACCTGCGCATCGGTGCGCTGGCCGATCTCACGGTTTGTGCCGAAGTCGTTCTGGAGGGTGCACTCGGAGGGGCGGGGCACACGGTCCCACCCATGTTCACGTCGACCGCGTTGACTGCGCTACGCATTCCGCTCGCCTGGTGGGCGGCCGATCACTGGGGCGTTGACGGCATTTGGTGGGTCATCTCACTCACGGCCGCTGCGCGGGGGATCGCCATGATCATCCTCTGGCGCGCGGGCGGCTGGAAGCACAAATCCGTCTAGCCCATGCGACCGATCATCACCTTGCTCACCGATTTCGGCACCGCCGACGGCTACGTTGCGGAGCTGAAGGGCGTGCTGCTTTCGGCGGTGCCGGATCTCACGATGGTCGATCTCTCACACGAGATTGCGGCCCAGGACGTCGAGGCGGCACGCCTTGCGGTCGCACGCTACTGGCGTCGCTTCCCGAGCGGGACCGTCCATCTCGTCGTTGTCGACCCCGGCGTCGGCTCGGATCGCAACGCGCTCGCAGTGAGCAGCGACGATCGGTTCCTCGTGGGTCCGGACAACGGCGTTCTGAGTCCGGCGCTCCTGGCAGGCGGATCGCGCGCCGTGTCGCTACCGGTTCCGCCGAACGCCTCGGCCACATTCCACGGACGTGACGTGTTCGCTCCGGCAGCAGCACTTCTCGCGACCGGCACCGCGATCGATGCGCTTGGTGGGCCGTGCCTCGATCCGGTCATCAGGCGGACGCCGGAGGCACGGCGAGCCAGCGACGGCTCAGTGGTCGGCGAGATCATTGCCGTCGATCGGTTCGGGAACGCGATCAGCAACCTGATTGCCCCGCGGGGTGGCCGGATCGAGATCCGGGGACGGACGATGCCGATCGTCCGTACGTATGCCGACGGTCCCGTTGGCGACATCATCGCGCTCGTCGGCTCGAGCGGCTTCGTCGAGATCGCCCAGCGCGACGGAAGCGCCGCGCGCGCGCTGGAGATCACGCGCGGCACGCGCGTGACGCTACGTGCGCCGGGCGCCTAACGGCTCGATCCGTTCGACGCGATCGAGCGACGGAACCCCTGCGGCTGCCGCGGTCTCGATCCGGCCACCGTAGAGCATTCCGGCGCGCGGCGCGACGGCACCCGTGCCGTGATGTATCTCGGAGTTGATCTCACCACCGATCAGAAAGACGAGCATCGAGAAGTACATCCACGTGAGCAGCGCGATCACGCCGCCGATCGCGCCATACGTGGCGTTGTAATTCGCGAAATTCGCCATGTAGACACGAAGCGCCACGGTCACGAGCGCCCACCCGATGGTCGTGAAGACCGCTCCGACGAGCACCTGTTTCTTGCTCTGGCGGAGGTTCGGCAGGAAGTAGTACGACAGACCCGCGATCGCGACCAGCAGCGCGAACGCGATCGGTACCTGAACGATGGTCACGAGCGCTTGCGTACCGGAGTCGAGCGCTAGCCGGCCTGCGATCCAGCTCGTGATCTTGTCACCGGCGAGGATCATGACCGTCGAGATGAGCACGACTAAGCCGACGACGACCACACTCGCCAGTGCGATGAGCTTCTGCTTCCACCATGGGCGGGTTTCCTTGACGTCGTAAGCGACGTTCAGTGCCCCTATGAGCGCCCCGAACACGTTCGAGCCGGCCCAGATCGCGAGCAGCGCACCAATGGACATGAGCCCGGGCGCGTTCTTCGCATAGACGACGTCCTTGATCACGCCGCCGATGAGCGCCCAACCCTCGCTCGGTACGACCTGCTGCAGCTGCGACGTGAAGAGTGCGAACGTCTCCTGCTTGTTGCCGACGAGGCTGAGCAGGGGGGCGATGAACAGAAGCAGGGGGAAAAGCGAGAAGAAGAAGTAGTAGGCCGTCTGCGCGGCCAGCCCAAGGAGATTGTCGTCCAGCGTCTCCTTCAGCGCCTTCTTCGCGATCGACCCGGCTCGATACCCCAGTATTACCATGCGCCACTCCCGTCGTGTGGCGCCTACGAGCGCAAATGGTGTGCGAAGAGGCGGTGGGTTAACGCCCCGTTCTATCGATCGAGAGCTTGCCGAAAACGGTTTCGGCGGTGACGCGGACCTTGTGCGGTGCCGAGTCCCAGTTCTTCGAAACCCAGCCGCCATCGCGCTCGATCAGGCCGTCGTGATCGAAGGACGCGACGGTTTTCTCGAGCGACACGTGCACTCCGACATCCGACGGGATGTGGATGGTGACGATCCCGAGCGTCACCTCCACGTGGAGGTCGATGTCCTGAGTCCACTGGCCGCCAAGGTCGAGCTCGACGTTGCCCACTCCCGCATCCACCCGGATGTCCTGTGCGTTCGCGTTCGCGAGGCGTTCTCCCCGGAAACTGGCGGCGCCCAGCGAGATCTCGAGGACGCTCATTCGCGTCGCGTTGAGCGAGTCGAAGCGCAGCTTGGCATCACTCGCGCCGGACTCGACGTGCAGCTTGGAGATTCTGAGCCCGGTGAGATCGAGATCTGATTCCACCGCGCCGAGATCCAGGTTGAGATCGAGGGGCGTGGTTCTCGAAAGCTCGAGCTGCAGATGCCCGGCGTCTGAGTCGTTGCGCCCGGAGAACCGCATCTCCGACTTCTGCACGCCGATTTGCAGCTTGCGAGATGCCGTGTTGAACGTGTGGCGGGGCTGGGTACGTGTCGCGTCGTATCGCAGCTGCATGTGGTACAGCAGCGGACTCGATGTCGCCCTGACGCCGATTCGGCCGGTGCCATACACGACCCGGACCGACGCCGGCGAGGAGTCGGTGAGCTGGCGCGCGACGTCGAGTGTACGCCAGCTCTGGGCGCGGGCCGTCGGCGCAACCACGGACGCCGCCACCGACGCGAGACCGAGCGCGAGCAGGCGGCTCGTGCGTGCCGTCATCGGTCGCGCGCGGGAGACGCCGGCGTTGGCCGGCGTGCTGCCACCACGCCGGTTACCGGCGTGGGCGTCTGCCACGGGATGTCGTTCACCGCTGCGAGCGACGGCGTCGGTGCCGACCGCTTGGTGCCACCGCGCGAAATCACGGCAGCGCCAAGGCCCGCGGTGGTCGCCACCCAGGTGATCGCTATAGCGACCGCGCGAAGCACCGTCTCCACGATCGGCGCCCACGCGAACGCCGACGCGAGCACCCAAAGCCCCATGTAGATGGACACGCCAACCACGAGCGCCCGAAGTGCTGCGCCGCGCGCCGAGTACCGCTTGCTCGCAGCCGGTGCGACCGACTCGCCGGTGACGCGCGCAATGGCGAGGAACCCGAGCGTGATCAGCCCCGCGACCGCGAGGACGAACGCCACGATCGCGAACGGAATGAGCAGTATGCCGAGAATGGTGACGGCGAGGGCGATGACAAGGAGGCAGAGCACCGGCGCGAGCGCGAGCTGCGTCGCGATGCCAGCCCAGAACGAGCGACCGAAACGGCCCTCGAGGGAATCCACGACGCCGTCGAGATAGTCGCCGGCGAACAGCAGCACGCCGATCGCCATGAGCACGAGGATGATCAGCCAACTCGATGACAGCGCGAGGGCATGCCGCGTGCTGCGCGCCGGCGACTCCACCTCGGCTGCCTGCTGAACGGCACCGAGCGCGCCGGCGAGCTGACGGATCTCTCCGCCGACGGTTCCGCCGGCCAGGGTCACGGTGCCTAACGCTGATACCGCATTGCCGGTGATACGAGCGCCCGGGTGTACGATCACGTCGCCGCCGATGGCGATGGCATCGCCGGTCACGGTGCCGTAGACGTGGAGCGGCCCGCCCGCTGCCGCGACCGGCCCCGCGACCGAGGTCCCTGCCGGAATAGTCCGGCCGCCCATCGCGATCTGAGTGTTCGGCGGCAATGGCACCGCTTCGGGATCTCGGCGGAACCGGTTCACGAGCTCCGTCAGGGAGTCGAGGGTCGCCTTTGGCAGTTGAACGTTTGCCGAATCGGCTGCCTCGACGGCACCGGCCGGCGTCGCAGCCTTGGCCGAGGACTCGGCGGTCGGCTTCTCGGCGTTCGGGTTCTGCTGGATGCCGGCGGCCTGCCGAGCCGTCAGCGGCGCCGCAGCGACCGCGAGGATCAGCGGGAGAATGGCCGTTCGCATTGGTTCAGGTCGCCCGGCGTCGACGAGCGGTCGCTACGACAGCCCTGAGCCCGACCGCAGCCAGGACCACCACGACCAGGAAGCTGGTTACACCTGCCACGGCCGCCACTCCGCCGGTGCGGAGCGCGTCAACGGCAGCGGTGCCGAACGTGCTAGCGATCGCCCCCCCGAGTGAGTCGAACAGGGCGGCGCGGACGCGCTGGCCGGCGAGGTCGAAGAAGAACAGGAACGCGTCCAGCCTCACTGCCATCCAGACGGCGGTCAGTGAAACGACAAGGGCGAAAACAGATGTTGCGGCGACCCCAATGAACCGGGCGGATCGGGACGCGGGAAGCCACCGCTTTGCCGTGTCGAGTGCCGAAACGTGCCAGGGCTCGAAGACCTGGACCTGCGTCATCACCCGGTCTCTGAACAGCGGGGATGGCGCAAAATGTGGCATGCGCTCGAGCGCGCTTACCACCTGCCGAGCGTCGGCCAGTTCGGCGCGACACGCTGCGCAGTTCTCGACGTGCGCCAGGAGCGGAGCGACGCCGAATCCGGCCTCGCCGTCCAGGAGCTGATCGATTTCGTCTGGTAGTAGGTGCCTGTGTTCCACAAATCCTCCAACCGGGCCGTACGGGCGGGCTTAGAAAGGGTTTCAGGTAAATTCGAATTGGCTTACCCGGGGCCCTTCACGTGTTCGAGCGCCTCGCGCAGCTCGTGGCGTGCGCGATGGATATAGGTCTTTACGGTTCCCAGCGGCAGGTCCAGGGTGGCAGCGATCTCCTCGTAGGATCGGCCCTCGACGTGACGCAGCATGATGCACGAACGGTACTCGGGGCGGAGGCGAGCGATCGCCCGCTCGATCGCGGTACCGAGCTCCCGTGCCTCCATCTCCTCGAGTGCAGATTCCTGTCGGGCGGTCAGGTCGAATGACGTCGCCTCGACCTCCGCTGCCGTCGCGGCGTGGGGCGATCCATCGATGCTGATGGTGTCCAGCTGACGCTTACGCAGATGATCGATCGCGACGTTGTTGGCGATCTTGAACAGCCAACTGGAGAGCTTGAACTCGGGGCGATATCGGTCGATGTGGTTCAGCACCTTGATGAAGGTGTCCTGCGCGAGGTCCTCGGAGATCTCGCGGTCCCGAACCATACGGAAAATCAGGGAAAAGACCGGCCGCTCGTACCGTCGGAGAAGCTCGCGGAACGCCGCCTCCCGCCCTTGTTGGGCGAGCTTGACGACATCGGCGTCCGGTAGATTCGCTAAGTCGAGTGATGGCGCCATGCAGGGGACGGCGGCGGCTCCACGAGAGACAGCGTCGCCGGCGGTGGGAGGAAGCTATACCTTTCGGTCCGAATGCCAACAGTCGACCTCGAGAAGACCGAAGCCCGAGCCGCCGCCGCAGGCGGCGCCGAGAAGCGCGCCTACGTGCGCCGTGTCTTCTCGGAGATCGCGCCCCGCTACGATCTCCTCAACCACCTTCTCAGCTTCAACATCGATCGACGGTGGCGTCGGCGCGCGATCGCGGAGCTCGATCCGTTGCGGAATCCGGCCGGCGTGTACATCGACCTATGTGCCGGAACCCTCGACGTCGCGTCGGAGCTTGCACAGACCCGGGGATTTCGCGGGCTCGTGCTTGGCACCGACTTCGCCGAGCCAATGCTCCGGGCTGGATCGAACAAGGCATCTCGCGTGCTCGTGGCTCCCGTGACCGCCGATGCCCTGGAGCTTCCCGTTGCCGACGACGCCGCTGCCGGCGCCATCGTTGCGTTCGGGATCCGCAACGTCGCCAGCCTGCCCGCCGCGTTGGCGGAAGCCTACCGCGTTCTTCAACCGGGCGGGCGGTTCGTGATTCTCGAGTTCTCGACGCCACGCTCGCGCATCGTCCGCGGGGTCTACCACACGTATTTCCACGCCGTATTGCCCGCCGTCGGCCGGATCGTCAGCAGGCACCCAACCGCCTATCGGTACCTCCCTGAATCGGTCGCGCGGTTCCCGATGCAGGAGGAGCTCGCGCGTGCCATGCGCGCCGCCGGGTTCGTGAACGTTCGATGGGAGTCGCTGACCATGGGCATTGCCGCGATTCACGCCGGCGACAAGCCGGGACGCCCTCCGATCTGAGCCGACCGCCTGGGTGACGACACGTCCCTCATGACCCTCGATTCGCTCTCTGATTTCATCGCTGCCATCGACGGGGCCGGCGAGCTCGTCCGCGTTAGGCAGCCGGTCGCGGTGAAGCTCGAGATGTGCGAGATCGCCGACCGGGCCATGAAGATGCCCGGCGGCGGCCCCGCGCTGCTGTTCGAGCAGCCGGTGTTGGATGACGGCAGCGCCTCCGCGTACCCGGTGGCGATCAACCTGTTCGGCTCGATGCGCCGAATGGCGATCGCCCTCGGCGTTCGCGACCTCGACGACATCGGCGCGCGAATCACGCAGCTGATGGATCTCAAGGTGCCCGACGGCATCGTCGCGAAGCTCTCGCTCATCCCGCGGCTGCTGGAAATCGCGCGCTTCCCGCCCCGGGCAACGCGAGGGTCACCGCCCTGTCAGGAGGTCGTCTGGCAGGGCAACCAGGTCGACCTGCGCAAGTTGCCCGTCATGACCACCTGGCCGGAGGATGGCGGCCCGTACATCACGCTTCCCATGGTCATCTCGCGAGATCCGAAGCGTGGGATCCGAAACGTCGGCATGTACCGGGTCCAGGTGCTCGGCCCGCGGACAGTCGCAATGCACTGGCAACGTCACAAGGTCGGTGCCGCACACTGGCGCGAGATGGCGGAGCGTGGCGAGACCATGCCGGTGTGCGTCGCCATCGGCGCCGACCCGGCGTCGATCTACTCGGCCTCGGCTCCGCTGCCGCCGACCGTCGACGAGTTCCTGTTCGCAGGCTTTCTCCGCGGTGCGCCGGTTCACCTCACCAAGGCGATAACCTGCGACCTCGACGTGCCGGCGTCCGCGGAGTTTGTGCTCGAGGGTCACATCGATCCGCGTGAGGCACTCGTCGTTGAAGGGCCGTTCGGCGACCACACGGGTTTCTACTCCGAGGCAGACCTCTATCCGCAGGTGCACATCACTGCGGTCACGATGCGCCGGAACCCGATCTACGCATCGACCATCGTTGGGCGCCCGCCAATGGAGGATTTCTATCTCGGCCACGCGACGGAGCGCATCTTCCTGCCGCTGTTGAAACTGACGATTCCCGAAATCGTCGACTATCACATGCCTGCCGAGGGCATCTTCCACAACCTCGTCTTCGTGTCGATCGACAAGCAGTATCCCGGGCAGGCCTACAAAGTGATGAATGCCATGTGGGGGCAGGGGCTCATGTCGCTCGCGAAGGTGCTGGTGATCGTCGACAAGGAAGTCAACGTCCGGAATCCGCAGGAAGCCTGGTGGGTGGCACTCAACAACATCGATCCCGAGCGTGACACGCGCTTCACGATGGGGCCGGTCGATGTGCTCGATCATTCGAGCCGAGCGTTCACTTACGGCTCGAAGATGGGTATCGATGCGACGCGCAAATGGCCCGAAGAGGGATTCACCCGAAGCTGGCCGAAGGTGATCGAGATGGATGCGGCAACACGGGCTCGCGTCGATGCGCTCTGGCCGCAGCTCGGCATCGGAGCGCGCGGGTGATCCGGCGATGATGGCACTGCTCCGGGCCGCGATGTTGCTGCAGGAACCGCGGGGGTACAATCCGGCGCGGCTGTACTTCACGCTTGCGTTCATGTTCGTGTTCGTCGGCGCGGCGGTCGCGTTCGTTCGGGTTCGCTACCCGAAGCGGTTGATCGCGGACATCGCGAGCACCCTGGGCATCTTCATGCTCGTGATCGGAACGATCGTGTATACGGTGGCGTTCCGCGGACTGCAGCCGGCGGAGGTGATTCTCGCGTGGGTGCTGTCACTCGCGGCCATTGCGTGGTTCGTCGTCAAGCTCAACGCGATCATGTCCCGGCCGCTCGCGCTGCTCGAGGATCTGGCGTCGGCCGTGCGCCGGGGCGACTGGGCGATGCTGCTGCGGGGCAGCGACGGCGCCGCCAGTCAGGACGTTGCCCTGGCCCTGAGCGAAGTCGGTGCGCTGATCGGCGAGACGCGGAAAACGGCGACCGAAGTGCTGGGGGCGTCGTCCGACGTCGCGAGAATCGGCGCGACGGTTGCGGATGGAGCCGGCCGCATCACGACGTCGCTCAACGGAGTGTCGGGCGGCGTCAGTCGCAGTATGGAAGCTGCCCGCCAGATTCGGCAGGCGGCGGCCCAGCTCGAGGAGGCGGCGGCTGCGACGCACGCGTCGGCGCGCGAGTCGCGCGAGATCTCGGCAAAGGTCGAGACCAGTGCACAACTTGGCGTTAGGCGCGCGGCCGATGCCATGAAGTCGGTGACCGACTTGGCAGAACTGGCGCGCGACCTCGTGCAGCGGATGGTCGCGCTCCGAACCGCCTCGGGAGACATCGGCGATGTTACTACGGTCGTTGGCGACATTGGCCGCCAGACCAATCTCCTCGCGCTCAACGCATCGATCGAGGCCGCGCGCGCCGGCGAGGCCGGCCGCGGATTCGCCGTGGTCGCCGAAGAAGTGGCCAAACTCGCGATGCAGAGCGGCGGCTCCGTTGGCCGGATCGAGGTCCTGGTGCGCGAGATGATCGATCGGATCGAGGACGCATCGGGGCGCGTCGCGAGCATGGAATCGGCGGTGAAGCGTGGCGAGCAGGTGATGCAGGAGGCGGTCTCGGTGTTTCAGTCCATCGAGCAGGATGCCCGGCGCACGTTATCGTTGGCGGACGCCGTGCTGAAAGCGTCGGAGCGCCAGGATCTGCTCGTCAGGCAGATGAACGAGGCGTCCACGCGCGTTGCCGACGCCGCCGACGCATCGTCCGCGGCAACGGACGAAGCGGCGCGGGCGATGCAGCATCAACGGTCGCTGACAGAGCAGTTGCGCGAAACGGCGTACGCGCTCGAGCGCTCGGCGGGATCGCTTGGCGAAGTCGTGTCGCGATTCGGTGCGGGAGGGGACGGGGAATGACTCGACCACGGGAAGGGCAGACGTTCGACGGCGGCTCACGGCTCGTTCGTTACGTCAACTTCGTGAAGCTGCCGCATACGGTGTTCGCGCTGCCGTTCGCGCTCGTGGGTGCAACGCTGGCGAGCTACTCGCACGGCGTGACGCCGGCGACGCTCGGCTGGATCGTGCTTGCCTTCACGGCGGCCCGCTTCGCGGCGATGGGTTTCAATCGTATCGTGGACCGGCAGATCGATGCCCGGAACCCGCGGACCGCGAAGCGCGAACTGCCGGCCGGTCTCCTGGGGGTTCGGGAGGCCTCGCTCGCGGTGCTCGCCGCGAGTGTGGTGTTCGTGGTTGCCGCCTGGAAGCTCAACCCGCTCTGCGCGATGTTGAGCCCGATCGCGCTCGGATGGGTGCTCTGGTACAGCTACACGAAGCGGTTCACGCACTGGTCGCACATCGTGCTCGGCGTCGGGCTCGCGATCGCGCCGGTCGGCGGATACCTGGCCGTGTCCGGCGCGTGGAGCACGCCGTGGTGGATGTTGATCGCGCTGGCGACCGGCGTTTCATCCTGGACGGCGGGCTTCGACATCCTGTACGCACTGCAGGATGAGGAATTCGATCGCGCGGAGCGATTGCACTCCGTGCCCGTCGTGTTCGGCCGCCGAGGGGCACTCGCGATTGCGCGCGGCCTCCACGTGCTGACGATCGTGTCACTCGCCGCCGTGGGCGCCGCCGTCCCGGTGGGCTGGCTCTACGCGGCCGGTGTGGTCGTCGCCGCAGCGCTTCTCTTGTACGAGCACTCACTCGTGCGAGGCGACGACCTGTCTCGCCTGGACGCGGCGTTCTTCACGATGAACGGCGTCATCAGCCTAACGTTTTTCGGTTTCGTGCTCGCCGAGCGCCTGGTGCGATGAGCAGGACCGCCGAGCGGCCCATCGTGATGGCGGTGACGGGGGCCTCCGGCGCACCGTACGCCGTGCGGCTGCTCGAAACGTTGGTCGAGCGCCAACAGCGGGTATCCCTGATCGTGTCCGACCACGGTCTGAGGCTGCTCGATACGGAGATGGGTATCGGGTCGGTGGCAGCGCTGCGTGACCGGGTCGGTGCGGCGAGGTGGGACCAGATGGTTCGCGTCTTCGATGACCGCGATCGCGGCGCGGCTCCGGCGTCGGGGTCGGCGTTGACGGCAGGCATGGTGATCTGCCCCTGTTCGATGGGAACCCTGTCGGCCATCGCCGTCGGTGCGTCGCGATCGCTCGTCGAGCGCGCCGCCGATGTCGCGCTCAAGGAACGGCGGCGGCTGATTCTCGTTCCGAGGGAAACGCCATACAGCGCGATTCACCTCGAGAACATGCTTGCCATTACCAGAGCCGGAGCCGTGGTGCTTCCTGCGTCGCCCGGCTTCTACCACCGGCCGGGTACCATCGATGACCTCGTGAATTTCGTGGTTGCGCGCGTGCTCGATCATCTCGGCGTGGAGCACGCGCTCGTGCCGCGATGGGGGAGCGAGGCGGGCGACTGATGGCACCGGGAACGCCCGTGCAAGTCATTGGCGTCATCTCCGACACGCACGGCCTGCTCCGTCCGGATGTGCATACGGCGCTGGCTGGCGTCGAGCTCATTCTGCACGCGGGCGATGTTGGCGGGGATGAGATCCTGCTCGAGCTCGGGCTCATCGCGCCGGTGCGCGCCGTGTATGGAAACACCGATGCCCCGGGTCAGCCAGGGCTCGCGGCGGCCATCGACATGGCGATCGACGGCGTCTCGATCCACGTGAGCCACGGTCACGAGGTTGGCGCGCCGACGCCGCAGACGCTGCTGGAGCGGTACGCGGCGGACGTGCTCGTGTACGGGCACACGCATCGACCGTTGGTCGCGCGCGCTGCCGGTCGCCTGGTGCTGAACCCGGGTGCGGCGGGCCCACGCCGGTTCGACATCATGCCGAGCGTGGCACGGCTGACCATCGCCAGTGGTCGTGCCGAGGCGGAAATTGTCGCGCTGCGGGCCTAACGCCGCACCCCCGATAGCCAACCACTACGACCACAGACGCATGACCGGTGAAGCACGGTCGTGATGTCTGCGCTGGCGATGAGCTGTTGGTTCCGAGTCGTTGGTAGTCGGTAGCCGGTTCCTGCTTGCTACACGACTTTGAAGTGAGAGGCGGGGTACAGGTAATCTTCCCCTGAGTTGTCGACGATGCGGTAGAAGGACCCACCGCCCTCGACGCCGAGCATCTCGTAGATGCGGCCGAGCGTGAGGTCGTGACAGCCACCAGGTTCGTCGCAGCCGGGATACGTGAGCCACGGCCGGACGCTGATGCACTGCACGAGGGTCGTCGGTTGCCAAGAGGTCGTCATCGCTTACTCCCGGAGCTAGAGGCCGCGGTGCTGGAGCGCCGCGGCGCGCCTCGAGCGAATGTGCAATTCACCGGCCACCCTCCCTCTGACGACCGGCGACGGGATTCAGTTGCGTGTGTGATGCGTGATACACCCTCTACGAACGAACGGCGCTGCGCGTGTTGTCGAGCTCGGCCGGGTTGCGACGGAACCACGATGACAACAGCAAGAGCTCATCGATCTCGTGCGTCGGAACGGACGACGTTTGCCGCTCGGGCGGCGAATACACTGACTCCACCAGGGCGTCGAGCGACTGCCGATCCTGCGATGTTCGCGGGGCAGGGACTTCTGCCCGCACCCGTCCTCTACGAATGAGATACAACCGATCGTCGCCTTCGTGCCCTCGTACCGTGTAAAGAAATGACAAAGTTTCGACGGCGAATCGCAGGCGTCCGAACTGCTCGCGAAGCTCCTCGAGCCGATGGAGCTTGTCGCGAAGCGTCGCGGCTCGCTCGAACTCCATACGGTCACTCGCCAACTGCATCTCTCCGCGCAACCGCTCGATCGGCCCGTCATCGGCCCCCTCGAGAAAGGCACGAGCCATGGTCACGCGCTCGCGGTACGCGTTCACCGTGCACGCGCCAACGCACGGTCCGAGACACTTTCGGACCTCATGCCGAATGCAGCCAGGCGTCCGCACCGGCGCTCCGAACAGATCGCCCTGATCAGCAAAGTACATCTTCTGATCGAGGGAACAATCGCGGAGCCCGAGCGCGTCACTGAGTTCACGCACGGCCTCGCCGATTCGCTGAGCCCCGACGAACGGCCCGTAGTAAACACCGCCGTCTTCGCTGCCGGCGCCGCGAACGACCAGAAGCTTCGGCGCCGTACCGCGACTGAGCTTGATGAACGCGTAGTGACGCGCGTCACGCTTCATCGCGACGTTGAACCGGGGCCGCAGCCGCTTGATGAGCCGCAATTCGGTCAGCAGCGCCGCGAACTCACTCGGCGTGTACTCCCAGTCGATGGCTGTTGCCTCGCGGAGAATACGTGCACCCTTGTCCTCCGGGTAGGCGCAGCGAAAGTAGCTCAGGAGGCGTGTGCGCACTTTCTTCGACTTGCCGACGTACACCACCTCGCCGTCCGGCGAAAGCATGCGATACACGCCAGGCCGGTCCTGAGCGCTCTCCCGCACCGCTCCGCGCATTCGGGTGAGCTCTTCGTCCGACGTTGGCGCTCGGCGCGACGTTCTCAGCGCTGACATTGCCAGCAGAACACGGTTGAGCGGCCGTCGATCGCGTGTGTGGCGACCAGCGTGCGACCGCACCGTCGGCACCGCTCGCCTTCGCGACCATACGCCTCTAGCCGTTCGGCAAACGACCCTCGCGCCCCGGAGGCGTCACGGTAGTCCCGAAAGCTCGTGCCCCGGGCAGCAACCGCCTCGGTCAGCACCGCGCGCAGCGCGGTGTGCAAACGCGTGGCTTCCGCCGCCGACAAAGTGGCGGCCGGCCGCGAGGGGTCTATCCCCGATCGCCAGAGCGTTTCGTTCGCGTAGATGTTGCCCACTCCAACGAGTCGACGCTGGTCCATCAACACGCGCTTCACCGCTTGCCGCGAAGCCCGAAGAATGGCCGATAGCCGTTCGACGGTAAAGACCGAGGCCAACGGTTCCTGACCGAGGGCGCCCGAGTAGCGAGCGAATCGCTGCTCGTCCATCACGCTCACGGTCCCGAGCCGACGAATGTCTCGATAGTGGAGCGACCGGTCGGCATCGAGGACGAACTCGACCGCCGAGTAGCGTCGCTCGTGCTCCGGAAGGGCACCATCGTCGATGAGCAACGCGCCTGTGAACCGCGGCTGCACGACGATCCGGTCGCTCGTCGACAGGTCGAGGACGATCAGCTTCGCGCGACGCCATGCACGCTCGATGACCGAGCCGACGACGCGGCGCCGTAGCTGACGGGAGTCGGCCTCGCGCAGCACATCGCCCCGCCTGACCCTAACGTCGATGATCGTGCTTCCAGCGATCGCGCGGTCCAGGTCACGCGCGATCGTCTCGGTCTCAGGTAGCTCGGGCACGCCGTGCCGACTCGCGCCAGCCGATGTCGGCGCGGTACTGCTTGCCCTGGAATTGGACGCCCGCGGCGTAGTCGGCGCTGGCCCGCTGTGCCTCGTCGAACGAACCGGCCACCGCGGTCACCGCGAGCACCCGTCCGCCCGCGGTTACGAGAGTGCCGTCCGGGCTGCGCGCCGTTCCCGCGTGGAACGGGATGACTCGATCATCCGGCTCGGGGAACGTTATCGCGTCGCCCGTCACGGGCGACTCGGGGTAACCACGCGCGGCGAGGACCGTGGTGACCGCAAACGCCGACTGCCACTCGAACGGCCGGAGCGTTCGGAGTCCGTCGCCCGAGGCAACCGCCACGAACGCGTCGAGCAACGAGCTCCGCATGAGTGGAAGGATCGCTTGCGTTTCGGGGTCGCCGAACCGGCAGTTGAACTCCACGACCTTGGGCCCCTCGTCCGTAATCATGAGACCGGCGTAGAGGAGCCCACTGAACGAGCAGCCCCGGTCGCGCAGCGCCCCGAGCATCGGCTCGACGATGCGCGTGGTCGCCTGCCTAACGATCGAGGCGGTTCCGATCGCGACCGGGGCGTACGCGCCCATCCCACCCGTGTTGGGTCCCGCGTCGCCAGCAAAGAGCCGCTTGTGATCCTGCACCGGCAGCATCGTGAGGAACCGTTCGCCGTCGGTCAGTGCGAACAGCGAGAGCTCCTCGCCCTGCATGAATTCCTCGACGAGCACCTCGCTTCCGGCCTCGCCGAGCGCGCCGTCACGCAGCATGCGGTCGATCGCGGCGTGCGCCTCGCCGACGGTCTCGCAGACTACGACGCCCTTGCCGGCGGCAAGTCCGGTCGCCTTGATCACGACCGGTATCCCGAGCTCCACGACCGCGCGACGTGCCGAGTCGACGTCGGTGTGGTGCGAGGCACGCGCCGTCGGGATACCAGTGGCGAGCATGACTTCCTTGGCGAATCGCTTGGACGTCTCGACCCGGGCGGCGGAAGCGGACGGGCCGAACGTTGGAATGCCTCGGTCACGAAGCGCGTCCGCTACACCTGCAGCGAGCGGCGCCTCGGGCCCCACCACGACGAGATCGACGCGCTCAGCCGTCGCGAGCTCGACGACGCGAGCCACATCGGTTGCCGACACCGCGACACAACGCGCAAGCTCCCCGATGCCCGGGTTACCCGGAGCAGCGAGGAGCTCGAGAGTTGGGTCGTCGCGTTTGAGCTTCCAGGCGAGGGCGTGTTCGCGGCCGCCCCCGCCGAGAATCAGCGCTCTCACGAGTCGGACGTCTTGAATGCGTTGTTGAAGGCGTCGCGTGCGCGGGCCAGCACGTCACCAACCTGCGTGAACGCCTCGCGCGCCTGGTTGCCGTAGTACCCGGCTGCGTCGACGTAGTCGTCGCTCAGCGGCTGCCCGGGATCGCCACGGCGCGGGTAGTCCCCGTTGAGGATCGCGTCGTATTTCCCGCTTCGGACCCATCGCTGCAGCTCGGCGGCGCGAACGGTCCCGAACGGGTGTGTCTTGAAGGCCGTGTTGATGACCTGGAAGACGCGATCCGCAAGGTCGCCCTGCGTCTCGTAGGTCTCCGCCTGCTCCATAAAGGCTTCGAGGCTGATCTCGTCGTCGCCAGCGCCGCCGCCCGCCATCTTGAGGAAGGTGCGGAGCGACACGTCGAGATCCTGCGTGGCCAGCAGCCCCGCCCGATCCGCCGACAGCTCGGCCTTCCTGTACCACTCGAGGAGTGCCAGCTGGAACGGCAGCAGGGCCATGCCCGCCAGGAATGGCAGATTCCGCAGCCCGATCGTGAGGATGATGATCGCGATCGTGGTATACGTCGTGTGGCCGCTCATGATATGCCCGAGCTCGTGGCCCAGGATGTCGCGGCGCTCGTCCTTGTCGAGCAGCGCGATCGTCGCCGAGTTCAGCACAATGAAGGGCTTGTCGAACCCAACGGCGGCGGCGTTGACGAATGGGGTCTGAGAGACGTACAGGTCGGGTCGTTCGGGCCAGTCGAGCGTCTCGAGAACCTCACCATACAGCGTATTGAGCGCCGGGCGCTGCTTGGGCCCGACGAGGACGGCGTTGGCGAGGAAGAGCTGACGCACCCCCTTTTCGCCGAAGAAGCCGGCGATCTTTCGGACCACCTCGTCGAAGCCGGGGATGGCGCGAAGGCTATTGAGCGCCGCGCGATCGGCCGGGTGCTCCCAAGCGGTCGACGCGATCTGCGTGAGGACTTTGCGGTCAGCCATGTCTCTGGGGACTGGGGACTGGGAACTGGGGACTCGGCGTACCGCGTTTCGAGCCGAGCGACACTCTTTCGCCTACGAGACGAGCCCGCCCGAAGTGTCTGGTCCCTGGCCCAAACTACCCGCTGGGATGTTCGGCAGCCAGCTTCGCCTACCCAGCTAGCCGGCTGCCAGCCGATGTTCCTACAGGCCGTCGAATGCCTGGTCGAGATCCGCGATCAGGTCATCGACGTCCTCGACACCGCATGAGAGTCGAATCAGACCGTCCCCAATGCCGATTTTCGCGCGCCGTTCGGGCGGCACCGACGCGTGAGTCATGGCGGCGGGGAGGCAGATCAGGCTCTCGACGCCGCCCAGCGATTCGGCAAGAGCGAAGATCCTCACACGCTCGAGCGCCCGGTCGGCGCGCTCCCTGGTGCCAAGATCCACCGAGATCATTCCGCCGAATCCTTTCATCTGCCGACACGCGAGCTCGTGCTGCGGGTGTGACCGGAGCCCGGGATAGATCACGCGCTCCTCGTCGAATCGTTCCGCGAGCCACGCGGCGATTTGGCGGCCGTTGGCATCGTGCTGCCGCATTCGCAGATGCAGTGTCTTCGTGCCACGCAGCGCGAGCCAGGCGTCGAAGGGGCCGGCCACCGCGCCTGCCGCGTTATGAATGAACTTCAGCTGATCCGCGAGCGAGTCATCGCGCACGACCGCGATCCCGCCGATCATGTCGCTATGCCCGTTGAGATACTTGGTCGTCGAGTGAAAGACCACGTCGGCCCCGAACTCCAGCGGGCGCTGGAAGTACGGCGTCGCGAACGTGTTGTCGACGATCAGCAGGGCGTCGGATCGGCTGGCAATCTCCCTCATGGCCGCGAGGTCCGCGATCCACATCATCGGGTTCGTCGGCGTCTCGACCAGGACGGCCCGCGTCTCGCGCGTGACCGCATCGGCGACACGATCGGGATATCGCGTATCCACGTACGTGAAGCGCAAGCCGAGGTTGACGAGGATGCGATCGAACAGTCGCGACGTGCCGCCGTACACGTTCTCACCGCACACGATGTGATCGCCCGCGCGGAAGAGCTTCATGACCGAGTCGAGGCAGCCCATGCCGCTCGCGAACGCGAATCCGTGAGTGCCGCCTTCCAGCGCCGCGACGTTCCGCTCGAGCGCCTCACGCGTCGGATTTTTCCCGCGCGCGTACTCGTACCCCTTGTTTTTCCCAACGCCGTCCTGCACGTACGTGGACGTCAGGTAGATCGGGGTCATGATCGCGCCGGCAAGCGGCTCCGGTCGCTGGCCAGCGTGAATTGCCCGCGTGCCGAATCCGGGTTCGAGATCTTCGTCAAAGACGCGCGTCATTCGTTGGGCTCAGTATCGGTGGTGAATGGGTCAAGATAATCCGGGTGTCTCGACGCTGCACTGCGTCGTCGCCGATGACGAAGCACATCTTCGCCGGGTGCTCGTGCGGCTCATGCAGGGCGAAGGGTTCACGTGTCACGAAGCGCCGAACGGCCGTGCCGCACTGGAGCTGCTCGAGCGAGTCCCGGCAACGCTCGTCATCTCGGACCTGCACATGCCGGAGCTCGACGGCATGGGGCTGCTGCGCGAGGTTCGGGAGCGCCTGCCCGACACGGCAGTCATCATGATCACGGCCGTGGCCGACGTAGCCACGGCCGTGAGCGCGCTCGCGGTTGGCGCGATGGACTATCTCACCAAACCGTTTCACCTCGACGAGGTGCGAGCCCGGGTGCGCCAAGCGCTCGAGAAGCGGCGCCTCATTCTCGAGAATCGCAGCTACCAGCAACGGCTGGAGGCGCGCGTCGCGGAACAGAGTCGTCGGCTGGAATCGCTGTTTCTCGCGAGCATCCAGTCGCTGGCCGACGCGCTCGAGGTGAAGGACACGTACACGCACGGTCACTCGCTGCGCGTCAGCAGCTACTCGGTCGCGATTGCGCGCGCGATAGGAGTGGGCGACGAGATGATCCAGCAGATCGAGATTGGCGGGCGCGTGCACGACATTGGCAAAATCGGCGTGCGCGAGACCGTGTTGAACAAACCCGGGCCGCTGACACCGGAGGAGTACCAGCACATCATGACGCATCCCACGGTTGGCTGGCGGATTCTGGCGCCTCTGCTTCACGAGATGCCGATGTCGCTCAACATCGTGCGGTGGCATCACGAGCGTTATGACGGAAGCGGCGCTCCCGACCGGCTCGTCTCGGACGCCATTCCGCTCGAAGCCCGGATCGTCGCGGTCGCCGACACGTTCGACGCGATGACGAGCATCCGGCCTTATCGTCCGGGCGTGCCCCTCGATGACACGCTCGCGGAGCTCCGTCGCTGCAGTGGCGCGCAGTTCGATCCGGTGTGCGTGAGCGCGTTTCTCGAGGCGTTCGCTGCCGGTGCGATCGAGCTGTCACCGAGCGGGGCGCTGTCTCGCTAGGCCACGGCCCGCGACGCGTTAGGCGGCCGGGGTGACGACGATCGAGGACGGCCGCTTGTAGACCGACAGTCGTTCGTCGCACCAGCGTTTGACGGACGCGGCGTCCACGTCGCCGCGAACGTCGAGCGCGATGTCGTTTTCGCGCATCGGGTCGGGTACGGGGCGCGCCGTGACGCTCTCCACGCCGGCCATCTCGCCGACAACGCGCTCGATCTCACGCGGATAGATATTGAAGCCGTTGCGCGTGAACATCGGCTTGATGAGGCCGCGGAAGGATGCTGTCCCGTCCGCGTTTCGCACGCCCAGGTCCCCCGTTCGGAGCCACGCGCCGTTGCGAGGGAGCCCGGCCGCCCACGGTCGCTCCGGTGTGGCGCGGACCCCCGCGCCATTGACATAGCCGGCGAACACGTTAGGCCCGGAGACGCAGATCTCGCCGGTTGCGCCAATGGCCACCTCGGCGTCGGACCGCTCGCCGCGGATCGATACGTGCACGCCCGGGAACGGAACGCCGAGCGTGCCGCGTCTGTTCGGCAGGTCGACCCGGTTGAAGAGGCACACCGGCCCGGCCTCGGTGAGACCGTAGCCCTGTCGCAGCTCCACTCCGGTCGACTCGAACCATCGGTCCTGCAGCTCGACGGCGAGCGGAGCGCCACCGCAGATGCACAGACGAAGCGCGCAAGGCCGGAGCTTTGCCCCGCGCCGCTCGGCAAGGGCCACGACGGCCGCGAACACTGACGGAACGGCTACGAGGTCGGTGATCCTCTTGGTCTCGAGCAGCTCGACGACGCGCACCGCATTGAATCTCGCCATGGTCATGACGCGGCCACTCGCCAGGAGCGGTGCAACGCCGGACACAACGAGGCCAAACAGATGCGCGAAGGGAAGCAGCGCCAGCGACGTCCCGTCGCGATCCATTCCCGCCGCCCCCACCGTCGCGCGCGCGTTCGAGAGCAGGTTCGCGTGAGTGAGGACGGCGCCGAGCGGTATCCCCTCGAATCCAGAGGTGTACACGATAGCCGCTTCCTCACCGGACGCGGGGGTGTCGACCTCCGCTTCCAGCGTTAGGCCGGAGTGCGAGCCGAGATCGATCTCACGCGCCGTCCCGTTCACGACCACGCGGGCGGATCTCGGCACATCGTCGAGCAGCACGCGGGCGACGTGGTCGGGCAGGCGGCCCACGAGCTCCGCGATGGTGAACACCGCGCCCACGCTCGCATCGGCGATCTGATACGTGGCCTCGGCCCGTGACGCGAGTGGGTTGATGAGCACCGCGCCGCGCCCTTCGGACGCGGCGAGCGCCGTGACGAACGCCGGTGAGGTCGGGAGCAGGATGGCGGACCGCCGCCCACTCAGCGCCCGAACGAGCGGCGCGCTGCGCTGTAGCAGGGTCAGCCCGGCCGCGACGAGTTGCTGGGCCTCGAAATCGTCTACGTGGCCGCCGCCGGCGGCGATCGCGATCGGAAGAAGGCCGAGAGGGTCACTCACGGCCCGGAAGGTTACAGCTCGAACCGCGTCATCGCACTCTTCAGCCGGTTCGCGATTTCCGCGAGGTGCTGACTCGAGTCGGACACGTGCGCCATCGACGCCGTCTGCTGTTCGACCACGGCGCTCACTTCCTGCGATGTCGCTGCGTTCTGGTCTGCGACGGCGGAGATCGCCTCGATCTCGCGGGCGAGAGCGTCCGCCTCCTCGCGCTGTGCGTCGCTGGCATCGACAATCAGCGCGATGGCATCGCGGCTGCTCTCGATCTCGGTGGAAATTCGGGTGAGGGACGCGGCCGACGTTCTGATGACCGACTCCCCGTTCGAGACACGATCGCTCACGAGCGAGATTCGCTCGGCGGTGCGCAGCGAAGCGCTTCGCATCTCCGCCGCGAGCTTGCGAATCGTGTCGAGCGCACGAGCGCTCTCGCCGGCCAGCTTACGGACCTCGTCGGCCACGACGGCGAACCCCTTGCCGTGCTCGCCCGCCCGGGCTGCTTCGATCGCCGCGTTCAGCGCCAGCAGATTCGTCTGGCGGGCGATCGCGCCGATCGTGTCGGTGACCTTGCCGATGCGCTGCGACTTCTCGCCGAGCTCCGCAACCACGGGCACGGCCTCGTTCGTTACCGCGCTGATGGACGCCATGCTCTCGAGCGCTTCGGCCGCCGACTGTGCACCGCGCCGTGCGGACGCGACGACCGAGTCACCTGCGCGCTGGGCGCTCCGTGCGTGGTCGGCGACGCGCGACGCGCGCTCGGCGAGGCGGGACGAGCCGGCCGCGAGCTTACTGATGCCGCGAGTCTGCGTGCCCACGGAGCCCGCGATCGAGTGAGCGGCACCGGCCACCTGCTGCGTGCTCGCGCTGATCTGCTGCGCGCCCGACGCGAGCTGTTCGGCCGTTGCGGCGACTTCACCAGCGCCACCGTCGATGTCGCGGAGGAGAGACCGGAGGCTGGAGGTCATTCGGCGCACCGCATCGGCGAGGCGCCCGACTTCATCGCCGGACGTGAACCCGAGCTCGCGTCGCAGGCCGCCGCCGGCGACAGCGTCCGCATGGGCGGCCACGGCGTCGATTCCGCGCGTTAGGCGCGACGCGGCCCAGAACGACAGCGAGACCGGAAGCAAAAACGCGAGCAGCGGATAGATCGTGAAGCGAACGAGGGTGACGCGGATCTCGGTCAGAAAGGCGTCGGCACGCATCGTCGTGATCACGTAGCCGGCAACCGAACCATCCGTCCGCTTGACGGGCGCCGCCGCGGTGAGCGACTCGCCCACATCGTCGCGAACGAGCGGGCTCACGCCGCCGCGGCCGGCGTCGAGCGCCTCCAGCAGGGAATCGGGCGGCGTCCAGTTGGTGGTGTACTGCGGCTGCCCCGCGTTCCACGAAGAGTGCGCGAGGTATCGGTAGCCGCTCGGCATGCGACGAACGACCGCGATGCCGTTGGCCAACTCGCTCACATCACCGCCGTTGACCGCCCACAGACGCTTCAACGCGGCGCGGGTGGCGACGAACGCCTCGGTGTTCTGACCTCCCGGCCGCGCGATGACGTCCAGCGAATCCGCCGAGATCGCGACACTAGTGCTGCGGGCGATCGCTGCGAGCCGCTCCCCATGCACGTTCGCGAGGTTGTCCCGCGACCGCTGGTAGACCGGCACCAGCACGACGATGAGCGTGAGCAGCACGGCCGCGGCGCTGACCCCCGCCATCTTCCAGCGAAACGGGAGCCGCGAAAGCCATGCTCCGAGCGACGATGTCAGGACGTTCCTCCGGTGCGGCGCGACGTAGTCTCGAGAGAGCAGCCAGGATCTCGATCTGCCCGAAGGAGACGAGGACGCGCTCAGGACCGTCACCCTCGGTGCCGTGTGTTGCTTGCCGGATCGGTCGTCGCTCGTCGTTGCGGATGGGCACTGCTCCGTGTCGTCCCGGTACGCCGTTGTGACACGCCTCACCACCGGACACCGTGTTGCCCGATCATGAGAGCCCGCTAGTTTGCAGGACCGCTTCGGAGGGCGAATTGGGTCCAGACGGCTTGATGGTGAGTGTTTCGGGAATTCGCGGACGTGTCGGCGCCGGGTTGACTCCGGAGGTCGTCACGAGCTACGCCGCCGCGTTCGGCGCGTGGGCGACTGCGCGGGATTCGAGCCGTCCGATCGTGGTCGGCCGCGACAGTCGCGTTTCCGGGCCCATGTTCCACCGCTCCGTCGTGGCGGCCCTCCAGTCGGTAGGCGCGCGTGTGATCGACCTCGGACTCACGACGACGCCGACGTGTCAGCTGGCCGTCGAGCATCACCACGCGGCCGGTGGGCTCATGATCTCGGCCAGCCACAACCCCATCGAGTGGAACGCGCTCAAGTTCGTGGGCTCGAGCGGGCTTTTCCTGGACGCCGCCGAAGGCGCTGCGATGCGGGCGTTGGTCGGCCAACCGTTTCCTCGGGCAACGTGGGAACGCCTGGGCGCCGTCGAAGCCGACGACGAGGCACCGGCACGGCACATCGACGCGGTCCTGGCTTTGCCAGTCATCGACAGCGCCCGAATTCGCGCCCGGAAGCTCCGTGTCGCGCTCGACTGCTGTCGCGGGGCCGGGGCGGTGATCATGCCTGCGCTGCTCGAGCGCCTGGGCTGCGACGTGCGTGTGATCAACCTCGAGCCGGATGGGCGCTTCCCACGCCCGCCCGAGCCAGTGGCCGAAAATCTGGGCGAGCTCGAGGCTTTCGTGGCGCAGACCGGCGCCGACGTCGGCTTTGCCGTGGACCCGGATGTCGATCGCCTCGCGATCGTCGCCGACGATGGGAGGGCGATCGGCGAGGATTATACGCTTGCGCTCGCGGCGCGAGTCGTGCTCAGCCAACGACCGGGCATCGTCGTCACGAACCTGTCGACGAGCCGCATCGTGGACGACATCGCTGCCCGGGCGGGCAGCCGCGTGGTGCGGGCCCCGGTGGGCGAGGTCAACGTCGCGATCCGTATGCGCGAGGAGCAGGCAGTCGTCGGCGGTGAGGGGAATGGCGGGGTGATTCTGCCGGGGCTTCACCTGGGCCGGGATGCTCCGCTGGCGGCGGCGCTGGTGCTACAGTTGCTGTCGGATGGTGAACGAACCCTGTCGCAGATCGTCTCTGACTATCCACGCTATGCAATCGTGAAGGACAAGCTCGACAGGCCGCCCGTGGCGCTAGATGCGGTGTACAATGCTTTACGGGCGAGCTTTTCGGACGCAAACGTAGACACACAGGACGGGTTGAGGCTCTCCTGGCCCGACAGCTGGGTTCACATCAGGCCGTCCGGTACCGAACCTATAGTTCGCGTCATCGCCGAGGCGCCTTCGGTCGACGCAGCGCGCGCGCTCGTGGCGCGCTCGCGGGAGCCACTCGACGCGCTCGCGGGTGGATCACTCTAGCTCAACGAACCATGTGCGGAATTGTCGGCTACATCGGACCTCGCGTCGCAAGCCCACTTCTCATCGATGGGCTGAAGCGCCTGGAGTATCGCGGCTACGATTCGGCCGGCGTCGCGGTCATGAACGGCAAGGGCGTGGAGACACGCAAGGTGGCCGGCAAGATCTCGAGGCTCGAAAACGTGGTGACCGCGAACCCGCTGCACGGATCGATCGGCATCGCGCACACTCGCTGGGCGACGCACGGCGCGCCGACCGAAGGCAACGCGCACCCGCACACGTGCTGCAACGGCGAGATCGCAGTCGTGCACAACGGGATCATCGAGAACGCCACGGCACTGCGGCAGATGCTCGAAGAGCGCGGTCACGAGTTCTCGTCGGAGACGGATACCGAGGTCATCGCCCACCTGATCGAGGAGCTCTACGAGGAGAATCTCGAGGAGGCAGTGATTCAGGCGCTGCTCAAGATCGAGGGGACCTACGGGATCGCTGTCATCTCGAGCGCCGACCCCAGGAAGGTCGTCGCCGCGCGCAAGGGCAGTCCGCTGCTGGTCGGGCTCGGAGACGGGGAGTACTTCGTCGCGAGCGATGCGTCGGCGATCCTCGCGCACACGCGCGAGGTCGTCTACCTCGATGATGGCGACCTCGCGGTGCTCGAGCCGTCCGGGTATCGAATCATCGACCTGAACGCCACGGAGCAGCACAAGAAGGTCAACAAGATCGACTGGGATGTGGCCCAGATCGAGCGGGGCGGATTCGCCCACTTCATGCTCAAGGAGATCTTCGAGCAGCCGACCACGATCGAAGATGCCATGCGCGGCCGTCTTCTGCGGGAGGACGGCACGTCGAAGCTCGGCGGCCTCAATCTGACGGACGAAGAGCTGCTGTCGTTCGACAACATCGTCATCACGGCGTGCGGCACGAGCTGGCACTCTGCGCTCATCGGCGAGCACATGATCGAGGAGCTCACCCGGGTTCCCGTCGAGGTCGAGTACGCGTCGGAGTTCCGGTACCGCAATCCGATCGTCAACGAGCGCACGCTCTGCATCGTGATCTCGCAGTCCGGTGAGACGGCCGACACCCTGGCGGCCATGCGGGAGGCGAAGCGCCGGGGAGCCCGGACGTTAGGCATCGTGAACGTCGTCGGCTCGACGATCGCGCGCGAGGCCGACGGCGGCATCTACCTTCACGCGGGGCCGGAGATCGGTGTCGCGTCCACCAAGGCGTTCACCAGCCAGGTGATCGCGCTCCTGCTGTTCACCCTCAAGCTCGGCCGGCTCCGCGACGTGTCGATTCTCCGTGGTCGCGAGATCATCGAGGCGATGAACGCCATTCCGGGACAGGTGAAGCACATCCTCGACCGCGCGCAGGAGATCGAGGACATCGCCGAGGAATTCAAGCGTGCGTCGAACTTCCTCTACCTCGGACGCGGCTACAACTTCCCGGCGGCGCTCGAGGGCGCCCTCAAGCTGAAGGAAATCAGCTACATCCACGCCGAAGGGTACCCGGCCGCGGAGATGAAGCACGGGCCGATAGCGCTCATCGACGAGATGATGCCCGTCGTGTTCATCGCGCCGCACGATTCGGTGTTCGACAAGGTGACCTCGAACGTGGCCGAGGTGAAGGCGAGAAAGGGCCGGGTCATCGCCATCACCAGCCGCGACGAGCCGTCGCTCGCCGGAAAGCTCGACTACGAGTTCCGCATTCCGGAGACGGTGGACATGCTGACGCCGGTGCTGGCCGCCGTGCCGCTGCAACTGCTCGCCTACTACATCGCCGTGAAGCGAGGCTCCAACGTCGATCAGCCGCGCAACCTGGCGAAGTCCGTGACGGTGGAGTAGGCCTAACGCTATTCGCAGCGGCGTCGCGTGCGAGTGCTGCTTCAGCGGGTCAGCCGCGGCGAGGTTCGCATCCGCACGCCCGGCGCCGCTCCCCGGGTCGCCGGCCAGATCGGACGTGGCTACGTCCTGCTCGTCGGATTCACGGCGACCGACACCGACGAACACGTGGACTGGATGGCCGAAAAAGTCGCCGGTCTCCGACTCTTCGCCGATGCCGACGACAAGATGAACCTCGCGCTCGCGGACGTCGGCGGGGCCCTGCTCGTGGTTTCGCAGTTCACCTTGTACGGCGACTCGCGCAAGGGGCGGCGGCCGAGCTTCATCGACGCCGCTCGACCGGAGGTCGCGATCCCGCTGTACGAGCGGTTCGTCCAGCGTCTCCGCGAGACCGGTGCTCAGGTGGAGACAGGAGAGTTCGGCGCGATGATGGACGTCGAGCTGGTCAACGACGGCCCCGTGACGCTCTGGCTCGAGCGATGACCCCGCCTCGGGTGGTGTTGGCGTCATCCTCGCCGAGGCGCCGCGAGCTCCTGATGCTCATCGGGATTCCGCACACCGTGTCAGCCGCGGACATCGACGAAACCCCGTTCGCCGCGGAGCAGCCGCGCCCCCATGCGGAACGCCTGGCGCGAGCGAAGGCGAGCATCGTCGCCGCGCGTGAGCCTAACGCCGTGATCATCGCGGCCGACACGATCGTGGTGGTCGACGGCGATATCCTGGGCAAGCCGCGAGACGAGGCCGAGGCCAGTGTCATGCTGCGCCGCCTCTCCGGGCGACAGCACGTCGTGCTCACGGCGGTCGCCGTCGCGCGCGACGGCGTCATCGTGTCGGGCGTCGAGTCGGTCGACGTGAGCTTCCGAGTGCTCTCGGAACCGGACATCGCCCGCTACATCGCGACCCGGGAGCCGATGGACAAGGCCGGCGCCTACGGGATCCAGGGCTTTGGCGCGACGATCGTGACGAGAATCGACGGCGACTACTTCGCGGTGATGGGCCTCGCGCTCGGCCTCATGGTGCGCCTCATGGACCGCGTAGGCGTGGAGTATCGATTCGGCGAGATCGTCACGCGCGATCACGACTCGCGTAGCGGTCCCGCCACACTGCGACCTTCGCCATCACATCCGGCACCGTAATGCGAGGCATGCGATCGAGTCGCGTCTCCATCGACAGCGGGTAGTCTTCGCCGGGGTCGCCGTACGCGTCGACGATGAGATCGTGGTACCGGCGGTAGGGCCCCGTGCGCTTGGGGTTGGTGTACCCAATGAGGCTGACGACCGGGCGCTCCAGCGCAACGGCCATGTGAAGCGGGCCGGTATCGGGTGCGAGCACGAGCGCCGACCCGTCGAGGATCCCGACGAGGTTGCGAAGGCCGCTGCCTAACGCCGAAATCGGCTTGTGGCGCGCGCGCGCCATGATCACCGATTCCGCGTGCAGCTCCCGCGCCGAGCGCCCGCCGACCAGGACGGGCTGCAGCCCATACTCCTCGACGAGGCGGTCGACGACCTCGGCCCACCGCTCCGGCAGCCAGTCCTTCTGCGGCTTGCTGGTGGCCACCACGATCGCCGCCACCGGCTTTGGGATGGCCGAGTAGAACTCCTGTTGCCACGCGCGCTCCTGGGGCCATGGGCCCAGGTTCCACGTTACCGGCTCGTACGGCACGCCGAGCGCCGTCAGAAACTCGAAGTACTGATCCTGAACATGCTGCCCCGCCGGGTGGGGCGGGATCTTCCGGTTCGTGAACAGCCAGTTCATGTCGCGCGCGCGCGCCCGGTCGAACCCGAGCTTGACGGGCGCCCGCGTGAAACTCGTGACGACTCCCGCCTTGAAGTAGACCTGCAGGTTGATCACGACGTCGAACTGCCGGGGCGCGAGCTCGCTCCGAATATCCAGGAACGCCTGCATGCCGTTCGAGCGGTCGAACAGCACGATGTCGTCAACGGCGGGATGCCCGCGAACGAGCGTCGCCGGCCCGGGCTGCAGCACCCACGTGATGTGACACCCCGGGCGCGCGCGCTTGAGCGCGTTGATCACGGGCAGCACGTGCACCGCATCGCCCACGGCGCTCATCATGACGATGCAGATCCGGTCGAGCGACGGCGGCTGGCCCATTACGCCTCGTGCCCCGCGGCAGCGGCGAGACGCGAGAGCTCGTCCTCGCTGGCGGTGATCCACCCGCTCGAGCGAAGCTTGCGCGCCGACCGCAGGAGCCGCCTGACGTTGGCCGCACCGATCCGCGCATCGCCGGGCTCGCCGAATACCACACGGTCGACGTCGAGCACGAGCGCGCGCGCCGGCCATCCGTCGGTGGCGACGATGAGCACGTTGGTCACGTTCAGGTCGGGGTGACGGGCCCCGGCACGCTCGAGCGCGCGCAGCAGCTCCGCCGTGGCTCCGAGTGCCATCGACCGCGCCTCGCCGTCGTCCGGCCGCGCGAGCACATCCGCGAGATCCTTGCCGCCCGTGACCTCCCGGGTGGCGACATCGCTCCGTCGAAACACCGCGCCGGCAGGGTAGGTCGCGTACGCAATCACCTCGGGTGTGGGGACGTGGGACTCCGCGAGTCGCAGCGCCGTACGCAGCTCGTGAGGCGCTCTCGTAGGCGGAAAGAACCGGTCGCCGGTCACCGGCGCGAGCAGCCCACCGTGTCGCGAGTGTCTCACGACGACCCGCGTCTCTCCACCGGGCAGCGGCACCGCATACGCAACGCCGCGACCACGAAGCTCGCGCCGGCCTGGGTGGTTGGCGGCGTAGTCATACAGCGAGCGCGCTGCCACGGCGCGCCGCACCGCCTCCGCGCAGGCGCCGAGGGCGACGACATCCGCGGTGCCCTGCAGAAATCGCGTGTACCCCGCTGGTGCCCCCGTCATGCGCTCACGATCGCGCGCTCACGCGAGCGCGCGATAGACGACAACCGGCTCCGCCTTCCCGCGGAGCTTGAGGGGCGGCCGCTCCACGAGTGGATGCGAGCGGGTGAGCGCATCGCGCATCGCCTGCGTGATCAGGATCTCTCCACCTTCGGCCCACGCGCAGAGCCGGTTGGCTGTATTGACCGTATCACCGATGACGGTGAATTCGAGGCGGCGTTGGGACCCAATGTTGCCGGCGAACGCTTCGCCGTAGTTCAGTCCAATGCCGATCTGAAGCTGCGGTCGCCCCTGTACTCGCCACCGCGTGTTCAGTCGTTCCAGCGAGCGCATCATGTCCACCGCGGCATCGAGCGCCCGGTCGGCGTCATCAGGCTCCGTGATCGGCGCGCCCCACTGGGCCATCACGGCATCGCCGATGAACTTGTCGAGCGTCCCGCCGTGCCTGAACACGCACTCCACCATCTCGGTGAAGAATTCGGTCAGGAGCAAGGCCGTCTCGTCCGGCGCCATGGCCGCCGACAGCGGGGTGAAGTCGCGGATGTCCGCGAACAGCACGGACACGAACCGGCGCTCGCCGCCGAGCTGGATGGCGTCGGCGGACGACGCGATCCGCGCGGCCATGCGCGGTGTGAAGAATCGCTCGAAGTTGCTGCGCACCAGCGTCTCGTGCCGGCTCCGCTCGGCGAACCGACTGTTCTCGATCGCGACGGCCACGATCCCGGAAAACGCGACCACGAAGTCGAGGTCCTCCTCGGTGAAGCGGTGCGCGCTCGTTAGGCTGTCCACGTACAGCACGCCGGCGACCCGGTTTTCCGTCCCGATCAGCGGCGCGCAGACGGCCGAGCGCACCTGCTGGTGGACGATCGACCCGCTGAAGCGCACGTCCTCCGGCGCATTGTCCGACAGAATCGCGACCTTCTCCTCGATCGCCTTCCGCGCGATGGAGAGCGGCACCGTCCGGCCGAGGGTCGCGCCACTGCGATCGCGCGCGATGCTGGGAATGAGATCCTGGTGATCGTCGAGCAGCAGAATCGCGAATCGATCGACGTCGAGGATCTGGAACACCATCTCGGCAATTTTCTCGAGCAGCGTCGCAACGTCGGGAGCGCGCGTGAGCGCCTTCGACACCTCCAGCAGCAGCGCGAGCTTCTGCCGAACGCGCTGCTCGTCAGGCAGGACGATCGCCGTTTCGTCCACCACGAGCTGCGACCCGCTCGCCCGCAGCGCCTCGGCGAAGGCCTGTTGCGCGTCGGGGACGGCCCGCTGCCTGACGATGGTGGGAGCGTACCGCACGCCCTGGCCGTCGGCCCCGTTCTCGGATGCTGGGCTCTCACTGACGTTGAACGACAGCTTGCCGAACGTGAGCACGTCGCCAGCCGAGAGCCGTGCGTGCTCTACACGCGCGCCGTTCACGAACGTTCCATTACTCGAGCCCAGATCGTTCAGCTCGATTCCGGATTCATCGGCCACGAGCGACGCGTGCCGGCGCGACACGGTCGGGTCGAGCAGGGCAACGTCGCTCGAAAGCGCACGACCGACCGTCAGCGCCGCGCCGCGCTTCAGCTCGAATACCTGATCGCCGTCTGAACTGACGAGCCTGAACGCCATGCGGTGAAGTTAGCGGATCTGCCCGATGGCCGTGAGCAGAGCCCGGGCCTTGTTCTCGGTCTCCTCCCACTCTCGTTCGGGCACCGAATCGGCGACAATCCCGGCGCCCGTCTGGACCGACGCAACGCCGTCGGCGATGACGCACGTCCGGATCGTGATTGCCAGATCCATGCGCCGAGCGCCCGCCGCAATGTATCCCACCGCGCCGGCGTATGGTCCGCGCCGCTCCGGCTCGACCTCATCAATGATCTCCATCGCCCGGACTTTCGGTGCGCCGGTCATCGTCCCGGCCGGAAACGTCGCGCGAAACACGTCCAGCCCGGAGACACCGTCCCGGAGCTCACCCTCGACCTGACTCACGATGTGGAGCACGTGGGAATACTTCTCGATGCGCATGAGCTCCGTGACGGACACCGTCCCATAACGCGCGACACGTCCGACGTCGTTGCGACCCAGATCCACGAGCATCACGTGCTCGGCGCGCTCTTTCTCGTCGGCGAGAAGGTCGGCCGAGAGGCGCTCATCGTCCGCCGGCGTCGCGCCACGAGGTCGCGTCCCGGCGATTGGGCGCACGGTGACGCGGTTGTCGGCAACGCGCACGAGGAGCTCGGGCGAGCTTCCCACGAGCTCCACGCCGTCGAGCACGAGGTGGTACATGTACGGCGACGGATTGAGCGCACGCAGCGCACGATACAACGCGTCCGACGAGAAATCGTGGGGCACGCGAACGCGCCGGCTCAGGAGTGCCTGAAAGCAATCCCCCGCAACGATGTATTCGCGGATCCGCTCCACGTCGGCCAGAAATTTCCCCCGCTCGTACGTCGATTCCCCAACCGCGGGCGGCGCGCCGTACTTGAGCGTGAGCGGCGGGAGGGGAAGTGGCGCGCTCAACCTCCGCGCGATCTCGTCGAGCTCGCGTTGCGCGTCGTCATACGACTCGCGGAGCGCGTCCACGGACGTGCCGCGAGCGACCGGCACGCCAACGACCATGCGCGCCTGCGATCGCAGGTTGTCGATGATGACCACGGCACGCGTGAAGACGAACAGCGCGTCGGGCGCTTCAACCCCGCGGGGCGGCGGGGATGGCAGGTGCTCGATCGCCCGAACGATGTCGTAGCCGAAGTAGCCAATCGCGCCCCCCCAAAACGCACCCAGCTCCGGAACGCGGACGGCGTCGAACTCGGTGACGAGGCGCTCGAGATCGGCGAGCGGATCATCGGTCCGTCGCGCAGAGTGCCATCCCTTGGCCGCCGTCCAGTCTTCGGCCACGCCGTCGCGAAAGCGCCAGGCGGCTCGAGGCTCCGTGCCCATGAACGTGTACCGCGACCAGGTCTCGCCGCCGGCGGGTGCGGACTCGAGGAGAAAAGCGAACGGACCACGCCGAAGCTTGGCGAACGCGGAGACGGGCGTGTCGGTATCGAGCAGGAGCTCGCGCCACACGGGTACGAGGCCGCCCTCAGCGGCCAGCTCGCAGAATCGAGTGAATGTCACGCGGGATCGAACCGCGCTTGTTGGCCGTTGGAGTCCCGGCGATATTCGAAAATCATGCTTCGAGCTCTCGCGGCTTTCAGTGCCGCGGTCGTGGTGGCTTCAGGGGCCGTCGCACTGGTCCCGGGCGCGACGGCGGCACAGACGTGGAACGACCCGCGATCTCGTGCCCTCGTAGAACGCGCAACCGAGCGCCGCGCGGCCCAACTGGCAGACACGGCCCTGGTGGACTACCAGGCAACCGCGCACGGTTACCTGACCTTCCTTGCGCAGGTGGGCGAGGGCTTTCCCGAGCCGCCGAAGATCGTCAAGGCCGACGAGCTCGCGCTGGAAGTCTATTGGCGGTCGCCCGACCTCAGCAAGCAGCGCATCATCGGCCGGCGCGACACGCTGCTGCTGCCGACGGACATCAACTACCATCGCGATCACCTCGGAATCGTTCAGAACAACTTCCCGAACATCATCCGGCTCGGAGAGGGCGACGAGGTTCGCGACGTCCCGCACCCGCTCTCGCGGCAGGGACTCGCGCAATACGACTACGTCATCAGTGACTCACTGAAGATCCGCCTTCCCGACCGTACGATCGACGTCCTGGAAGTCCGCGTAAAGCCCAAGGACGAACGCGCACCAGCGGCGGTTGGCGCCGTGTACATCGACCGCGATCAGGCGACAGTCGTCCGGATGGCGTTCAGCTTCACCCGCGCGGCGCTCATCGACAAGCAGCTGGAAGACGTGTCGATCGTGCTGGAAAACTCGCTCATCGACAACCGGTTCTGGCTCCCGCGTCGCCAGGAAATCGAGATCCGTCGCACGGGATCGTGGCTCGACTACCCGGCCCGCGGCATCATCCGTGGCCGCTGGGAGATCTGCTGCTACCAGGTGAACCGCGGACTGACCCGCGGGCAGTTCGTTGGCCCCGAGATCGTCCAGGCCCCAGTGTCCGAGCAGCGACGCTACGCCTGGAAAGGGAAGATCCTGGATTCGCTGCCACCCGATGTGCGGGTCGCGACCGACGAGGACGTCCGACGCGTCCAGGAGGAGGCGCGTTCGCTGGTTCGCGCCACGGCCCTGGCACGGACACGCGAGACGTCGCTCAGCGCGCACGCGGTCTCCGATTTCGTGCGAGTGAATCGCGTCGAGGGCCTCGCGCTCGGTCTCGGAGTCGGAAGGCGGTTCGGAGACGGCTTGTCGTCGCGCCTCGCGGGACGCTACGGCTTTTCCGATCACGAAGCGAAGGGCGAGCTTCTCGTGAGCTGGCAGCGAGCGGACGCGAGCGGGCTCCAGCTGCGCGTGTTCAGGTCCTTTCGAGATACCGGCGACGAGCCCGAGACGTCGCTGCTCAGAAACACCATTGCCGCGCAGGAATTCGGGAGCGACTACACGGACCCGTATGATGCCCGCGGCGCCTCGGTCACGGTGGACTTCGGGCAGAGGCTTGGAGGGCGTTGGCGGCTGACCGGCGGCTACGAGTGGCAGGATTCGCTGAGCGTCAACGCGACGCCGGCTTCGGGCCAATACGAGCCAACGATCGCCGCGTGGAAGCTCCATGGTCCCAGAGTCGAAGTCGCATTCGAGCGTCCCACCGCGCTCTCGTTTGGCGGCCTCGAGGCGCGGATCTCGGCCCGGTTTCGGGTGGCCCACGCGTCCGTCGAGGAAGGAGCGGCAAACGGTGTCCAGGAAACGACTTTCGGCAGGGCGTGGCTGGGGGTCCAGGCCGAGCGGCCGTTCGGCGGCGTCCGACTCGTCACCGGGACGTCGGTCGGCTCCACCATCGGGCCTGACCTTCCACGGCAGGAGTTCGTCTTTCTTGGGGGTCCAAGCTCCGCACCAGGCTACGAGTTTCACGAGCTCGTGGGCGGGTTCGGGGCGAGCGAGCGGGTGGAAGGCAGGTTCTCCATCCCCTTCGTCGCGTTGTCGCTGGGCCGTTACGGAAACACGGGCAACCGCGCAACGCTCGCTCCGTTCGCACACGTTGCCTACGTGGCGCGCGTCGATTCGTCGACACGGGCGGGCAGCGTGAGCCGCGGAGCCGGGTGGTACCCGTCGATTGGAGTGGGGCTGCTGACCGTGTTCGACCTGCTTCGATTCGACGTGGCGAGAGGATTACGTGACGGAAGGTGGGCCTTCTCCGTCGACGTGATTAGAGATTTCTGGTCGATACTGTAGGACTCGCGGGCCGAAGGACGATACGGCTCGTAGAGCCGCATCACGCTAGAGCCGCTACACCACAATGGCCCACCGTCCCGTGCGCGATGAATGGCTGCTGCCCACGCTCGAAGGGCTGATCGCGCCCGACGCGTTCGAGCAGCTGAAGCAGCAGGAGACCGACAGCTACTGGGAAGCCGCGGTGCGCGCGGGTTCGATTGGCGACGACGCCTTGCTGACGGCGCTTGCCGCACGCTTCCGCATGAAGGTCGCGGAGCTCAGCATGGCGAGCTCGCAGGCGCGCGAACTTGTTCCCGAATCGCTCGCACGGAAGTACCGGATCGTTCCGCTCGGGGCAACCGACTCCGCGCTCGACATCGCGACGGCCGATCCCCACGACCTGGACTGCGAACGCACACTCGCATTCGCCACGGGGCGGACGGTTCGGATGCAGCTGGCATCGCCGGGCGCGATCGCTGCCCGCATCGATGAGCTCTACCAGCCGGAGAACGCCGTCGAGAAGATTCTCGAAGGCGTCGCCGGACGGTACGACGTCAACATGATCGCCGAGAAAGCAGCCGACGATGACTTCAACCTGTCGGCGGACCGGGCTTCGGAGCGCCCGGTCATCCGGCTCGTGGATCACATCATCGCCGAGGCGATCACGACGCGGGCGAGCGACATCCACCTCGAGCCCGAGGAAGGCGGCGTCGCGGTCCGTTACCGCATCGACGGCGTGCTGCGTGACACGATGATGCTGCCGCGGGCCGCGGGGCTTCCGCTCGTGTCGCGCATCAAGATCATGGCGCAGATGGACATCGCCGATCGTTTGCGTCCGCAGGACGGTCGCGCGCGCGTGTCCGTCAACGGCAGTCGTGTCGACCTTCGCGTTTCCACGCTGCCGGCGTCCTATGGCGAGAAAGTCGTAATTCGAATCCTGGACACGCGGGCGACGGTTCTCTCGCTCGACGGCCTCGGGCTGTTGGCAGAGGAAGCGAAGCGCCTGAGCGACCTGGTAAGCCTTCGCGAGGGCATCGTGCTCGTTACCGGCCCTACGGGATCCGGAAAGACGACTACGCTGTACTCGGCACTTCGTCAGATTCAGCAGCGCGCGGTGAACATCGTGACGGTCGAGGATCCCGTGGAGTACAAGCTCCAGGGGATCGTTCAGGTGCAGGTGAACGAGAAAGCTGGCCTGAACTTCGCCAACGCGCTCCGATCGATTCTTCGTCAGGACCCTGACGTCATTCTCGTCGGTGAAGTTCGAGACAAGGAGACCGCCGGCATCGCCGTGCAGGCGTCGCTGACGGGTCACCTCGTCCTGTCGACGCTTCACACGATCGATGCCGCGAGCTCGGTCGCGCGCCTCGTGGACATTGGCGTCGAACCGTACAAGATCGCCGCTGCGCTCAAGGGCGTTGTCGCACAGCGGCTGCTGCGGCGCCTCTGTCCGGTGTGTCGCCACGAGTCGACCGATCCGGTCTCGGATCGCATGCGTCGCTGGCTGCCTGCGGGGATGTCGCTGTACAAGGCGGTCGGCTGTCCGGAGTGCGCGCAGACCGGTTATCGCGGACGCATGGCCGTCATGGAAGTGTTGACCGTGACCGGCGACATCGAGCGCGTGATCGCGAACGGCGAAGTCGCCGATGTGATCGCCGAAACCGCGCGCGCGGATGGCATGAAGACGCTCTGGGATTCCGGCATCGAGCACGTGCGCGCCGGCGAGACATCGCTGGACGAGCTTCTGCGTGTCGTCGAACCGCCCGTGGAGCTGCCGGTTCGCCGATCGGCGCCGTCGCGCGACGCCGGCGCGGAGTCGTCGCGTTCCCGAACGGACGCACCGGCACGAAGCGCGTCGCACACGCCGTCGCGAGCCCCGGTGGTGAGGCCGCCGACCTCACTGCCTGACGATGCACTGCAGCTGCTCGATGACCTGTTCGACGAGACCTTCGCCGCGAAGAAGACGGTGTTGCTCGTGGAGGACGAGGAGCCGTTGCGCGGCGTGTTGCGAGAGCTGCTGGAGCGTGAAGGGTTCACGGTCGTGGAAGCGTCCGATGGCGTGCAGGCGCTCGATGAGGTGGATCGGACCGCGCCGGACGTCGTGGTGCTGGATCTCAATCTGCCGCGGCTGGACGGCTACGGCGTGTTGAACCATTTGCGCGCGCGGCCGTCGACGTCCAGGCTCCCTGTCATTGTGCTGACGGCGAAGGGCGATGAGGAGAACGAGGTGCGCGTGTTCGAGACGGGCGCGAACGATTTCCTGGCCAAGCCCTTCCGCCCGCGGGCCCTGAGCGCGCGACTGAGGGCGCTGCTGAAGCTGAAAACCTGACAGTTAGCCATCAAGCCATCAGCCATCGCCATCAGCTCGAACGGCGGAGACCGAACGGCGGGCGTAGTTCGACGTTCCGCTGTCTGAGCTGATGGCTGATGGCTGATGGCTGATAGCTTTCTCCCAATGACCACCATCCGCATTGGAGTTGTCGACGTTTACGTCATTCGCCCGTACCGCACCGATTGGCTCGTGCTCTCCCTCCAGCGCTCGCGCGGGACGCGATGCCCGGGCTCGTGGGAGACCGTCCACGGGCGGATCGAGACGGATGAGCGGCCGGAAGAGGCGGCGGTGCGCGAGGTGCGGGAGGAAACCGGGCTGGATCTCGACCGGCTCTACAACGTCACCTGCCAGCCGTTCTACCTGCACACGGTCGGTGTCGTTCAGATGGCCGTCGTCTTCGCGGCGTTCGTGACGGAGGGGAGCGACGTTAGGATCGGCGTCGAGCATGAGCGCTACGAGTGGGTCTCCGTGGCCGACGCGGCGGCTCGGTTCACCTGGCCGCGCGAGCGCGAGGCGCTGGAGCACATCCGAATCCTGCTGGGCACTGGCGACGCCGGCCCGGCTGAGGACGTGCTGCGCGTGATCTAGCCGCTGGCGCCCGAGCCAGGCCTGACGCTCGTGAGCTTGGTTGCTTCCGGCGGCGCGTTCGGCTTCACCCGGACGCTCTTCGCGGGAATCCCGACGTACACGTGATACGGGCGCACGTCTTTCGTCGCGACCGCCATCGCGCCAACCATCCCCTGCTCGGCCACGTGAACGCCCGCCAGCACCGTCGCGTGATAGGTGATGCGTACGCCGTCATCGAGCACGGTGACCGCGTCGGTCACATCGCGCTGATCCACGATGCTGTGCGTGTGGCTGTAGATGTTGGCGTAGTCGCTGATCGACACGTTGTTCCCCATGACGATCCCGCCGCGGTCATCGAGCAGCACGTGGCGGTGCACGACGACGTTGTCGCCGGCCTCGATGTTGTACCCGAAGGAGAACTCGACGTGCTGGAACGCCTTGAAGTTCGCGCCGACGCGCTTGAAGATGTGCGGCGCGAGGAGCCGCCGGAACTTGACGCCGAGGTCGACGTTCTGGCCGCCGATCGGCAGCCGGTCGAAGGAATACCACAGCCACAACAGCGGCTTCACCCGCTGGAACTTCTCGACGTCGCACTCGGCGTAATACTCGGGCTCGAGCGTCACGTTACGCGGATCGAGCGCACCGAGGGCAAGGCGCGTAGCCAGCGGGAGCGACGAATCCTCCACGGCCGTTTCCCAGTTCGACGCGTAGTCGGGGTACGCGAGCTCGGCCAGTGTGCGCCGGCAGAGGAGCGAGCGGTCGCAGCGGGGATCGGACAGTGCCGCCCCGAGCTGTTCGAGCCACGCATCGGCGAGCTTGGCGTTGTCGCACGGGGGCAGGGAACGGAGAGGGCGCAGGACCATGGCGGGAATCCGAGAGTGCGAGGGTGAAGGGAGCCTAACGCGCAGCGACCCGCCGCATCACGGCACCCGGCGCGCCGCCGCCCGGCTCTTCACCAGGGCGCGCTCGCGCTCGATCTGGGGAAGCATCTGCCCCCAGGAGTCGTTGCGGGCCGTTTCGTACGAGACCGTGAGTGGTTGCTGCACGTCGAGCTGCCCATCGAATACGTACAACCCATCCTGACGGCCATTCTGCCGAAGCCGCTGCTCCCCGAACCCGGGTGTGATGGGCAGGATGTCGAGCGGCCGAAAATCGCGCCCGACGTTCGTGATGATGAACTCGCGAGGGCTGAATCGGGTTTCCCCTTTCTCCACCGCGAAGAAGGAGACATACCAGAGGCTGAGGTCGCGCACGCCGTTGCGGCGCGCCACGGCGGCGATCGCTTCGGACTTGCTCCGCTTGAGCTCCGACAGGGCGCGGTATGAATCGGGCGACAGGAGCCGGATGATCGACTCGTCCAGCGGGGTCGCGCGGACCTGGAGGTTCGAGACCGCGAGCCGGAGGGAGATGTCGTCCTGTCGGAGCGTTCCGAATCCCGGCGGCGGCAGCCCGGGAATCGTATCCGCCACCGCGCGACGACGGCCGGCCGTATCGGCGGCGACTGTGCGCGCTGTCGGCGCCGTCGAGGTTGGTGCGGGCGCCGATGCGGCGCACGCGGCGGTAAAGACCAGCGACGCCATCACCAGAGCCCGGCCATCCTGGGCCGCATGCGCAATGTTCATGGGACGTGAGGGCTGGTGCCGGCCTCCGGTTCCGTGAGGGCAACGATCGCCGCCGCCAGCGCGTCGCGCCCGGCTCCGGTGTGCGCGCTGAACGGGATCACCTGGTCGCCCTCGAGACCTAACGAGGCAGTGAGCTCGTCGATGCGAGCCGCCCTCGCCGTTGCCGAGAGCTTGTCGACCTTCGTGATGGCGACGACGGTCGGGGTGCCGAGCTCGCTCAGAAAATCGAGCATCCGAAGGTCATCGTCACTCGGGTCGCGCCGGACGTCAATGAGCTGCACGACGCCACGGAGGTTGCTGGAGCGTCGCAGATAGCCTTCGATGAGCGGGCGCCATTCGGCGCGCCGATCCTTCGAGATCCTCGCGTACCCGTACCCGGGCAGGTCGACGAGCACGAACCGGCGATTGACCTCGAAGAAGTTGATCTCGCGCGTACGTCCCGGCGTACGGCTCACACGCGCGAACGCCTTACGGCGCACGAGCCGGTTGAGGAGCGATGACTTGCCGACGTTCGACCGCCCGGCGAAGGCGATCTCGGGGAGCGCGGTCTCGGGACGCCAGCCGTCGACCGTCGCCATCGGCCCGAGAAAGCGGAGGTCTCGAATGACGAGCGGGTCGGTGCCGGTGTCGGGCGACATCAGTGTGTGATCGGTGCCGACACGCCGACGTTCGGAGCCGTGACCGGGATCTCCGGGGCGGTCGCCGCCACTCCCGGGATGACCAGCGCCATGACCTCATCCATCGTGCGAACGGGATGGAACTGGACTGCGGCCCTGACCTCCTCCGGGAGCTCCTCGAGCTCACGCGCGTTCCCGAACGGAATGATGACGTGCGCGATGCCGTTCCGATGCGCCGCGACCGACTTCTCCTTGAGGCCCCCAATGGGCAACACGCGGCCACGCAGCGTGATCTCCCCCGTCATCGCGGTGTTGCCACGGACCGGGCGGCCCGTGAGGGCGCTGATGACCGCGGTGGCAATGGCGATGCCCGCCGACGGCCCATCCTTCGGCGTCGCGCCGTCGGGGATGTGCACGTGCAGGTCGCGACTGCGGTGGAAGTCGCGATCGATTCCGAGGGCGCTCGCGCGCGATCTCGCATAGCTCAGCGCGGCGCTCGCCGACTCCTTCATGACGTCGCCTAACGTGCCGGTGAGCTGGACCTTGCCGCGGCCGCGAACCACCGCGACCTCGATCTCGAGCGTCTCGCCGCCAACCGACGTGTACGCGAGCCCCGTGGCCACTCCCACCTTGTCCTCGAGCGACATGTCAGCGGGATCGTACGGCGCGACCCCGAGCAGCGCGCGCAGGTCTTCCGACGTCACGGTCTGAATCCCCGTCGTGCCCTCGCCGGGACTCGCTACGCGTTGCGAGGCAGTCGCCTCCTGCACCTTCTTTGCCCGCGAACGTTTGGCCGGTGCGGGCGCCGCCATTTCCGTGCCCGGGCGATCGTTAGGCTCGGCGGCCGCTGCCGCCGGGCCGGGATCGGCGCGCCGGCGAGCGAGCTTGCGGCCGATGCGCGCGATGCGGCGCTCCAGGTCGCGCACGCCCGCCTCCCGCGTGTAGCGGTGGATGATGTCCGACACGGCACTCGGTTCGAACGTCACCGCCGCGGGGTCCAGTCCGTTGTGGCGCAGCTGCTTCGGGATGAGAAACTGGCGCGCGATCGCCTGCTTCTCGAGATCCAGGTAGCCGGGAAGCCGGATGATCTCCATCCGGTCGCGCAGCGGCTCCGGTATGGTCGACAGCGAGTTCGCCGTCGTGATGAACAGCACGTGCGACAGGTCGTAGTCGACCTCGAGGTAGTGGTCGCTGAAGGTGCGGTTCTGTTCCGGGTCGAGCACCTCGAGCAGCGCCGATGCCGGGTCGCCGCGGTAGTCCTGCCCGAGCTTGTCGATCTCGTCGAGCAGGAGCACCGGGTTGACCACCTCGGCGCGACGCATGGCCTGGATGACCCGGCCGGGCATCGAGCCGATGTACGTGCGGCGGTGACCGCGGATCTCCGCCTCGTCCCGCACGCCGCCTAACGACATGCGCGCGAACCGCCGCCCGAGCGCCCGTGCCACGGAGCGCCCCAGGGACGTCTTCCCGACCCCCGGTGGCCCGACGAGACAGAGAATCGGCCCTTCGAGCTTGCCGACCAGGGAAAGCACCGCGATGTAGTCGAGAATCCGTTCCTTCACCTCGACCAGGCCGTAGTGGTCCTCGTCGAGGATCACGCGAGCCTTCGCCACGTCGAGCGCGTCCTCGGTCCGCTCGGTCCACGGCAGCGCGAGCACCCAATCGACGAAGTTCCGCGCCACCGTTGCCTCCGGCGACAGCGGTGACATCCGGCGCAGCTTTCGGAGCTCGCGGTGTGCTCTCGCCTTCACGATCTCGGGGAGCCCCTTCTTCTCGATCGCGGCCTCGAGATCACCGAAGTCGTCGTCCTCCTGCCCGAGCTCCCGGTGAATGGCCTTGAGCTGCTCCTGCAGGTAAAACTCGCGCTGGTTCTGGAAGAGCGAGCCGCGCACGTCGTCCTCGATCTTCCGCTCGAGCCGAAGGATCTCGATCTCGGCGGCGAGCAGCTGCGCGAGCTGCGAGAGCAGATCGGGGAGATCCGGCGCCTCGAGCAGCGTCTGCCTAACGTCGTGGCGAACCGCCAGGTGCGCGGACACCGCGCACGCCTGCCGCTCCTCGGACGCCGTGGCCTGCACGAGCGTGACGACCTCCGCCGGGATCCGGCGGTGGAGCGACACGTACTCCTCGAACAGCGAGAGAACCCGCCGGCCGAGCGCCGACTGATCCGCCGCCCCCGTTTCGTCAACGAACGGTTCGGGCGCGATGGTCGCACGGAGCGCACCCGCGGACGTCGCGTAGCGCGTGACACGCGCGCGCGCGATGCCCTCGACGAGAATTTTGGTCGTGCCGTTCGGGAGCCGGACGACCTGCATCAGTCGGGCAACCACCCCGATCCGGAACAGGTCAGCGGCGGCCGGGTCCTGTTGATCGGCATTCCGTTGCGCGACAACCAGGACGACGTTCCCGTCGCCGGCGGCCGCGTCCACCGCGGCGAGGGACTGCGACCGCCCGATGATGAGCGGCATGACGACGTACGGAAACAGCACGACGTCCCGGAGCGGCAGAACGGGCAGGCGCTCCGGCACCTGGAAGCGCTCGGCGTCGCGGGTAAGGATCAGAGACATGCCACGAAATCTACGACACGAAGGGGGCGCTTGGACCCGGCAGAAACTGAACTGGTAACAGGTTACTGGAACTGGTTACTGGTAATAAGAACCCCCGGGACGCTCATCTCGCTTGCGAGAGGCCTCCCGGGGGTTCTGATAACCAATAACCCGTACCAGTAACCTGTTACCAGTTCAGTTCACGCCTCTTTCTTCTGCCGTTTCGGCGAGATCTCGAGGAGTGGAGGCGTGCCGTGAGTGACGCACGGCTCGGTGACCTTCACCTCCACCACGTCCTCCCGGCTGGGCAGCTCGAACATCACGTCCATGAGGATCTCCTCGAGGATGGCCCGCAGGCCCCGAGCACCCGTGCCGCGGCGCAGCGCCTTCTGCGCGACCGCGCGCAGCGCGCTTTCCTCGAATCCGATCTTCACTTCTTCGAGCTCGAACAGCTTGGTGTACTGCTTCGTGAGCGCGTTCTTCGGCTCCTTGAGGATGCGGACCAGCGCGTCCTCATCGAGCGCCTCGAGCGGCACGCAGACGGGTAGTCGGCCGACGAGCTCCGGAATCAGTCCGTACCGGAGCAGGTCATCGGGTTCGACCTCGGCGAACGGATTCTTCGCGATCTGTTTCGCTTTCCCGCTCTTCACCTCTTCCTGGGTGAAGCCGATCTGCTTTCGGCCTACACGTGACTCGATGATCTTCTCGAGCCCGTCGAACGCGCCGCCGCAGATGAACAGGATGTCCTTCGTATTGATCTGGATGTATTCCTGCTGCGGATGCTTGCGCCCGCCCTGTGGCGGCACCGAGGCGACCGTGCCCTCGAGGATCTTGAGGAGCGCCTGCTGCACGCCCTCGCCGGAGACGTCGCGCGTTATGCTGGGGTTCTCCGACTTGCGCGCGATCTTGTCGATCTCGTCGATGTATACGATTCCACGCTCGCACTCGGCGACGTTGAAATCGCCCGCCTGGAGCAGCCTGACGAGAATGTTCTCGACGTCTTCGCCGACGTAGCCCGCTTCGGTCAGCGTCGTGGCGTCCGCGATGGTGAAGGGCACATCGAGGATCCGGGCGAGGGTCTGCGCGAGCAGCGTCTTGCCAACGCCCGTCGGACCGATCAGCAGGATGTTCGACTTGTCCAGCTCGACATCGTCATCACGAGCCGAGGCGGAGTTGATGCGCTTGTAGTGATTGTAGACGGCGACGGACAACGCCTTCTTTGCGTGCTCCTGCCCGATCACGTACTGGTCGAGGACGTCCTTGATCTCGTGCGGGGACGGGACCTGGGTGATTGCCTCGGCTACCTCGCGCTCTTCGTCCTCGGCGAGAATCTCGTTGCAGAGGGCGATGCACTCGTTGCAAATGTAGACCGAGGGCCCGGAAATGAACTTCCGGACCGAGTCTTTCGATTTGCCGCAGAACGAGCAGCGGAGGTGTTTATCGTGGGACATGGCGGTCCGTGATGCGGGGTACCCAGCCGATCAGGCGAGGTGGCTCGGGATAGCTAATAGACGTCCCCTTACGGGGTCAAGCAAAAATGAGGGTGCCCGCTCGTGAACGAATTCACAAGCAGGCACCGCTTCATATCACAAAGTCATCGACGGCTGTTTGGACGGCTCGACGATCTCACCGCGCTGGGCAATGACATGGTCCACGATGCCGTAGGCCTTGGCTTCCTCGGCCGACATGAATCGGTCACGGTCGATGTCGCGCTCGATCTGCTCCACCGGCCGGCCGGTGTGCTTGGCCATGAGCTCGTTCATCTTCCCGCGAAGGTAAATGATCTCCTTCGCCTGAATCTCGATGTCGGCCGCCGTGCCCTGCGCTCCGCCCGACGGCTGGTGAATCATGATGCGCGAGTGTGGCAGCGCCGATCGCTTCCCGTTTCGTCCCGCCGCGAGAAGGAACGCGCCCATGCTCGCCGCCAGTCCCATGCAAATTGTGTTCACCGGCGACTTCATCCACTGCATCGTGTCGTAGATCGCGAGGCCCGCCGACACGCTGCCGCCCGGCGAATTGATGTACAGGTGGATGTCGCGCTCCGCATTGTCCGCCTCGAGAAACAGCAGCTGCGCGATCACGATGTTGGCGACATCATCGTTGATCGGCGTCCCGAGGAAGATGATGCGGTCCATGAGGAGCCGCGAGAAAATGTCGTACGTGCGCTCGCCTCGACTCGAACGCTCGATGACGTACGGAGGATAGATCGTCGGCATAAGGCTTCCCTGACGGTGAAGGATCTACTCGAAAACTAGCCGGTCGTCTCGACCGTGTTCCGCTCGAGGAGCCACTTGAACACCTTGTCCTCGGTGATCGAGCGCTCCAGCTCCTTGAGTCGTCCCGCTTTCTGCAGCGAGGCGTAGAGTTGGCCCGGATCGGCTCCGCGCTTCGCGGCAGTCTCCGCGATGCGGTCATCCAGGTCCGCCTCGGTCGCCGTTAGGCTCTCCCGCTCGGCGACCGTGTCGATGACCAGGTCGCGCCGCACCTGGCGCTCGGCCATGGGGCGGAACTCCGCCGCGAACCGCTCCCGCTCCCCCTCGGGGATCTGATACGCGTTCGCATAGGCGTCCACGAGCTGGGCGACCCAGCTCGGCGGAATGTCGAACTGGTTGGCGCCGATGATCTCATCGAGCAGTCGCTGGCGGACCTCGGACTCCGTTTCCTTTTGCGCGTTCGCCTCGAGATCGTCGCGCACCGCCTTGCGCAGCGCGTCGATCGAATCGAAGTCGCCGACCTCACGGGCAAATGCGTCGTCGAGGTCGGGAAGCGTCTTGCGCTTCACTTCCTGCAGCGTGACGCGAACCGTCTTGGTCTTCGAGCGCTGCGATTCATCGGGGAAATCGTCCGGCCATTTCACGGGCCGCTCGACCGTCTGGCCGGGCTGCGCTTCCATGATCAGCTCTTCGATGCCGGGAATCGCCTGGCCGGCGCCAAGGACCAGCGGATACTGCTTGCCGTCCGGCATGGCGCCCGTTTCGTCCGCGGTGGCGAGTACGACGGTCACCATGTCGCCAGGGGCGGGCCGGTCTTCGACCGGTGTCCAGGTCGCGCGCTGCTCGCGCACCTGATCCACCTGTTCGCGCACCTGGTCGTCGGTCACGTGTCGCTCGGTGCGCTGGACGCGGAATCCCTGCGTGCGCGACAGCGCGATCTCCGGGCGGACCTCGAGGTGGAGCTCGAACGTGAGCGGCTCGTTCTCGCCGAATTTCACGTCGTGCACGTGCGGCTGGGAAGCGAGCTTCAACTGCTCGCGCTCGACGACTTCCTTGTAGGCCTCCTGCACGAGGCTCTCGAGCGTTTCCTGCCGGATGGCGTCCGCGAATTTCTTCTTGACCATCGCCGGCGGCGCCTTGCCCGGCCGGAAGCCCGGCAGCCGGACGCGCGTGGCGTAGCGCCGGGCGGCCTTGTCCTCGGCGTCTCGAACTGTCTCGACCGGCACCGAGATCTGGAGGAGGCGCTCGACCCCATCGGTCTTTTTCGGAGTGATCTCGATGTTCATGAAAGGCACGAGGGAAGTAACGTATCCGGCCGGCTCGTCAACGCTTGGACCGCGCCGTTCCGGCGTCGCACGGTGACCGACGCTGGAGCGGAAACCTAACCCTCCGTCGGGAGGGCACCAACCCGAGCGCCCTCCGACGGCCGCTCGTCGATCGGTCGCGTGGTTTCACGCGAGCCCTGCTTCCCAAGGCGGTTCGCTGTCTCTAGAGTGATGCAGACTCCAACAAGGGTTGGTCGATGCGGGCGGACATCATCGAGGCGGCCAAGAAGGCGTATGCAAGCTCCGGCGAAGCGATCACGCTGGGATCCGTTCTCGCTGACGGCGAGTGCGATCCCGAGCCCATCGTCCGGATTCCGCTCGCGATGCTCAACCGGCACGGGTTGATTGCCGGCGCGACCGGTACCGGCAAGACGCGAACGCTGCAACTCATCGCCGAACAGCTCTCACGCGCGGGTGTGCCGGTCTTCCTGTCGGATGTGAAGGGCGATTTGTCCGGCGTGGGCGCCTCCGGCACACCTAACGACCGGATCGGCCAGCGCGCGAAGGATACCGGGTTTGCGTGGAGCCCGAGCGCGTTCCCGGTGGAGTTCCTGAGCCTCACCGGGAAGAGTGGCGCGCAGGTTCGCGCGACCGTGTCGGCCTTCGGCCCGCTGCTGCTGTCGAAGGTGCTCGGTCTCAACGACACGCAGACGAGCGTGCTCACGCTCGTCTTCAAGTATTGCGACGACAAGGGCCTGCTCCTGCTCGATTTCTCCGATCTGCGCGCCGTCCTGCAGTATCTCGCCGGCGATGGCGCCGCGGAGCTCAAGGACTACGGCGGAATGTCGAAGCAGACGGTCGGGGTACTGCTCAGGGAGATGGTGGAGCTTCAGCAACAGGGCGCGGAGGCGTTCTTCGGGGAACCGGAGTTCAACATCGATGACCTGATGCAGACCGAACGAGACGGCCGTGGTCTCGTCAGCATCCTCGAGCTGAGCGACGTGCAGGACAAGCCGGCGCTCTTCTCGACGTTCATGCTCTGGCTGCTCGCGTCGCTCTACAATCACCTCCCCGAGGTCGGGGACGTGGACAAGCCCAAGCTGGTGTTCTTCTTCGACGAAGCCCACCTCCTGTTCGACAATGCGAGCAAGGCGCTGCTGGACGAGGTGGAGAAGGTCGTCCGGCTCATTCGGTCGAAGGGCGTCGGCATCTTCTTCATCACGCAGAGCCCCAAGGACATCCCTGCCGATGTGCTCGGCCAGCTCGGGAATCGCGTGCAGCACGCCCTCCGGGCCTTCACCGCCGATGACGACAAGGCCCTCAAGGCGGCGGCCCGGACCTTCCCGAAGACGCCGTTCTACGACATCGAGGAGACGCTGACGACGTTAGGCATCGGTGACGCGTTCGTGACGGTCCTCGCGCCTAACGGCGCTCCGACGCCGCCGTTCGCCACGCGCCTCATCCCTCCGGCCGCGCGAATGGGTCCGCTCACGGACGCCGAGATGGCGCAGCGGCTCTCGTCCTCGGCGCAGGTGAAGGAGTATGCGACGCCCGTCGACCGCGAGAGCGCGCGGGAGATGCTGGCGAAGCGCGTGGCGGCTGCGCAACCGGCCGACGCGGGCGATGTCGGGAGCGCGCCGGCGGCGGGCGCTCCCGCGCCGGCGCGAGCGGGTGGCCGCGCGCCGAAGCCTGAACCGTCGACCTTCGAGAAGGTGATGAACTCGCCGCTCACGCGCACGGTGGCCGGCGTGGTGGCGCGTGGTATCATGGGTGCGCTTCTACCGCGCAAGCGCAGCACCTCGACGCGCAGCAGGCGAAGCATCTGGTAAGTGCGAAAGGCGGGACTCGAACCCGCACGGGTTTCCCCACTGGATCCTAAGTCCAGCGCGTCTACCAATTCCGCCACTTCCGCAAACGAAGACGGGGCGATCGCAGCGATCGCCCCGTCTGACCGATCGGCTCGAATAATCTAACTACTTCTCGCCGCCGACCCGGATGTTGACGACTCGCGTCGCCGCGCCCTGCACGTCGGGATTGAACACCTGCAGGCTCACGATGTCCCCATCCTTCGTGCGCGACAAGACCGACTGCAGGTCGGCCACCGAGTGGATTTCCTTGCGTGGCGTCGGATAGAGAACCGCGGTGATGACGTCGTTCTGGAACAGCCGCCCGCGTGCGGGGCCAGCCGCGTCGATGTCCGTGACTCGAACGCCGTCACGGTCGCTGCCAAGGCGCTTCGCGCTCCGGAATTCGGGTGAGACAGCTTCCACGCTGACGCCGATCTTGTCGTAGCTGACGCTGCCGTTGGCGCCGCCATTGTCGTCGTCGTTGTCACGCGACGCGACCGTCGCACTGCTCGGTGCCTCGGCGAGCTTGACCTTGAACGTCTTCTTCGTGCCATAACGCATGACGTCAACGGTGACCGTCTCGCCCGGCTCATGGCTGCGAATGATTCGCTGCAGCGTGCTCACGCGATCGATGGGCTTGCCGTCGGCCGCGATGATGACGTCGCCGGCTTCGAGACCGGCCGCGCGTGCCGGACTCTTGTCATCGCTGTAGCCGCCAACGAGCACGCCGGCGATGTTCTTGAGCCCCGCGACGCTGGCATCCTCGGGGCTGACCGGCGAGATCTGCACGCCGATCACCGCGCGGCGCACCCTGCCGTGCTCGACGATGTCATCCATCACCTGCTTGGCGAGCGTGATCGGAATCGCAAACCCGTAACCGGAGTAGTACCCGGTCTGACTCGCGATCGCGCTGTTGATGCCGATCACTTCACCGCGCGCGTTGACGAGCGGACCGCCGGAGTTGCCCGGGTTGATGGCCGCGTCGGTCTGAATGAAGTCCGTGATCGCGTACGCGTCCCGGTTGAGCCCCTGGAGCTCGGCGCTGCCGCGACCCTTTGCGCTGACGATGCCCGCGGTGACGGTGAAGTCGAGACCGAGCGGGTTGCCGATCGCGAGGACCCATTCACCAACGCGGGCGTTCTCATCGTTGCCGAGCGTGGCGGTCGGCAGGTCCTTGCCATCGATCTTGATGACGGCAACGTCGGTCGTCGGATCGCGACCCACCACCTTCGCCTTGAAGACACGGTGATCGGTGAGCGTCACGTTCAACCGATCGAAGTCTTCGACCACGTGGTTGTTGGTGAGGATGTAGCCGTCCTTCGAGACGATGAAGCCGGATCCGCTGGCCTCGGCGGGCGCAGATCGCGGATCGAACTGCTGGAAGAAATCCTCCAGGCCGGGAGGGCCGTTGCGGCGCGGCGAGCGCTGGATTCTCTGCTTTGCATCCCGCTCCGCCTGGATCGAGACGACGGAAGGCGTGACGTGCTCGGCGATCGAGACGAACGCGTTGCTCGCGTCGGAGATCGGCTTGACTTCCTGTACCGTCGGCTTCGCGGCGGGGCTGCGCGACTGCGCGTAGCCGAACCTGGTGAGATCGAATCCGGACGCGAAGACGATACCGCTGGCGAAAGCGATCGCCACGGCCGCACCGAATCGCGCGCGTGCGAGTGTACGAGACGACATAGCTCTTGTCCTTGCTTGGACTTTTCGAATGTATGGACGCCACACGTCCGCCGTCGAGCAATTATGTCACGGAAAATCGTGCCGCGGCGGGGTTCCTTTCGTAGGACACCGACAGGTGTCGAAGAGTTTCCGGTTCATCTTTCGATGCTGACGGGGCCGGCAAACCGCCCGGCCCCGCGCACTTCCCATCGTTGCTGACCTTCGTGCACGTCCAGTGGTCACCTGAAACCTGGAGGCCGAAAGCTGAACTGCTGCTAACGGCTACTTCTTACCCTCGTCCACGATCTCGTAGTCGGCTTCGACGACGTCGTCGGGCTTCTGCGAGGACGTGGCGCCCGCGGGCTCGCCCGCCTGCGGCTCCCCACCCGGCGGCGGCGACGCCTGCTGCTGTGCATAGAACGAGCGACCGGCCTCCTGGAACGCCGACGCGAGTTCCTCCTGCGCCGCCCGGATCTCGCCCATGTCATCGCCGCGCAGCGCCTTTCGCGCGCGCTCCACCGCGTTGTCGAGGCGAGTCTTCAGGTCGGCGGGCAAGCGGTCCGCCCATTCCTTCGAGTTCTTCTCGACCTCGTAGGTCAGGCTGTCGAGCCGGTTCCGAACGTCGATCTCCTCACGGCGCTGCTTGTCCGCCTGCGCGTTCTTCTCGGCGTCGTCGACCATGCGCTTGATCTCGGCGTCGGAAAGACCGCTCGAGGCTTCGACGCGGATCTTCTGCTCCTTGCCGGTTGCCTTGTCACGTGCCGTCACGTGCAGGATCCCGTTCGCATCGATGTCGAACGTGACCTCGATCTGCGGCATGCCACGCGGAGCGGGCGGGATTCCGGTGAGCTGGAATTTGCCGATGGTCTTGTTGTACATGGCGAGCTCGCGCTCGCCCTGCAGCACGTGGATCTCGACCGTCGTCTGGTTGTCGTCGGCAGTGGAGAACGTCTCGCTCTTCTTCGTCGGGATCGTCGTGTTGCGCGGAATGAGCACCGTGGTCACGCCGCCCAGCGTCTCGATGCCAAGGGAGAGCGGGGTGACGTCGAGCAGCAGCACATCCTTCTGCTCACCGGTGAGCACGGCACCCTGAACCGCGGCGCCGATCGCCACGACCTCGTCCGGGTTCACGCCCTTGTTGGGCTCCTTACCGAAGAAGTCCTTGACGATCGCCTGGACTTTCGGAATACGCGTCGATCCACCGACCAGCAGGACCTCGTCGATCTCCTTCGGATCGATGCCGGCGTCCTTGAGCGCCTGCTTCATTGGCGGAATCGTGCGCTGGATGAGGTCATCCACCAGCTGCTCGAATTTCGCGCGCGTGAGCGTGTAGTTGAGGTGCTTGGGGCCCGACTGATCGGCCGTGATGAAGGGCAGGTTGATGTCCGTCTGCTGTGTGGACGAGAGCTCCATCTTGGCCTTCTCGCCGGCTTCCTTGAGGCGCTGGAGCGCCATCGGGTCCTTCGAGAGGTCGATGCCCTGATCGCGCTTGAACTCGCTCACGAGCCAGTCGATGACGCGCTGGTCGAAGTCGTCGCCGCCGAGGTGAGTGTCGCCGTTGGTTGATTTCACCTCGAACTGGCGCGAGCCATCGACATCATAAAGCTCTAGAACTGAAATGTCATAAGTGCCGCCGCCAAGGTCGAATACAGCGACCTTCTCATCCTTTTTCTTATCCAGTCCGTAGGCGAGCGCGGCCGCCGTGGGTTCGTTGATGATCCGGAGCACGTCGAGGCCGGCGATCTTGCCAGCATCCTTCGTGGCCTGGCGCTGCGAGTCGTTGAAGTAGGCGGGAACCGTGATGACTGCCTTCGCGACCGAGTGCCCGAGGTAGTCCTCGGCGGTCTGCTTCATCTTCTGCAGGATCATCGCGGAGATCTCGGGCGGAGTGTAGCGCTTGCCCTGGACCTCGACGGTCGCGACGTCATTGCTTCCCGCCACGACCTTGTACGGCACGCGTTTGATCTCGTCGGCGACTTCGCTGATCTTGCGGCCCATGAACCGCTTGATCGAGAAGACCGTGTTCTGAGGGTTCGTGACTGCTTGACGCTTCGCGATCTGACCGACGAGGCGCTCGCCGTCCTTCGTGAACCCGACCACCGATGGCGTCGTTCTTCCACCCTCGGAGTTGGGGATCACGACGGGGTCGCCACCCTCCATCACGGCGACGACCGAGTTCGTGGTGCCCAGATCGATGCCAATTACCTTATCTGCCATTGCGCCCTCGCAGGGAGTAATAAAATCGAAGTCGAGCTGAAGCGTCTGACCGGACTGACACGCGCTCGCTCGCGACGTGGCGTGGCAGGTCGCAAGGTCAGGGCCGGACCGTTAAGTCAGTTTGGCAGAATTCGACGCGCGATTCTTATCGTCCGGACCGAGACTGGCAGTCGATCGCGTCGTACCAACTCGTCCGTACCTCTTCTCCCGCGGGCCAATGATCCCGATCAGCGACGAAAACCCGACGCTTCGCACGCCGGTCATGACCTACCTGTTGCTGGCGGCGATGCTGGCGGCATGGGTGCTCGTGGAAGGTGCGGGTACCAACGCCAGGCAGCTTGCCGCGGCGGTCTGCAACTATGGGCTCGTCCCGGCGGAGCTCACGCACGGGCGTCCGGTTGGTTTCACGATCCCCATCGGTCCGAACCTCGGCTGCCAGATCGACGACAACGCGATCAACGTGCTGACGCCGCTCCTGTCCATGTTTCTGCACGGGAGCTGGGGACACCTTCTCGGTAATGCGATCTACTTCTGGGTCTTCGGCAACAACGTCGAGGACAGCATGGGCCGGTTCCGCTTCCTCGTCTTCTACCTGGTTTGCGGCCTCGCCGCGGCGGCGACGCACGTGCTCTTCGACCCCGGGTCCCCAGTCCCAACGGTGGGCGCGTCCGGCGCGATCTCCGGAGTGCTGGGCGCATACCTGGTCCTCTACCCGCGCGTTCACGTTAGGTACTTCGTCTTTCTGTTCTTCGTGCGATTCCCGGCCTGGGTCGCGCTGCTCTGGTGGTTCGGGACCCAGGTGCTGACGGCGCTACCGCAGCTCAACCAGGTCGACCCCGAGGTGTCCGGCGGCGTGGCGGTTTGGGCGCACGTCGGCGGATTCGTCGCCGGGGTGCTGCTCGTGAAGCTGTTCGAGGACCGCAGGCTCGTGTCGCGGCGGACGATGGTGTCGGATGCCCGGGGTGTATGGCAGTAGCGTCGCGGGCCGCCGCTACCATTGCGTTGCGGCTCCCACCCGGTGTCCTATGTTTCCTCGCGTGCAGATAGCCCGCGTCATCGGTCGCGTCGTCTCGACGGTCAAGCAGGACACGCTGACGGCCATCACGCTCCAGTGGATCCAGCCGATCACCACGGCTGGAACGGAGACAGGCAAGCCGCTCGTCGCCGTCGACACGATCGGCGTTGGGCCCGGCGAGATCATCTACTTCATCACGTCACGCGAGGCGGCGCTGACACTCGAGAATCCGTTTGCCGCGGTCGACGCGGGGATCGTCGGGAAGGTAGACTGGGTCGACCTTGCCGGGCGCCAGGTCCTGCGCGCCGACGACAGCGACCCGAACGACGCCGTGCGGGATCGCGCGGCGACCTGAGAGGAGCCCCGTGTATCTCGCGCGCGTCATCGGCGACGTCGTTTCCACACACCGCCACGAGCACCTGGGCCAGAAGAAGCTTCTGCTCCTTCGCCGGCTCGATCTCGAGGATCGGGAGGAAGGGGGCGAGGTCATCGCGCTCGACGTGATCGGAGTCGGCGTTGGTGAGAAAGTGCTCGTGGTCCAGGAGGGCAACGCTGCGCGCACGCTGTTCAAGGATCCGAGCATTCCGGTCCAGGCGGTGGTCGTGGGCGTCGTGGATCGGGTGGACCTCGATCTTCGATGACTCCCGACATGGATCTGGACGCCCTTGCGGCGCGTATCGCACGCGAGCTGGCGCGTGCCGATCAGATAGGGAATTGGCGGGAGCCCGCCGAAGGCGGGCAGATGGGAATAGCGAACCGGGAACCGGGAACCGGGAACCGAGAACCGGGAACGGAGAACGACGAACAGCGGACGGCGGCGCCGAATGCTTCGCCTGGCGTGCGGTACGTACGGGACAACGCGCGCATCGCCGAGTTCATCGACCACACGCTGCTCAAGGCCGAGGCGACGCGCGCGGACATCGACCAGCTCTGCTCGGAGGCGCTCGAGTACGAGTTCGCGGCGGTCTGCGTGAACCCGGTGTGGGTGCCGCACTGCGCGGCGCGGCTCCAGGGGAGCCGGGTTGCCGTTGCGACCGTCGTCGGTTTCCCGTTAGGCGCCAACCAGTCCGAGATCAAGGCGGCGGAAGCATCGCTGGCGGTTCGGCAGGGTGCGACCGAGATCGACATGGTCGCGGCCGTGGGCCACATCAAGGGCGGCGACTGGAACCATGTCGCGGACGACATCGCGGCGGTGGTGCGGGGAGCAGCCGGACGGCTCGTGAAGGTCATCATCGAGTCGGCGCATCTCACGCCCGTCGAGATCATCAAGGCCAGTGCGCTCGCGCGTGAGGCCGGTGCGCACTATGTGAAGACCAGCACCGGTTTCCACGCGGCTGGTGGTGCGACGGCGGAGGCGGTGGCGCTCATGCGACTGGTGGTCGGTGACTCGATGGGGGTCAAAGCCTCGGGCGGCGTTCGCGATTGCGCGACGGCGCTTCGCATGATCGCCAACGGTGCAACGCGGATTGGCACCTCGAGCGGGGTGGGGATGGCGCAATGCCTTGGACGCGGCCCGCTGCCGATGCGCGAGCTCCTGGCATCACCGCAGCTCCACCACGAGCGATGCGCGACGGGGGCGTGCCTCACGAACGACGGCACGTCGAAGACCTCGGCGGTCTATTGACCTCGCTTCGCCCGACGCCAGTGGGGCCAGGGCGCCGAGCCATAGCCCCTCCATGGCTTAGGCGCCCTTTGCGGATGCGAACGGGTCTTGGCTATGTTTGTGCCGGTTGTGCAACGAAGCCTGCGCCGCGCCAGTAGAGAGGACGCCGCGTGGCCTTGGCCACCTCCGACGACACCCCGTGCGCCTCATCCCCCGCGACGAAGGTTTTTTCGTTCTCTTCAACGAGTTGGCGAAGCGACTCAAGGAAGCAGCCCGCCTCCTGAATGGGCTGTTCGCCGAACCGGCCAGGGTCGATCATTACGTCGCCGCCATCAAGACCGTCGAACACGAAGCGGACGTGCTCACGCACGATGTGCGTGCCAGGATCGACCGCAGCTTCGTGACGCCCATCGACCGCGAAGACATTCACCGACTGGCCACGGAGCTCGATGACGTCATCGACCTCCTCGACGGCACGGCGCGGCGGGTCGCGATGTTCCACGTCGCCGAATGCCGGCCACCGGCGCTCAAGCTGTCGGAGACGATATTCCGCGCTGCCGACCACATCCAGGCTGGCGTGATGGCGATCAAGAAGCCGTCGGTGGTTGCCGAGAACAGCCGCGCCATCAAGCGGCTCGAGGAGGAGGGAGACGCGATCTACCAGGAAGCGGTCGGCGAGCTGTTCAGCGGCAAGCCCGATGCGCTCGAGGTGATGAAGTGGAAGGAGCTCTACGACACGCTCGAGCGAGCGCTCGATGAGTGTCAGGGGGTCGGCAACGTGCTGGAGAGCATCTCCCTCAAGAATTCGTGAGCCCGGTGGCGTACGTCGTCGTCATCGTCCTGATCGGCTTCGCGTTCGACTTCATCAACGGCTTTCACGATTCGGCGAACTCGATCGCCACGATCGTCGGAACACGCGTCCTGAACCCGTTCGCGGCGGTCATCTGGGCCGCCTTCTTCAACTTCTCGGCGGCGTTCGTGGTCGGCACGGCCGTCGCGAAGACGGTCCAGAGCGGAATGATCGAGCAGTCGATCGTCGATCCGACCGTCATCCTGTCGGCCTTGTTAGGCGCGATCGTCTGGAACCTCATCACCTGGGCGTACGGCCTTCCGTCCAGCTCCTCGCACGCGCTCATCGGCGGTTACGCCGGCGCGGCCGTCACGAAGGCCGGATGGAGCGCGATCCTCTGGGGCGACAAGTGGATCAAGACGCTGGAGTTCATCGCGCTTTCTCCGCTCATTGGCATGGCGGCCGGATTCGCGCTGATGGTTGCGGTGTACTGGGTGTTTCAGCGCGTGGCACCGGCGCGCGTCGATCGCCTGTTCCGCATCGCGCAGCTTGGAAGCTCGGCGCTGTTCTCGTTCTCGCATGGTGCGAACGACGCGCAAAAGACGATGGGCATCATCGTCGGATTGCTGGGGGCCACGCACACCCAGAACCTCTTTCGCGGCCAACACGGGTTGCTCGGCCTGTTTTATCTGCCTAACCCCGAGGCCGGCGTTCCGTACTGGGTCGAGATCGGCGCGTACAGCTGCATTGCGCTCGGAACACTGCTTGGGGGCTGGCGAATCGTGCACACGATGGGGAACCGGATCACGAAGCTGCGTCCGGTCGGCGGCTTCTGCGCGGAGACCGGGGGGTCGTTCGCCATTCTCGTCGCGACGAAGTTTGGGATTCCGGTGAGCACGACGCACACGATTACCGGGGCGATCGTGGGAGTCGGAGCCACGAACGGCGTCTCTGGCGTGCGCTGGGGCGTCGCGGGCCGTATCGTTTGGGCATGGATCATGACAATACCGGCCGCGGCCATCATCGCGGCCGCGTCGTACTTCATCCTTTCGCGCCTGATCCCGCTGTGACAGGGTCGTGACGGCTCGGGCGCTCTGAATGGAGTATGATGGACGCCTGGGCTGCGCCGGGCGTTGTTCGTCTCGAGGGCTCGACACGCTGTCTTCCTGCATCCCACGACGATGCACGAACCGCTTCCGCCAACGCTGTTCTTCAACCGCGAGCTCAGTTGGCTCGAGCTCAACGCCCGGGTGCTCAACGAGGCGTTGGACGAGCGCAACCCGCTGCTCGAGCGACTCAAGTTTCTGTCGATCTTCAGCACGAACCTCGACGAGTTCTACATGGTGCGCGTTGCCGGGCTTCGCCGTCAGGTCGCCGCGGGGGTGACGTCAGCGGCGGCGGACGGCCTGGCGCCGCAACCGGCGCTGGATGCGATCGAGCGTCGCGTGCGGGATCTCCTCGCCCAGGCGCATGCGATTCTGCACGAGCGACTTCTGCCCGCGCTGGAGGAGAAGGGCATTCGGTTCGTCCGGATGAACGACCTGTCGTCGAGTGAGTGGAACACGGTCGATCAGTTCTTCGAGTCGGAGGTATTCCCGGTTCTCACGCCCCTGGCGGTCGACCCGGGTCACCCGTTTCCGTACGTCTCGAATCTCTCACTCTCGCTTGCGGTCGAGATTCGCGATCCGGATCGCGGCCTCGATCACTTCGCGCGCGTGAAGGTGCCGAAGAGTCTCCCCCGATGGGTTCCGTTCGGGCGAGGGAACACGTTCGTGCCGCTCGAGGAAGTCATCGGCGCGAACCTTGGCTCGCTATTCCCGGGAATGCAGGTGCTCGGCTGGTGGGCGTTCAAGGTGACGCGCTATTCCGACCTCGAGCTGGACAAGACCGTCGACGAGCCCGAGGACCTGCTGGCGATGATCGAGGAGCAGGTCTTCCAGCGCCGATTCGGTGAGGTCGTGCGACTCGAGGTGCAGGACGACATGCCGCGGCACATCCGTGCGCTCATCCTCGAGGAGCTGCAGGAATCCGAGTTGCTGCCGGGTCTCGTGCTGGCCGAGCGAGACGTGTTCGAGGCCGGCCCGCTGCTCGAGTTGGGCGATCTCATGTCGATCGCGTCACTCGACATTCCCGAGTTGCACGATCCTCCGTTCGTGCCGGCCGTTCCGCCGGCGGTCCGCGATGCGACGCGATCGATCTTCGACGTCATCCGCGAGCGCGACCTTCTGGTGCACCACCCGTACGAGTCGTTCACGGCGACGGTCGAGCAGTTTCTCGATGCGGCGTCGCGCGACGACCACGTGCTGGCCATCAAGATGACACTGTACCGCACCTCGGGCGACACCGCCATCGTCCGGGCGCTGACGGAGGCGGCTCAGCGAGGGAAGCAGGTTGCCGTGCTCGTGGAGCTGCAGGCACGATTCGACGAAGCGAACAACATCACCTGGGCGCGCACGCTGGAAAATTTCGGCGTGCACGTGGCCTACGGCCTGCCCGGGCTCAAGACGCACGCGAAGGTGGCGTTGGTCGTTAGGCGGGAGGCCGACGGCATCCGCCGCTACGTGCACATTGGCACGGGCAACTACAACACGAAAACCGCGCGAACCTACACGGATCTCGGCCTCTTCACGGCGAGTCCGTCGATCGGCGCCGACCTCAGTGACCTGTTCAACTCACTCACGGGCTTCTCTCGCCAGCGCGTGTACCGCAAGCTGCTCGTGGCGCCGGGCAACATGCGTGATCGATTCCTGGAGCTGATCGCGAACGAGACGAACGCGGCCCGGGAAGGGAGGTCGGGGCAGATCATCGCCAAGATGAATGCCCTCGTGGACCCGGGGATCATTGCGGCGCTCTACGAGGCGTCGCAGGCTGGCGTCGAGATCGATCTCATCGTCCGCGGCATTTGCTGCCTTCGGCCGGGCGTGCCCGGCGTGAGCGAGCGCATTCGGGTGATCAGCATCGTCGGGCGGTTCCTCGAGCATTCGCGGCTGTTCTATTTCCGCAACAGCGCCGAAGACCGGTACTTCACGGGTTCCGCCGACTGGATGCCGCGCAACCTCGACCGCCGCGTGGAAGCAGTGACACCCGTCGAGGATCGCGCCCTGCATCCGCGGCTCCGCGCGCTGCTCGACACCTGTCTGGCGGACAACCGCCAGGCGTGGGAGCTCTGTCCTGACGGCAGCTACGTGCAGCGCACGCCGGGCAACGAGCCCGAGCGAGCCACGCATCGGCTGCTGCTGCGCGACCCGTTGGGGCTTGAGGTCGTGGAGCGGCTACCGCCGCGCGTCACGGACACCGCTCCGCCGGCCGAGCTGCGGGTGGAGCGAACTGCCTAACGCGCGCGAGGCCTGGCGTCGGCCCAGCAGGCATTGCGACCTGGACGCCTCATAACCATGGGACCGCAGAACGCGCAGAACGCCGCTGCGCGGGCGGCGCAGAATGACGCAGAAGGCGCCGCGGGCGAGCCGAGCTCCTCTCGGTTTCCTCAATGGACTGCCCCGGGACGCCAGTATTCGCGTCCCGAGGTTGTTCCCCTTCAAAAGGGCTCGTTGCGCGTGGCGTCAGAGGTGCCGAGCAGTTTTCTGTGTCCTTCTGCGGCGGCGCGAAGCGCCGTTCTCAAGCGTTCTGCGGTCCTGCTTCTAGAGCCGGCCCTAACGCGATGCCTGACCCCGCAGTGACGGCCGGCGAGCCCCAAACGACCGGCTAATCCGGCTGCTCCTCATCCGTGTCCTCCTGAGAGATCACGGTACCATCGGGAGCAACGACCTCCACCGGAATCCGCGCGACTTTCGACAGCAACGCGGACTTCCGGCTCGCGCCCCAGAGATCCAGGCGCAGCGATTGCGCTCGACGGTTGGCAACGGCCGTGAGGCGAAGCGCGCGGTCGAGCCAGCGGACTTTCACGCGCTCCACCGCGCCGATGTGGCCGCGATCCAACCCGTCGGCAACGCGAAGAAGGGCGGCGAGCTTGCGAATGCGCCGCCGGAGCGCGCGATCCAGGATGCCGTAGTTCCGGTGCTTCCGTTTCGGCGGCGCGCCGCGGTGATACCGCGCGACGTTCGCGATCGCCACCTGCTCCTCGGGCGACATGCCGAGCATGTCGGCGTGGACGATCAGGTGATAGGAGTGCTTGTGATGGTTGTCGTAATTGATGTGATAGCCGACGTCGTGCAGCAGCGCCGCGTCAGCGAGGATCTGCCTGTCCGTGGCGTTGAGACCAATCCGCGGGCCGATCGCGTCGAACAGCTGGAGTGACAGGCGCTGGACGTGTCGTGCGTGCGGCTCCTCGTAGTGACACCGCTCGGCGAATTCTCGCACCGAGCGCTCGCGCGCCTCGCCGCGGTCCGAGAACGTCGGGACAACACGTGCCGTCTCGAGGAGCAGGCCCTCGCGGATGCCGTACGCCGACACGATGAGCTCTCGCGATTCGAGTCGCGCGAGCACCTCGGCCGCTACGGCAAATCCGGCGACAATGATGTCGGCACGCGCAGGGTTGAGCCCTGGCACCGCGGCGCGCTGATCCGGCGACATGTCCTGGAGCATGTCGAGGATGTGCTCGAGCTCCTCGCGCGGAAGGCGAGTTCCGTGCGTCGTGCGCGCGGTCTGCACGCCCTGCCGATTCAAGTAGATGCCGGCGAGGTTCGTGAAGGTCCCACCCGAACCAATGACCTGTGCGCCACGCCAGTCGCGCACGGGCAGCGACTTGCGGATGTCGTCGCGAATGGCGTCACGCAGCTTCCGCACTCCCTTGCGCCGCACCTTCGGGCCGAGGAATTCCTCGGTCAGCCTGATGGCGCCGAATGGCAGCGAGATGAGTCGTTCGAGCAGTCCATCGGCGCTGAGCGCGAGCTCGAGCGATCCGCCGCCGATGTCCATGACGACCGCTCGCCCCACCCCGAGCTCGAAGTGCGCGAGCGCGCTGCGGAACGACAGACGAGCCTCCTCCTCGCCGCGGAGCACCTTGACCTTGAGCCCGGTCTCCGAGCGAACGAGCTCCAGGAACGTGAGGCCGTTCGTGGCGTCGCGCACCGCGCTCGTCGCGACCGCCTCCACTCGTGACGCACCCAACTGCCTCGCGAGCGTGGCCATGCGGGTGAGCGCTTCGAGCGCCTGACGCATCGAGGTCTCGCTCAGCAGCCCGCTCTCGCGAATCCCCGCGCCGAGGCGCGGCGCCGCTTTCATTTCGTCCACGACGCGTATCGACCCCGAGGGCGATACGTCGGCGACGATCTGGCGAATGGAATTGGACCCGATGTCGATCGCAGCGATGCGTTGCCAGCCGGCGTCCGCGGATGCGCGATGTGCCGGATCGGCCGTCCCGAGTCGCAGGCTGGGGGCCGTCATCTCGCTGCCGTCATCGCCGCCCGTGCCGGGCGCCGGGTCCGT
>DASUGD010000049.1:0-49364 GCA_036274195.1 Gemmatimonadaceae bacterium | reverse complement strand
CCGTCCGAGACGCGAGGCAGAAGCAGCCGCGAAACCCCGAACCCCGAACCGAGACCCCTCGTGCAAATAGCGGTAACGGGATTCGAACCCGTGTTCCAGCCTTGAGAGGGCTGTGTCCTAGTCCCCTAGACGATACCGCCGCGAAGCTCACTGCTCAGTATTACGACTACCTATTCAGGCCTCGCCGTTTGGCGATTCCCGACTCCTATTCCCGATTCCCGATGCAGGCCCGGAGGGAATCGAACCCCCAACCGCCGGTTTTGGAGACCGGTGCTCTACCAATTGAGCTACGGACCTAGACGTAAAGGGTGACTGAGGGGACTTGAACCCCCAACCCCCGGAGCCACAGTCCGGTGCTCTAACCGGTTGAGCTACAGTCACCATGTTGCCGAGCAACAATCGCGAAACCGGAGCTCGGCTGTCTCGCAACCGATTTGGCGGCGAAGACTTTGATAGTAATTGGGCCAGCGAATCGAATCAACCGCTCCGCCCCCGCGCTCACCCGCTGAGAAGCCGTTACTTCGCGCGGTCCTGATATTCGCCGGTGGTCGGATTCACACGAATCTTCTCACCCACGCTGACGAACTCGGGCACGTTCACCGTGACGCCATTCTCGAGCTTCGCCGGTTTGGACGAGGCCGTCTTCGTCGCCGTCTTCATCACCGGCGCCGTATCGACGACCTCCAGCGTGAGCGTATTCGGCAACTGGATGCCGATCGGACGGCCATCGTAATACTCGGCTACGATTCGCATGCCCGGCTGCATCCACTGCGCGTTGTCGCCGAGCATCTCCTCGTCCATCTCGAGCTGATCGTAGTTCTCGGTGTTCATGAAGTGGTACGTGTCGCCACCCTGGTACAGGAACTCGAGATCGTGCGTCTCCATGGACGCCTTTTCGATCGAGTCCGCGGCGCGGAACCGATGCTCGAAGCTCGATCCAGTGCGAAGGTTCTTGAGCTTCGCCTGCACCATCGCGCGCAGGTTGCCTGGGGTGTGATGACGGAACTCGATGACCCGACAGGGCTCGCCCTCGAAGACGAGGACCATACCACGGCGGATCTGGGTGGCGGGCATTGCCATAACGATCAGTCCAACGGTGAAAGGTGCGACTCAGTGCTCAGCGTAAGATGAAACAGCCTTTGATTTTAGCCGGCGGTTTGGTTCGCGTCAAGCTGTCGAAGGACCGGTTCGAGGGCCGCCCACACGTTGTTCGCCACGATCTCCTCGCCTTTCTCGTTGGGATGCATCCCGTCAGGCTGGTTGAGGCTCGCTATCCCCGCGACGCCCGCGAGCAGAAACGGCATCACCTCGGTAGACGTTTCTCTTGCAACGTCCTGATACATGGCGTGGAACGCACTCGTATATTTCGCTCCAAGATTCGGCGGCGCCTCCATCTGCGCGAGGAGAATCCGCGCGGCGGGACGTGCCGCCTTCACTTTGCCCACGATCGCCCGCAGGTTCGCGCGAGTCGAGTCCACGTCCAGCCCACGCAGCCCATCGTTCGCTCCGGTCTCGATGATCACGACGTCGGCCGGGCCCCTCAGGAGCCAGTCCATGCGTCGCAACGCTCCGGCCGACGTTTCTCCACTGAGACCAGCGTTCACGATCTCGACATGAAGGCCGAGCGAGTCCGCCTTCCGCTGCAGGAGCGCCGGGTAGGCTTCTTCGGGGTCGAGGCCCAGGCCCGCGGTAAGACTGGTCCCCACGATCAAGACCGTCTTCCTGGCGGACCGGGAACCGGGAACTGGGAACCGGGAACTGGCGCTCCCCGCACGCGACTGTCCACTGCCCGAAGCTACGGTTCCCGGTTCCCTGTTCCCGGTTCCCGCCCGACCGGAGTCCGGAGCCTTCCCTGCGGAACCGCCCGCACAGGCACACAGCACTAGGACCAGCAGAATACGCATGCTCGTTGCTCGTCAGTTGACCAAGGAATTTCAGAGCGGCTCGCACCAGCTCACGGTGCTGCGCGACGTCTCGTTCTCCGTGCCGCAGGGCGCGTTCGTCGCCATCGTCGGGCCGTCCGGAAGCGGAAAGACGACGCTGCTCGGGCTGCTCGCCGGACTCGATACCCCGTCGCGCGGCACCGTGATCCTCGACGGAGTAGACCTCGGTCGACTCACCGAGGACCAGCGCGCGAAGCTCCGTGGCGAGAAAGTTGGGTTCATCTTCCAGAGCTTTCAACTGATTCCGACGCTGACCGCGCTCGAAAATGTGCAGGTGCCGCTCGAGCTTCGGGGTGAGAGCGGCGCCTCCAGCCGTGCGGTCGAGCTGTTGACGCGCGTTGGTCTGCGCGATCGCATGGACCATTTCCCGTCCCAGCTTTCCGGCGGCGAACAGCAGCGTGTCGCCATTGCTCGCGCGTTCTCCAATCGGCCACGCATCCTGTTTGCCGATGAGCCGACCGGCAATCTCGACGCCAACACCGGCGCTCGCATCGTGGAACTGATCGAGGAGCTGAACCGCGAATCGGGAACGAGTGTCGTGCTCGTCACACACGACCTGACCTTGGCCGGGCGCGCGCGGCGCATGATCCGATTGGCGGACGGGATTGTCGTGGAAGACAGGGAATCGGGAATCGGGAACCGGGAATCGGAACGGCCACTGCCGATTCCCGGTTCCGGATTCCCGATTCCCGACGACGAGGAAGTCGCGTGACCACGCTTCCCTTCCACGACGCCGACATTCCTCGCCGGCGATCGCTCAAGACGTTGTCCCGCGCGCTCCTCTCGCTCGCCTGGCGGGAGAGCCGCACGGCACGACGGCGGCTGCTGCTGTACATGTCGTCGATCTCGTTAGGCGTCGCGGCGCTCGTCGCGATCGACTCGTTCGCGTCCAACGTCACCGAGTCGGTTCGCGAGCAATCCCGCGCCCTTCTCGGCGGCGACGTCGCCTTCGGAGCACGCCAGGGAGGCTTCACGCCCAAGGCCGACTCGCTGCTCGATTCCCTGCGGGAGACCGGCATTCGATTCGCGCGACAGACCACGTTCGCGTCCATGGGCCTCGTGGAACGGAGCGGCGGGACGCGCCTCGTGCAGGTGCGCGCGGTGACCCCCGAGTATCCGTTCTACGGCACCATCACGACGTCGCCGGCCGGTCGATGGGCGCAGTTGCAGAACGGCCGGAATGCCCTCGTGGATCAGTCGTTGTTGATCTCGCTCGAGGCGCACGTCGGCGACACGCTCACGCTCGGCTACGCGAAGTTCGCCATCATCGGGGCGCTCGTGAGCGTACCCGGCGACCCGGGAATCTCGGCCACGATCGGCCCGCGCGTGTTCATTCCGGCTTCGCACCTCGACGAGACGAAGCTTCTCACGTTCGGGAGCCGCGCAAGCTACGAGGCGTTTGCAAAGCTGCCCCAGGGGAAGGATCCGACCGCCTGGCTGGCGCCGCTTCGCCAACAGCTCGAGCGCAATCGCGTGCGAGCTCGAACGGTCGTCGAGAACGAAGTGAACCTCACCGAGTCCATCGACCAGCTCCGCGATTTTCTCGGTGTCGTGGGGCTCGTCGCGCTGCTCCTCGGCGGCATTGGCGTCGCGAGCGGCGTGCACGCGTTCGTCGCCCGCAAGATCGACACGGTCGCCGTGCTTCGCTGCCTCGGTGCCACGAGCCGGCAGGTGCTCATCATCTACGTCCTTCAGGCAGCGGTGATGGGCCTCGTGGGCGCCGCGGTGGGTGCGGCGTTAGGCGTCGCCATCCAGTATGCCCTGCCTGTCACCGTTCGGGACTTCCTCCCGATCGACGTCACGGTCTCGCTCGCCCCGAAGGCGATTCTCGTCGGACTCGCGCTCGGCGTCTGGGTCGCCATGGTGTTCGCGCTCCGGCCACTGCTCGCGCTCCGAAACGTCTCGCCGCTGCAGGCGCTCCGTCGCGACCTCGACAGCGTCCCGTTGGTTGCCGGGCTGCGCGACTGGCCGCGCCTTCTGGTGAATGGCGCACTTGCCGCGAGCGTCGTGGGCCTGGCCGCGTGGCGTTCGCCGACGATCAAGACCGCGCTCTGGATGAGCGCCGGCATCGCCGCGGTCCTGATCGTCTTGCTCCTCAGCGCCATCGTGCTGTCCGGTGTCGCGCGGCGGGCGCTGCGTGCGGGCTGGCCGTACGTCGTGCGACAAGGTGTCGCGAACCTGTATCGTCCGGCAAACCAGACACGCGCGGTCGTGCTCTCGCTCGGATTCGGCGCGTTCCTCATCACGACGCTGTACCTCGTGCAGGCCAATCTGCTGCGCCAGTTCGACCTCACGACCTCCGCGGCCCGCGGCAACCTGCTGTTCTTCGACGTGCAGGACGACCAGGACGACGGCGTCGAGTCGATCGTAAAGCAAGCCGGCTACTCTGTCGTCCAGTCGACACCGATCGTCACGATGCGCATCAAGACGGTGGCCGGCCGCACCATTTCGGAGATCTTGACGGATACGACGCGTCGGAGCGGCGCGTGGGCGCTGCGGCGCGAGTACCGGTCGACATATCGCGATTCCCTGCAGAGCTCCGAGCGGGTCGTCGCCGGACGCTGGTTCGGCGAAACGCCCGTGCGCGACAGCCAGCCGGCCGCGGAGGTTTCGCTGGAGCAGGACGTCGCAAAGGAGCTGCGCGTGAAAGTCGGTGACGTGGTGGTTTGGGACGTTCAGGGGGTCGAGGTTCCCGCCCGCGTCACGAGCTTCCGCGACGTCGAGTGGGCGCGTTTCGAGCCCAACTTCTTCGCGGTGTTCGCGCCCGGGGCGCTGGAGAAGGCACCCAAGCAGTTCGTGCTGCTCACGAATGTCCCCGATGGCGTGAGCGCCGTTCGCGTCCAGCGCTCAGTGGTCCAGCGGTATCCGAACGTGTCCGCGATCGACCTGTCCGTGATCCGCAAGACGATCAGCGAAATCGTCGATCGCGTGTCGGTGGCAATCCGCTTCCTCGCGGTGTTCAGCCTCGCGATGGGCATCCCCGTGCTGTTCAGTGCCGTCGCCGCCACGCGGCGCGAGCGTGTGCGCGAGGGGGTCCTGCTCAAGACCCTCGGCGCCACGCAGGGCCAGATTCGCCGGATCCTGTTCGCCGAGTACGCCCTGCTCGGCGTGCTGGGGAGCCTAACGGGAATGGTCCTGTCGTTCGGCGGCGCGTGGGCGCTGCTCACGTACGTGTTCCATCGCCCGTTCTCACCGGCGACGGTCCCGGCGGTGCTGATCGCCGCGGCGATGGTGCTGGTGACGGTATCGATCGGCGTGCTGAGCGGGCGAGACGTCTTCAAGACCACCCCCATGGCAGCGCTCAGGGAAGCATAGGCGAACAGCCCTCGGATGATGCCCGACTCTCCCAGGGCTGGCATCTAAGACGAAGGGTGTTCGGATACTCCGGATGCCACAGATCTCAGCATGGGGCGGATCAGCTTGATGGTTCCCCGCCCGGGCCAACGAAACGGCCCCGGGACGCAGATGCGTCCCGGGGCCGTCCGTGTCTTCACGAAAACTGAAAGCCTAACGACTTCCGGCCGCTTGGATCATTGCACGCGAACGACGTACACGCGCGCTCCGTCGAACCCGACGTTTCCGCCGCCCGGATCGAGCATGCGGAAGGTCGAGAGCGGAGCGCCGGTCGGGCGCGGAGCCAGGAAGTAGACTCCCGAGCCCGACTGCGCCGTCGTCGTGACGGACACACCCGGGGCTGGCGTCGGCAATGGATACGTTCCGGCCTGGCGCGCCCCCGATATGGCATCGCGCATGTTCCAGCTCACGTACGAGTACCGAGCGTCCAGGTTCGGGATGCCGAGGTTGTCCGCGTAGTTCGCGATGAGCCAGCCGCCGATGATCTGGTCGAACGACACCCCGGCGTGCTGCACGAAGTTCGTGACGCCGGTCTTCGGGCCCGCCACGAGTCCACGGAAGAACGCGCGAGCGTTGCCCGGAGCAAATTGATCCGCCGCGTAGCGGAGCAGCGCCCACGCCGCACCGCGCGGCGCGAGATCCCGATCCGCCTGTGAGCTGATCGGCGACGACGTATCGGGTCGCGCGAGCCAAGTCGAGAATCGGGCGAGGTTCTGCTGGAAGTACGCGTTGTAATCGTCGGCATTCGACTTGACATCGCTCGACGCCAGGCTCTGGAAGTCGCCAAAGCCGCGCGCCGCGCGCCCGACCGCTTCCTCGGCGAAGTGCGAGAGCCCCTCGTTCAACCAGTCCACCTCGAACGCGGTGACGGCCGGGTCGAATTGCCGGATCCCCTGGTTGATCATGTGCTGGAACTCGTGGGCGATCGTGCCGCGGGTTGCCTGCCTAACGAGCGCCGTGCTGCGGGCGTCGCCGAACTCGCCGCTCGGGTCGGCCGCGAGCAGGTAGAAGATCTCTTGCTCGTTCGTCTGCGGGCACGACATGCCCGCCTGCGTGTAGTCCGCCGTGGTGAACAGGTCGCCACCCCAGAAGAACCCACCGATGTAGCTCGGAGAGCCCTTCGGTGTGAACTTGTTGACCTCGGGCGTATACAGGATGGTGATCTTGCCATCCTTGTTGATGTCGGTCGGCGATCCGAACCACGCGGTGTCGGTCTTGTACGTGAGGTCGTCGAACTCGGCGGCAATGGCCGTGAAGTCCGCGGCCGTGAATCCGTTGGTGGACGCGTTGACGTCCTGTACGATCTGCGACTTCTTCCCTACCGCCTTCACCACCGCGCGCACCGTCGCGAAATTGGTGCACAGGTTCGACGCCAGCACGTCCGGCACGCGGTAGGTGATCGTGTCGCCGACCGCGGCCGCCGCCACCGATGGGGACACGGACAAGCTCGCGCTTGCCCGCTGGGCAGCTGCCCGGGTGACACCGCGCGCCGACATGGCGCGCAGGATCTGACTCTCGGCCCCGCGAATTCGCGTCTCGATCGCGTCGCGTCGCCCGATGGACTGTGCAACGAGATTCATTTCGGCCGAGACGCTGGCTGCCGCGATGCGGCCTGCCGGCGATATCGACGCGATCGTGCCGGGCAGGAACGAGACGGCGAACGTCTGCTCGTCATCGGGCACCGTATTCACATTCGCGGCGATGAACAGGAGTTGGCTGTTTTCCGTAGCCGCGGCGATGGTTATGCACGACACGGCGGCCGGACCACTCTGAATCGACACCTGCCCTACGCTCATGGAGAGCGGGTTCTCGCAACGGTCGACGTCCACGATGAGCGGAAAGCCTCCCGTCGCCTTGTCGGCCGCCGCGGTAATCTCCACAGAGCCGGGCGCGACCGCGGTGATCACACCGTTCTGATCGACCGTCGCGACCGAGGCAGCGCTGCTGCTCCATTTTGGCACCTTGCCGCCCACGCTATCGCCCTTGGAGTTCAGCAGCCGCGCGGTCGCCGTCATCGTCGTGCCGACTTGCATCGTCGGTGAAGGCGCCGTGACGACGATTGCCGTGACCGTCGTGGGCGAGGGTCCGGTGGGTCCATCACTGCTGCATGCGGCAAGGACTCCGCATACCACTGCCAGCGCGAAAACTCTGTTCATGAGCACGCTCCTCGAGCGCGAAAGTGCAGCGCCCGAGGTAGGCACCGCGATTTCATTGATTGACAAAACAAGAGCGGAAGGCGTGCCGTGACGGCGCCTCCCGCGAACGCCCCGGAGAAGTCTATGGGGCCCTGCCGCACCAGACCAACCTCAAAGCAGTCTGGCGCATGCCTGGCAGCCCATAGCAATCAGCGGTGACGTCGATCACAACCGTCGAGGCCGCAAGGCTCGGTTTTTTTACCCTGCAGTGCGTCTTTGGTTCATCGGAACGTGTACGCGGCCCCGATGCGAAACGTCGTCGCGTCTGCAGGCACTGAATACAGCTCGCCGGTAACCGCCGTCGCTCCGCCCACCCGGTACCACGCACCAGCACCGAGTGCGAACCGCATCAGGTCGACGTCGATCTTCGTGTCATCGTACGCGCCGTCCAGATACTGGAACCCCACCTGGAAGCGCGGACGCAGCCACGTCACCCCGGTTGACGCATATGCCCCCCAACGGTCACCGGCCGACTGCTTCGCCAACCCTACTTCTCCGCCGAACATGTTCGGCTTGTAGGTGTCGTCGGATTTGGAGGTCCCGTAGCACGCGGCGCTCGGGTCATCAGTTTGAAGGTCGTCCTCCGGACAGGTGATCGAGCCTTCCACTGTACCAAACGTCGCGTGCGCACGCAGCAGCATGGAAAGGCTTCCGCGTTCGACGTCACCGGACAGGCGGTGTGGCCATGAAAGCGCAACGCTGCCGAGGTTGGGCTTTGCGTCGGCCACTCTGACGGGCGGCAGGTAGCTTCCCTCGAGCAGCAACCCGCCTGGTAGCCCGATCGTGACTCGCGGTCGCGGAAAGACCGGCGAGAGGTTCGTGTTCTCCGTCTTCTTGACCGTGTAACAGGCCTCGGGCTGCTGCATCTCCTTGCTCGGCGACGGCACGTACGACGCCTCGAACCCCACGCGCACGTGCCAGGGCGCGACTGCCTCGACGATGCCGCCGGGCGAAAACGCGATGGGTGTCGCGAAGAATGCCAGCAGCTTCGCCTCGTTGCTCCCCTTGGGCGGCGTGCACGTGTAGTTCAGCTGGGCGCGCGCGACCGAACCACTGACGGAGAGTCCGGAAATGATCACGAGAATTCGAACGGCGCTTGTCGGGCCGTTCATCTTGTATAAGGCTCGCATGAGATTTTGCTGAGGATTTCCTAGGATAACGACCGGCTTCATCCACTCGCCACCCGGTTTGCGGCGAGCGGGCGGCGTGGGGCATGACATCACAACGCAACCGCTGCTACCGAGAGGTCGTTTTCGCCTGGCACAATGCGCTTTCAACAGTCGTCCGTTGCCGGTCCCCCGTCCCCCGTCCCCGGCAGCCGCCAGGCGCCGAAGCGGCCGCCACCGGGCCAGCCTAGCCTAACGCCTGCTCGAGATCGGCGATGAGGTCGTCGGGATGCTCCAGCCCAATCGACAGCCTAAGCAGGTTGTCGGGCGTTCCGCTGCCCGGCGCCTCCACCGAGGCGCGGTGTTCCACCAGGCTCTCGGGGCCCCCGAGACTCGTCGCGCGGGTGAAGACCTTCACGCGGCTCTTTACACGCAGGGATGCCTCGCGCCCTCCACGGACCTGTACCGAGACCATCCCGCCAAACGCCGACATCTGACGTGCCGCGATGGCGTGACCCGGATGCGATGGCAGGCCGGGATAGTGGACCGCCTCGATCCTGGGGTGCGACGACAAATACTGCGCAACGGCCATGGCGTTCGTCGTGTGCGCTCGGATTCGGTGCGGCAGCGTCTTGATGCCGCGAACCACGAGCCAGCAGTCGAACGGTGCGGCGGCCGCGCCACCCGCGGTCTGCACCGTCCTCACCCGCTGGAAGAATTCGTCGTCCTCGCGCGTGACGAGCGCCCCTCCCGTCACGTCGCCATGACCACCCAGGTACTTCGTCGTGGAGTGCATGACGAGGTCCGCGCCCAGCGCGAGTGGCCGCTGCGCCACGGGCGTCGCCCAGGTGTTGTCGACCGCGCATCGCGCGCCCGCGTCGTGGGCGATCGCCGCGATCCGCTCGATGTCGGCCACCGCGAGCAACGGGTTGGACGGCGACTCCACCCACACGAGACGGGTCGTGGGACGCAGCGCCGGTACCACATTGTCGGCGTTCTGCATGTCCACGCTGGTCATCGTCAGCCCCCACCGCGCGAACACCTGGTCGAGCAACTTTCGCGTCCCGTAGTAGACCGATGTCGGGAGAATGACGTGGTCACCCGGCGCGAGTGACTGAAACACCGCCATTGTCGCGGCCATGCCGGCGGAGAACGCTGCGGCAGCTTTTCCGCCCTCGAGCGCAGCGAGGACCCGCTCGAGCGCCGTGCGATTCGGGGTGGCGTCACGCGCGTACAGGTAGCCGTGCGGGAGCGATCCATCCGCCTCGCGCTCGAACGTCGTAGAGAGGTAGATCGGTGGAGCGACCGCTCCGGTCGCGGGATCCGAACCATGGGCACCGTGAACGGCAATGGTTTCCACGTGCATCTGATCGGTAGTAGGGGACCGGGAATCGGGAATCGATCGTGAACTTGCCGTGGTCATTCGCGGTTCCTGGGTGCTGGTTGGCCGCCGGGTTTCCACTGCAGCTTCGTTGGGCTGTCCGCCAACAGGCGCGCCGCACGCACCGCAATATCGACGAGCTGCGTCATGTGCGCGAAATCGATGTGAGCCACGTCGTCGCTCGGCTCGTGGTAGTCGTTATGCATGTTGTACGACGACAGCGTGTGCGCGACAATGCCTCGCTCGGCGAAGGCAATGTTGTCGCTGCGCATGAAGAACTGTTGGTCGAGCCGCTTGTCGGCAACGATCGGCAGCCCGGCGTTCGTGAACAGGTCGCCCATCGTCGACCGCTCGAAGCCCGTGAGCCAGCCGCGACCCGGGCCGCCGGCGAGCGAGTCCGGTCGCCCGATCATCTCGATCTCGAGGTTGGCCACCATCGCGTCGAGCGGACGCGCCGGGTGCTCGATGTACCAGCGTGTGCCGAGCAGCCCGACCTCCTCACCCGTCGTGGCTGCGACGACAACGGTTCGTTTGGGCGGTGGGCCTGCCGCGAGCGCGCGCGCGATCTCCATCACGGCGACCACGCCCGACGCATCGTCGTCGGCACCATTGTAGATGGAATCGCCCGACTGGTCATGCCGAATGCCGAGGTGGTCGTAGTGCGCGTCGATGAGCACGACCTGGTCGCGCAATGCGGGATCGGAGCCGGGGATCAGTCCAACGACGTTCACGGCGTTCGCTCGGTCGGCCGCCGGCACGCTGTCGCGCGCGGCGAGGGCGGAGAGCAGTGTCAGCTCCCGGACGCCGTTCCGCGATCTGAACGCAACCGGAACGCGTTGGTAAAACCCACTGTCCCCCGCTGGCTGAACTCCGTACCGCGCGAGCTCGGCCGCGATGAACGTCGCGGCCCTCGCGGATCCCGGCGTCGCGGTGCCCCGCCCTTCCATTGAATCGGCGGCGAGCGCGCCGAGCAGGCGGCGCACATCCCCATCGGTAACGCCGGTAGGAGTGCTTGCGGGCTGGGCCGCTGGCGTGGCCGCTGGCGTCACAGCGGTCGAAACGCCGGGTGTGCGCGAGCATGCCGCGACCACTCCAAGGCAAAGCGGCGAGGCGAGCCGTACGAGGCTCGAAAACGAAGGCATCGCGATGACGGCGTCGATGGGGTTCAGGAGCAGCGCTACGCTTGGCGCAGCGCTGACGGGCGTCATCGGACGTAAGCGCCACGCGATGTCGTTGGCAACCCGTACCGGCTCGCGCCGTGCAGTACCACGCGGTATACTCGCGTTCGACCGCCATCACCCGTTTCGGTTGATCGAGCGATGCTGCTTGCTGTCCTCCCCGCCGCCTTCCCGTTGTCCATCGCGCTGGCGTTTCAGGCCGGAGCGGCGCTCAAGTCGCCCGAGTTTCAGCCTGCCAGCGTAACGTCGGCCCGAGACTCACAGCGCGTCGTCCGGGACGCACGCTCGGCGCAGGCCAACTTCGAGCGCACGCGCCGCGCGAACCTTCCACTCGAGAATGGTGGGAGCTCGGGACGCTGCGACGTTCGGGTCGGCCGGTTCTGCTATTGGTGGGACGACGGCGAGTTCCCGCCTACGCCCGAGCCGCCCAAGACGAAGGCGGCTCGCGCCGCCCTCCTCGAAAAGCTTGCGCAGGGCGCGCGGCGCGTACCTGGTGATGGCTGGATCGCGGGACAGCGAGTTCGCTATCTCGTGGAGAACGATCAGGCCGCCGAGGCGGTGAGCGCGGCCCGCGAGTGTCGTGCCGACGCGAGCTGGTGCACCGCGCTCGCCGGATTCGCGTTCCATGCGGCAGGCGACTTCGGGCACGCGGACAGCGCCTTCGACGCGGCGCTGGCCGCCATGCCGGAGCGCGAGCGATGTCGCTGGACGGACATCGCGCTGTTGCTGGAGGGCGACGCCCGCAAGCGGTACGAGCGTCTTCCCTGCGCTCAGCGAGGGGAGTTCGAGGCGCGGTTCTGGGCGCTCTCGCGCCCGCTGTACCTCGTGCCGGGCAACGACCTTCGTACCGAGCATTTCGCCCGCCTAACGATGGTCCGCCTCATTCGGATGTCGGGCTACCCGCATGACATCGCCTTCGGCGATGACTCGGAAGAGCTGCTCATCCGCTACGGATGGGAAACGGGCTGGACCCGATCGCCCCCGAGCATGTCCAACCCGTTCGACGTGCACGTCATCGGGCACGAGCCCACTCCGGCGTTCGACTTCGTCCCTTCCGCCAACGTGCTCGCGGCGCCCGACTCCGCGAAGGCGGCGGACTGGGAGCTGCACGACAAGATGGCTCAGAGCAGGTACGCCCCGCGTTATGCGCGATCCGTTGGCGAGCTCGATCACCAGGTGGCGTTCTTTCGGCGGGCCGACTCGGCCCTCGTGGTGGCGGCATTCGACGCGACGGCGCAGACGGGCTTCGCGCACGATACGATCGACGCGGCGCTCGCGCTTGCACCGGCGTCGAGTCCCGACTCGGTGATGGTCACCAGGGACACGACCGCGCTTCGACGCGGCGTGCTCGTGGCGACCACCGAGTGGCGCCCGGCGATCATTAGTGTCGAGACGCGAGATTCCGCGGAACGTCGCGTGGCGCGCGCGCGCGCCGTGTTTCGTCCTCCAACGTCGACCGGGCGGGTGACGATCTCGGACCTGCTCCTGTTCGACGACCCAACGAAGTTGCCGACCTCGCTCGATGAGGCAACGGCTCGTGCGCGCGGTTCACTGAAGGTCGATCGCAGCAAGCCGGTCGGGGTGTACTGGGAGATGTACGGCGTCAGCCCTGCGGGCGAGACGCTGGCGTATCGACTCACGGTCACGCGGGAACGTACGCCGTGGTATCGTCGGGCAGCGGAGAAGCTCGGCGTGGTGGAACGCCGGGCCCCGGTGCGGATGCAGTGGGACGAGCCGTCGGCACGCCCTGGAGCCGCGCACGCTCGGGCGCTGGCCGTCGACTTCTCGACGCTGCCGGAAGGTCGTTACCGCATCGAGCTGACGCTCGAGACCGGGAACCTAACGATTGCGACGGCGAGTCGGACGGTCGATGTGAAGTAAGTGCAGGTGACTGGCGACTGGCGACTGCCGGGGACGGGGGACGGGCGACGGCGAGAAGGAGTGTCATTCCGAGCGAGCGACAGCGAGTCGAGGAATCGCCGCCGTCCCGGTAGAGGGCCTAGAGCACGAGGACAATCACGTCGTACAGCGCATGCGTCCACGCAGTGATCCCAAACCCGCGGAACACGTACAGCGCACTGAACGCGACGCCAGCGATCGCGCGGAACACGAACGAATCCAGCCGCAAGGGATCGCCGAACGGGCCGACGTAGTGGAACGCCGAGAAGATCAGGGCGCCGAGTCCGACCGCGAATGTGTTGGCCAACGCAGGACCCAACCGAAGCACCCGACGCGCCACGAGCAGCAGGCCGGAGACGAGCAATACTCGGAAGAGCAGCTCCTCGTACAGACCCGCACCGAGCGAGAGCATGAGGCGGGCGGCGACGCCCATTTTCGGCTGTCCGCCAACCATCGCGAGCGTGGTGAATGGAGACAGCAGCTTCGCCGTCACGGTGCCGATGACGAGACCGAACACGAGCGCCAGGGCGACTGCCTCCGCGGTCATCCACACGAACACCCGCGGCTGAAGCGTGCCGGCGCGTCGTAGGTCGCGAGCGATGAGAAAGATGCAGACCGCGATGACGCAGGTGACGAAAATGACCGGGCCGCGCCGTCCCGCGACCGCGATGAAGAGCGAGCGGAGCATGACGTCCGCCCCGTTGCGCATCTGCTCTCCCGCGAATCGCGAGAGGCTGGCTGCGAGCGCTTCATAGAGCAGGAGCAGCGGCAGCGCGAACGTCACGCTGTACCGCGGGGCACGGCTCAGGGCCCAGTAGGACCCCAGTTTGGAAGGCATGGTGAAGAAGGAAGTGTAAGGCTCTCTACGGCCGGTATGGCCGATTAGTGGCGATGCGTGTCGGCCAATGCAACCGCGTCGCGGCGAGTAGCGCCGCTCGTACAGGAGCTTCGTGAGGCCGTCCTGCTGCGAGGTTATCGTGGTCGCCGGAAGCCGGTTAGACCGTGACGAAGCGTCCTCCTGGTTGGCAGGCGGTAGGATGAATTCGATCCAACGCGAATGCTTGACGGGCGGCGTTGGAGCGGTAGGCTAGGCGCATTCTGTAGCCCGCCCCGAAACCTGGGAGCCTTTTTATGCACCGCTCGTGTCCAACGTCGCGCAGACTGGCGATGATGCTCGCGCTCGTGGCCGCATCGCTGTCGGCACACACTGCCCTCGATGCGCAGGAGTCGAGCAGCAAGCCGGCCTTCTCGATCGACGATGCCTTGAGCGTCGTGAGCTTCGTCCAGACGGACCTGAGCGACGATGGGCGCTGGCTGGCCACCGTGTCGACCGTCCGACGCGACAACTTCGGCATCGACTATCGTCGCGACGGCGATCCGACCTACATCCGGCCGTCAGCGGGGACCGTATTGGTCATTGAGACCGCGACCGGAAAATCACGGGCGATCTTCCCGGACAAGCGAAACGTGAAGAGCCTTGCCTGGTCGCCCGACGGATCGCGACTCGCCATGCTCGTCGTGCATAACGACGCCTTCGAGCCCGTGATCTGGGAGCGAAGTACCGGTCGGGTGACGACCGTTCAGGCCCCCGCGGGCTCGTACGTGGCGGAGAACAGCGACGTCCGTTGGACGAACGACGGCGCGTCCATCGTGTTCGCGCTGCATTCGGACGCCTGGAAACGATCGACCCGCGAGCGTTTCGACCGCTACACAAAGGGGCCCGTATTCGTTCAGTCCAGCAACGACCCGTTCCTCGCCTGGGACGATCTCCGCCGCTCGGCAAACCGCCGCTCGGTCGTGGCGTACGATCTCGCCACGCGCAAGACGCGCGAACTGATCCCCGAAGGCATGGTCGCGTCGTACACGCTCGTCGGGCGGGATTCCGCCATCGTGTACAGCGAGGACATCACCACCAAGACCGACTACGACGTCATCTTCGGGACCGAAAACCGACTCGTGGCTCGCGGCCAGGGCTCCTCGCCGCCACGCACCATCCTGCCGTCCCTCAAGGGCACGACGGTCATCTGGACGGAGGACGGGCGTCGGTTTGCCTACGGCAAGGAAGGTCGCGTCTTCGTTGGCTCTCCGAGTGACAGCGGCGGGCGCCAGATCGCCGGTCCGCCCGCCGGTCCGCCCGATTCGAGCAAGTCCGACACGACCGCGGCAGCAAAGGAGCGTCGCGCGCGCGAGCGATTTACCCCGGTGCGGTTCAACGCCGACGGCAGCCTCCTTCTCGTCTCGAACCGGCAGGGGCTTTGGGTCGCCGACGTTGCCTCGGGGACAAAGGAGTTGATGCTCGAGATCGCGCCGGACTCCGCCACCGAAGGCCCGCGCCTGACCGCGATCGGCTGGAGCCCCGATAGCCGCTACGTCTATCTCACGTCGTCCTCACGCACGGCGTGGGAGCGTGGCATCTCGCGCTTCGACCGCACGTCGAAGCGGCTCGACGAGCTCGTGAAGGACACGCGTCTCTACTCGAACTTCCGGCTCTCGAAGGACGGTTCGGTGGCCATGCTGTCGGTCTCGGACGGCAACCGGCCGTCCGACATCTACGTGAGCGACGCATCGCTCCGGGGTCTGCGTCGCCTAACGGATGGCAACCCATGGCTCGCGGATCGCCAGGTCGGGAGCACCGAGCTGCTGTCCTACCTGGACGCGGACGGCCACCGGAAGTTCGGCGTGATCTATTTTCCCGTCGGCTACACGAAGGGCCAGCGGTACCCGACGGTGTTCAACGTCTACGAGGAATTCTTCGACGACACGTTCGACGCGACGACAGATGTACTCACCGGCGCGGGCTACGTCGTGGTGAAGCCGTCCGTCGACTTCGACGTCGGCTACCCGGGTGAGGCGTGGGTCAAGGGCGTCACGTCCGCCGCCAACAAGCTGATCGAGATGGGCATCGCCGACTCGTCGAAGCTCGGCGTTCACGGGACGAGCTACGGCGGCTACGCGACCAACCTGCTCATCACGCAGACGAACCGGTTCAAGGCGGCGATCAACATCTCGGGCAAGGTGGACATCATCAGCTTCTACACCGACAGCCCGCGCCTCGGCGTGCGGAACATCCACGCGGCGGAGAAGAGCCAGGACCGCCTCGGCGCGACGCTATGGCAGCAGCCGCAGAAATACGTCGCGCACTCGGCCATCATGTTCGCCGACCGCATAACGACGCCGCTGCTGCTCATGACCGGCAACGAGGACTCGAACGTGCCGGCGAACAACACGCGGGAGATGTACTACGCGCTGCGGCGGCTCGGGAAAACCGTGGAGTGGGTCAACTACATGAACAGCGGTCACGGCACACCCGGTACGACGGTGGAGGACTTCACGGATTTCCATCGCCGCATGCTCGCGTGGTACGACAAGTACTTGAAGGGTGACGCGGCGAAGAAGGTGGTGGGACGGGAATAGAGGGAAACGGGAAACGGGAAACGGGAAACGGGAAACGGGAAACGGGAAACGGGAAACGGGAAACGGGAAACGGGAAACGGGAAACGGGAAACCCCTCGGGATGCTCCTTCTGGTGAGAAGGGCATCCCGAGGGGTTTTGATCAGCCAGCGTCAGCCAGCAGCCAGCACCAGGAGCCAGCCACCAGCCGCCGTTTAACCGTTTCCCGTTTCCCGTTTCCCGTTTCCCCTTTCCCGTTTCCCCTTTCCCGTTTCCCTGTCAGTCGCCCGTCCAGCGCCCCCTCAGCTGTACGCTGCGTAGATCTTCGGGCAACGCCTCGAGCAGCGGTCGCAGCTCGTTCGCGCGATCGAGCGTGGTCACGAACGTCAGGCCAGCGAGCGTGACCACGAGCATCCCCGACACGCCGTCCAGCACCACCGGCACCCCCTCGGCGTGTACGACGTTGCCCGTGCAGTCCACGAAGTGCACCTCCCCGTACGCGCCGTTTCCTTCATCATCGAGCTCGCGCGCGCGTCGCAGCGAAGCCCACGTGCCCACGTCGTCCCATCCGAACTCGCCGGGGACGAGGATCAGCTTCGAGTAGCGCTCGAGCAGCCCGCGTTCGATCGACACCGACTGGATCATCCCCGCAAACCGCACGAAATCCTGTTCGCCGAGAGCCTGGAGTCCATGCGCGAGCTCGGAGGTGTACTCGGCGAGCGCGTCGACAACGTCCTTCGCGCGCCAGACGAAGATTCCGGCATTCCAGTAGGCGCCGTCGCTCACGAGCATTTCGGCCAGCACCGGGCCTGGCTTTTCGATGAAGGACTTCACGCGGCACGGCGCGCCGTCGTCAGGCACTCCACCGGCTTGCAGCGGCGTTCCCGGCCTGATGTAGCCGAATCCCGTTTCCGGTCGCGTCGCCTTAACGCCCACGGTCACGAGAGCCTTCTCGCGCGCCGCGACGCGCGCGGCGCGGATCAGCGTTTGGCGGAAGAATTCGGGAAACGCAACGGCGAGGTCCGCGTGAACGCAGCAGAACACCGTCTCGGGTCCCGCGCGGCGAATGATCTCCTGCGCACCCCACGCGAGCGCAGCCGCAGTTCCCAGCGGCCGCGGCTCGACGAGCATGTTTTCCTTCGGAATTTCGGGGATGGCGGCGTGAATCGCCGGCGCAATGTCACGGCTCGTCAAGACGAGCACGCGCTGCGGTGGAATCAGTGGTGAGAGGCGCCCGATCGTCTCGGCGATGAGCGGTCGTTCACCGATGAGCTTGAGGAGCTGCTTCGGTCTGTCGGGTGTGCTCAAGGGCCAGAACCGCGACCCGATCCCGCCCGCGAGCACGACGGCCCACATCGCCGCGTCCGCCTCCCGCTCGCTGACCGTCTGCGGCTGCTCCGACGGCAGCGTCGCGACGTCGCCGATATCCTCAGCCGGAACGACGGGGATGATCAGATTGTCGAGGGAGTCCCGTGAACCGAGGTACGACACAGCGCTCCTCGCGTTGAACGCTCAGGTCCTTGCGGCCAGAGCCGACCGTTGACCGAAAAAATGGTGGCGGGGCGTGTAAACTACAGCGTCGAGCCGCTGGCGTCTGCCATCGCGCTCGAAATAAACGCGCGGAGGCTCACCATCCGGAACGACGGCCACGACGATCAGCTGGCACCGGCGTCGCTGGGAGACCTGGACCTCGAGGCACATCTCGCGGATCCGGCGCTCAAGCAGCGGTTCGTGACGCCGATGTTCGACACGATCGCGCCGCGCTACGATCGATTCACGCGTGTGTTCTCGTTCGGGATGGATCGTCGATGGAAGGCGGAGCTGATCGCCTGGATCCGCTCGGCCATCGGTCCCGAGGCGCATGTCCTCGACCTGGCATGCGGAACGGGTGACCTGGCCTTCGCCGCGGCCGAACGAGCCGTGCGCGGTTCGGTGCGAGGGGTCGATGCGTCACCGAACATGATCGAGCTCGCGCGCGGACGTGCAAGCCGCGAGGCGCCGAACGGCAACGTGCGGTTCCAGGTCGGTGACATGTCGGCGCTCGATGCGGACACGGCGTCCATTGATGCAATCACCGCGGGATACGGCTTGCGGAACGTGCCGCAGTACGAGGTAGCCATTCGGGAGATCGCGCGGGTGCTCAAGCCGGGTGGCGTGCTCGCGACGCTCGATTTCTATCGACCGGAGTCGGTCCTTTGGCGGTCGCTGTTCCTGGCGTATCTCAGGGTCGCGGGCAACTGGGTCGGTTGGCTATGGCACCGCGAGCCTGTGGTGTACGGCTACATCGCCCCGTCGATCGAGCACTTCGTCTCGTGGCAGCGCTTCTCGGCGGCGCTCGAGCGCCACGGGCTGCGCGTCGAGTCGGTGCGCCGCAAGCTGCTGGGTGGTGTTGCCCTGCACTTCGCGCGTCGCGTGTAGCGACGAGCGTGGCTACGGGCTCAGCTTGCGCACGAGCCGGTCGAACCCCGACGCGATCGCCGCGTAGCGCACGCGTTCGACCGTCGCCTCGACCGTTCGCACTCCCATGCCCGCGAGCACAGGCGCACACTCCGCGACCAGCCGGGCCGCGGCGAACGCATCGTTAGGCTCCGCCAGGGAAAGCGCGCGGTCGAATCGTTCGGCGGCGAGCCCGGTGTGGCCCGCAATCGCTGCACCGCGCACCGCGAGCACGTCGGCGAGCTCGCGGCCGGCGAACCACGGCGCGAGCGTGCCGGTCGCGAGCAACTCGTCCACCCGTCGCAGACGCGCTTCGGCCGTTTCGGGATCGCCCCGATCGAGCGCGGTCAGGCCGGCGCTCGCGTGCGCGGCAACCTCCGAGGCTTCGTCATCGAGCTCCGCCGCTTTTGCTGCCGCCATCTCGAATGCCGACGCAGCGTCGTCGATCCGGTCATCTTCGCGCGCCACGTGACCCGTCACGAGCAGTACCGCCACGCGTTTGGCCTCGTCGCGGACGGTGGTGAACAGCCGCAGCGCGTCGTCGAGCCGCTCGCGGGCGACGCCTAACGAACCGGCCTTGAAGTCCAGCGTGCCCAGAGCGAACGTGGCAATGGCCGCCAGATCGGGGGCGTGCGCCTGGCGCGCCGTGTCGAGCGCCTGCTCGAGCGCCTCGCGGGCCGCGCTCAGTCGGCCGGCGCTCGCGTGTGCCTCGCCGGTGGCGAGCCAGCAGCGAGTCTGGCCGTGCCGGTCGCCCAGGCGGAGGAAGAGGGCAAGCGCCTCGCGGTATCGGTCGAGCGTCTCCTCGAGCCGGTTCGGCGGAAGCGACGCGCCCAGGCGAAGCAGCGCCTCGGCGTGGCCGCGACGGTCGCCGCGAGCCGCAGAGAGCCTGACCGCTCGCCGAGCGGAACGCTCCGCCGCGTCGACGTCGCCGAGCGCACTGTGTGCCTCCGCCACCATCACGTGCAGCGCTACCGCTTCGTCGTCGGCATGCTCCGACTCCGATTCACTCAGGAGAGCGAGGCACGCCTCGAGCGTGCGGCGCACCGGTTGGCCGCGACGTGCGCGGACTCGCTCGCGGAGCCGACGCACTGATAGGGTCTTCACCCTGTCCGGGCGCGCGGCGAGGTGGTCGAGCGCGAGGTCGCACAGCTCCTCGGCCTGCTGGAAGCGACTCGCCGACTCCGCGACCCGCGCGTGCTCCACGCGTGCGGCGGCGAGGTCGTCCGGCGACGGTGCATGGCGCTGCGCGACCGACAGGCATGTCGCGGCCTCGTCGTGCGCGTGAACGCTCGCAGCCCGCCCGGCCGCGAGCATCGCGTACCTGAACGCCTCGTAGTCGTCGCCCGCCGCGTGATAGTGGCGTGCGATGTCCGCGACTGCGGTCGGAGCGCGCAGCTCGAGCGCACGCGCAATCCGGTGATGCATCTCCGCACGCGCTCGGTCGGGAATGGTGGCACCCGCCGCGTCGGCGAGCACCGCGTGCGCGAAATCGAACTGGCGCCCATCGTACCGCTCGGCATGCACGAGGACGGCGGCAGTGACACCTTCATCGAGTGCGCCATTGACCTCCTGCGGATCGCCGGCGCCGGCAGCCACGAGCAAATCGCTGTCGAACGCTCCCCCAAGCAGGGCCGCGTACGCGATGATCGACGAAGCGCGTGGCGAGAGTCGATCGATCCGCCGGCCGACGAGCTGCGCGCACGCCGGTGGGAGGCGCAGCTGCTCGAGCGAGCGCCATTCCCAGCGGGTGCCGGCATACCAAACGCCACCGTCGTCGACGAGGGCGCGCAGCACCTGGGAAACGAGCAGCGGGTTGCCTTCCGTGTATCGGTGTAGAAACGTCGGCAGCTCGTTACCGATGTCGCCCTGATGAAAGACCGTCTCGAGCCAGCGTTTGAGCTCATCACGTGTCAACCGTCTGAGGCTCACCTGCGAAAACCCTGGTGACCGAGCGAGCCGCTTTCGCTGCTCCGCCACATCTCGCGCTTCTTCGGCACGGATCGTCGCGCACACGAGAATGCGGGTGCCGCTGAGTTGGGCAACGACGAACTCGAGTGCGTCCCATGACGCATGATCGGCCCACTGCATGTCCTCGAGCACGACCGCCAACGGGCGCACGCTGGCAGCCGTGCGGAGGTATCCGGCCATCTGCTCGAGCAGCGCGTAGGGGCTACCGTCTTCCTCGCGCCCCACGGCCGCCGCGCCTAACGCCGGGACGATGCGCCCCAGCTCGTGCCATCCCGTGTCGGGGACGAGCCCCAGACGCTGAATGGCCGTGAGGACCTGGGCCCACGGCGCGAACGGCGCCTTCACCGATGACTGCGTGTTCTGTCCCACGACGAGCAGCCCCGCGCGCACACGGATCTCGGGCTCGAGCTGTCGCACGAGCGTCGACTTCCCCACCCCGGCTTCGCCGACGACCGTGACGACGCGCCCATCGCCGCGACAGGCCGCGTCGAGCCAGCCCACGAGCTTCCGCAGCTCGTCAACCCGGCCGACGAACCGCTCGAAATCCATCCTGGGCAGCGCGGGGCGCGTCTCGTCGTCATCGGGGGACGCGATCCCCGCAGTCCCGGACCGCCGCGCCGCGAACAGGGCGCGATCCGCAGTCGCGATCAGCGTCTCCGCGCTGTCGGCGTGGAGTGGCACCGCCGCAATCCCGGCGGATACCGTGATCGCGATCGTGGTGTCGGGATCGCTGCGACTGGGCGACCGCAGTCGGGCAACCGCCTCCTGGAGCCTGAGTGCGACCTCGCGCGCCCGGTCGAGCGGAGCACCCGGCAAGAGGATGGCGAACTCGTCGCCCCCATACCGCCCTATGATGTCGCCGCCTCTGAGCCCGTGCTGGAGGACCCGCGCGACCGCCCAGAGCACGTCATCGCCCTGCAGCTGCCCGTAGGCCTCGTTGACGCGTGCCAGATCGTCGACGTCGACGAGGACCAGCGAGACCGGTGACGTCGTGGTGGGACGTTCCGCGATCGCCTTCGCCACGGCAGCGACGAACGCCGGGCGCGGCAGCATCCCGGTGAGGACATCCTCGGCTCGACCAGCGCGGTCTCGCGGCTCGCTCTCACCTGCCGCATCCACCGCCCCTGCGACCGTTGCCGGCAGCTGCGGCCGATTCCAGTCGTCGACAACCTCCTCGAACGCGCGGAAGACTGCCGGATCGAACTGGCGTCCGACGTCGCGGCGCATGACCTCGAGCGCGTCGTCGTGTGGCAGCGCGCGCTTGAAGCTTCGGTCGGAGGTCAGCACGTCGTACACGTCCGCCACACACACGATGCGGGCGGCGAGGGGAATCCGCTCGCCCGCCAGCCCGTGCGGGTATCCCGAGCCGTCCCAGCATTCGTGGTGGCTCTCGACGATCGGGCGTACGTCCCACGGGAAGTCGACGGCCGCCAGCATCTCGGCGCCGGCGCTCGGATGGCGCCTAACGAGCGCCCACTCGTCCTCCGTCAGCCGGTCCGGCTTGTTCAGCACCTCCGCGGGGATGACGAGCTTCCCGATGTCGTGGAGCAGCGCGCCGACCCGGTACCAGAAGACGGTCGGGCCAGCGATCCCCATGTGCGCCGCGATCGCGCAGGCGAGGTCCGCCACCCGCTCGCAGTGGCCATGCGTGTTGAGATCCTTCGCTTCGATCGACTGGCCCCATCGGCGGACGACGTCGATGAACTGCGCCTCGAGACGGCGCGTGCGGCGGGCAACCTCCGCGATGCCACCTGCGCTCTTGAGCTGTGACAGGGCGCGGTAGGCGCGATTCAGGGCGATGATCGTCTCGCGATGACGATCCTGGCGGTGATACAGCTCCGCGCGTTCGGCGGCGATCTCCGCCCCGAGAATGGCGTCCTCACGATCGCGCAGCGCCGCCTCGGCCGCAGTGAGTCGCTCCTCGGCGCCGGCGAGATCTCCGCGCTCGCGAGCGATCATTGCCGCAACTCGTGCCGAGCCGGCCGTGGCACGTGGATCGCGAATGCGCCGGGCCGTGTCGAGGGCGCGCTCGCATCGAGTCTGCGCCCGGTCCACATCACCCCGCCGCGCAAGCAGCTCGGCGTGACGGAGCTGAGCGTCGAGCACGATGGCCGGCTCGCCGAGTGCGCTCGCTACCGACACCGCCTCGTCGAACGCCGCATCCGACTTGTCCCATCGGCGCGCATCATCGTACAGCTCGGCCACCGACGCCAGCGTCGTGGCAAGATCGAGCGCCTGGCCTAACGCGCGCAGCTCTGTCAGACACGATTCGTACAGCGCGATCGCTTCGTCGAGCGATCCGCGCTCCACCGCCAGCGCGCCGAGCGTGCAGAGACACTGCGCGGCCTCGCGATGATTCCCCGCACGCCGCGCCCAATCGCGCGCCCGCATCGCTTCGCCTTCGGCGCCTCCCAGGTCACCGCTCGCCCACAGGACACGTGACCGAAGCGCCGACACGCTGGCACAGTCGCCGTCTTCGGCCCGCGCCGTTGCCGACGCGAGGGCGGCCTCGAGGATGTCGAGGGCAATGGCCGTTTCGCCCATCGAGGCCGCGAGCCGAGCAGACGCGAGCAGCGCGGCGTGCGCGACAGGCGCCTCGTCCGCGCGCTGCACGCGCTGCAACACTCGGTCGTACAGCTCACGCGCGAGCTCACCCCGGCCACGCTCCTCGGCCGCCCGGGCCTGCTCGAGAAGCTCAGGAGCCGTCGCGTCTGCCGCACCGACGAGGCGAAGCGGCGGAGCATCGGCTCGCGCCGTGCCGAGAGGGCGAGCGGGCCTCACGGGCATCGACCCTCACCGGCGCGACGCGAGCGCCGCGCACGGCGTGTGCGGCGCTTCGTCAATCGATCGTAGCGCAGGCTGAGCATGGAGGACGGGACGATGCGAAACTCGGCTCGACCGTTCGGAAGGTCGGGCCGAGCGCCGTACTTAGGACGCGGCTACCCGTCCGTTAGGCAACGTCGGTACCAAGAAGACCGGATCGAGCATCGGGCATTGCGGCTTGGTCGATTCGTGAGGCGTGGCACATCACGCCTGTCACGTCGATCACTCGAAACTCGAATCGAACGGGAATCTCGCGCGCGAGGCTTCCGATCGCGACCCGGACGCATCTGGCGAAACACACGGAGCGTTGCTGTTCGCAGCACCGACAGCTCCGGCGAGCAGTAGAAAGTCACTGCCGGATCCCGGTGTCCCGAGTCCCGTGCTAGAACACTCGGACGTTGACGTACTTCTTGGGGTTCGCCTTGAAGTCCTGCACGAGGCTCCGCAGCTCCGTCACGAGCGAATCGCTGTTCCGGTAGAGCCGCGGGTCGTTGACCAGCAGCCCCACCGACCCCTGGCCGGCGTTTATCTTGTCCATCACGGAGTCGGTGCTCGACAACAGCGATTCGAGCCTGCCCTGCGAGCGACCGAGCTGCTTCGACATGGTACGAACTTCTTCGCTCGCTTCCTTGAGCTGCGCTGCCGCGATCGCCACGTCGCTCACGATGCGCCGGACTTCACCCGTGGCCGTCGACGAGTCGATGCGCTCGGCCACGCGCTGCACGGTTTCTGCCGAGCCGGCAAGGCGGTTCATCCCGAGGCGCATGTCCGCCGAAAGCTTGTCCAGGTTCGACGACTGCACGCGAACGGTCTGCGCGAGCGCGGCGGAGAGTGTCGCGAAGTTCTTGATGGAGCCGCGAAGCTCACGCGCCGCCTGGTCGTCGAACGCGACCTCGACTCGACTCGCCACCGACGCCACGTCTCCCGCGATGCGGCCCGCGACCGCAGTGAGCTGCGCGATGTCCGGCAGGGTCGCACCCGGCAGGGCCTCGCCGGCGCCCTTCCGCGCATCCGCGATCTGACGCGAAATCGCTTCGTCACGCGGAATCGCCGATTCCTCCGTGATGGTCGCCTGCCATTCGCCGAACAGGCTGGACTCGTTCAGGAGAACGACCGGGTTCGTCGGCAACGGAACGCTCGGGTCCAGCGCCATCGTCACCTCGACCCATCCATCGCGTCCCAGCTCGATACGCTGCACGCGCCCGGCATTCACGCCCCGCAGCACGACCGCGGCGCCGACGCGTACGCTCCCGACGTCGCGAAAGCGCGCGGTGATCCGTTCGTGCTTGTTCCGAAGGTCCGTCTGCTTGACCCAAAGGGTCGTGCCGACGATGGTGAGCGTGCCTAACAGGATCGTCAGGCCGACGACGAAGTCGTTCGTGCGCTTCATCGCGACTTTCCCAGGAGCCAGACGGTCGCCCAGAATGCGTCGAGGACGAGGATCGTGATCGCCGAATACACGACCGCGCGGGTCGCGGCCTGACCCACGCCCTGCGCGCCACCGTTCGCGCGCATCCCCGTCATGCAGCCGATCAAGGTCACAGCGGCTCCGAAGCTGGCGGACTTCACGAGGCCGTAGCGAACGTCGAACGCGCTGAAGAAAAGCCGGAGGCCCTTGACGAAGTCCGGTGACGACAGGTCGAGCAGCACGATCGACGCGCCCCACCCCGCGGCAATGCCGACGACCATAGCGAGCCCGACGACGATGGGGAACATCGCCGTCCCGGCAATCACTCGTGGGACCACCAGGTAGGCGTAGGGGTCGTACGACAACGTCTCCAGCGCGTCGATCTGCTCGGTCACGCGCATCGTCCCGAGCTCGGCGGCGATGTTCGCGCCCACCCGTCCGGCGAGCGCCAGGCCCGTGAGGACGGGCGCGAGCTCCATCGTGATCGTCTTCTCCACGAGCGTGCCGACGAAGTAGAGCGGCACCGCGCCGGTAATCGAGTAGCTCGCGAGCAGCGCCAGCACGATGCCCGTGAACAACGCGATGAAGAGCGCGATCGGCAGCGAATCGACGCCGAGCATCCGTGCGTGCATGGTGACGAGCGGGAGCCACGTACGCATGTCACGCGATGCGCCCGCGCTCTCGGCGACGAATCCGCCGGCGCGTCCGACTTCTTCGACCCCCTCGCGGAAGGTACGACCGATGGCGGCGATCATCCTTCCACGACGTTTAATTCGTAAGTCAGGTCACGGGTAGAGGACTTTGCCTGACGCCGGTGTCATAACGAGCCCCATCAATCGGCCACCGCGTGCTGCGGGATGTGACGCGCCCTCGCGCTTACCGCGTGACGGCGGCCGTAGGCGACGTACACCAGCATACCAACCACGAGCCAGATGATGAGGCGCGCCCACGTTTCCCACGGCAAGCCAACCATTTGCGCGACGCACGCGAGGGCGCCGAGTACCGGAACCCACGGCATTCCGGGCGTTCTGAACGGACGCTCGAGCGACGGCGCCGTACGGCGCAGGATCACGATGCCGATACACGCGAGCGTGAACGCGAGCAGTGTCCCCATGCTCACGAGCTGGCTGAGCGTGCTCAATGGCAGCAGGCCGGCGGCGACGGCGACGACGCAGCCGGTGAGGAGGGTGCTCAGGTGAGGTGTACGAAAGCGCGGATGGACGCGGCCAAAAAGGGGCGGTAGCAACCCATCGCGGCTCATGGAAAAGAAAATCCGCGTCTGGCCAAGGAGTTGGACCAGCATCGTGCTGAAAAGGCCGAACAGGGCGCTGACTTTGACGACGGGGCTGAACCACGTCAGGCCGGTTGCCTCGATTCCGACCGCGATTGGGTCCGCGACGTTGAGCTTCGCGTAGGGGACGATGCCGATGAGGACAATGGCGACGGCGATGTAGAGCACCGTGCACAGGGCGAGCGAGACGAGAATTCCGAATGGCAGGTCGCGTTGTGGGTTCTTCGCCTCCTGGGCGGCGGTCGACACGGCGTCGAATCCGATGTACGCGAAGAACATCACCGCGGAGCCGCGGAGTACACCGCTCCAGCCGAAGTGCCCGAACTCCCCGGTGTTCGGTGGAATGAACGGGGTGAGGTTCTCGCGGCGCACGTACGCGATTCCCGCCACGACGAAGATGACCAGCACGACGCTCTTGATGATGACGAGCAGGGTGTTCGTGTTCGCGGACTCACGTATGCCGATGACGAGCAGCGCCGTGACGAGCAGGACGATCACGGCCGCGGGCACGTTGAACGCGCCAGCGACGATGCCGCCATGCGCCAGTGCCACGGGAACCCCGGGTGACGCCGTGAGCGCCGGCGGCACGGTCCAGCCGAGATCGCGTACGAGACTCACGAAGTAGCCCGACCAGCCGACGGCGATCGTCGACATGCTCAGCGCGTACTCGAGAATGAGGTCCCAGCCGATGATCCAGGCGAACACTTCGCCCACCGTCGCGTAGGCGTACGTATACGCGCTGCCGGCTACGGGGATCATCGACGCGAGCTCGGCGTAGCAGAGCCCGGCGAACGCGCAGGCGATGCCGGCGATCACCATCGAGATGACGAGCGCCGGGCCGGCGTTCTGCGACGCGGCCGTGCCCGTGAGCACGAAGATCCCCGTGCCGATGATGGAGCCGACGCCTAACGCGGTGAGATTGAGCTTCCCGAGCGAGCGGCGGAGTGCGCCTCTGTCGGCTTCGAGACGGAGCTCGGCAACTGACTTCTTGGTGAGCAGGGACATGAGAACCGGGAACCCGCCGGAACTGGGAACGGGAACTGGGAACTGAGTCGCCACTCAAAGTGCGGCTGGGAGTCACAGACGTGGGTCCGGACGTGGTGAGAGCGTCGTGCGCTGCGCGTGGGAAGCTTGTTAGGCCTAACGGCGGCACTGCCACAGGTAACTGGTTACTGGGATCGGTTACAGGTTATCGAACCCTCGGGACGCGTCTCTTGGCGAGATGAGCATCCCGAGGGTTCAAACAACCAATAACCAGCTCCAGTAACCTGTAACCTGTGGCAGTGCCGCCGTTAGGCCTCTTCGCGGCTCAACCGGTACCCCGTCTTGAGCACAGTCAGAATATGTCGGGGATTCGCGGGATCGCTCTCGAGCTTCCGGCGCAGCTCGGCGATGTGGGTGTCCACCGTGCGACTCATCACGGAGTCGTCGTAGCCCCACACCTCCTTGAGGAGCTCGATCCGCGTCGCGACCTGGCCGTTGCGTCTCAGCAGCGCTACCAGCAGGTCGTACTCCTTCGGACGGAGTGGCACGGGCGTGCCTCGGCGCGTCACCATGTGCTTCGCCGAGTCGACGCGCACGTCGCCAAACCCCGACGGCGACTCGGACGTCGCGCGCGGGGCGTCCCCGTTAGGTCGCGTCGCGCGACGAAGCAGGGCGTCGATTCTCGCCAGAAGCTCCATCAGCCCGAACGGCTTCGTCACGTAGTCGTCCGCCCCGAAGCGGAACCCCCGCACCTTGTCGGCCTCCTCGCCAAGCGCCGTGAGCACGAGCACCGGCGTCGTATCACCGTCATCGCGCAGGGTGCGCAGCACGCGATATCCATCGGTATCCGGCAACATCAGATCGAGGACGATGATGTCGGGACGGTGCTGTCGCGCGAGCGCCAGCCCGGACGCGCCATCGTTCGCACAGAGCACGGTATAGCCCTCGAACTCGAGGTTGCTCTGCAGCCCCCGCGCGAGCTTCTCGTTGTCCTCGATGAGAAGAACCGTCGGCATGCTCACGAACGGTTGGCCGAGTTCGAGTCGCCCCTGGGGCGCCAGCGCGCCGCGGATGTCCAGCGGCGACGGTCGGCACCCTCCGCCGAATGGTCGCGCGAGGGAGGTCGCCTCGGCATCGAGATACCGGGCGATTCCGGCACGGCGGCGCCGATCGGCAGCTCGACGACGACTCGGGCACCGCCCCCGCGCGCATCCTCCACGTACGCTTCGCCGCGGTGCAGAGCGGTCAGCTCACGCACCACCGCCAACCCGATGCCGCTGCCTTCGTGCCGAACATGCGTCTCGCGCCGAAGTCGCACGTACGGAGTCCAGACCCGGCTGCGATCCACGGCGGGGATCCCGAAGCCTTCGTCTTCGACGGCCAGCCGCGCGCGGCCGTCTACGCGATCGACGATGAGACGGACCGTCTGGCCCGGCGGGCCGAACTTGAGTGCGTTGTCCAGTAGGTTCAGGACGATCTGTCGCACCGCGCCGCTGTCGACGTTCGCCACCACCGATTCGAGGACCTCGGTGACGACGTGCGACCCACGCTCCTCCGCGAGCGGCGCGAACGTGGTCGCGATCGACTCAGCGAGAGGCCCGAGGTCAGTCGGTGCAACCTGCAATTGCTCGCGACCTTCGGTGGTTCGCGCGAAATGGAGCACGTTGTCCACCATGCGCATGAGGCGGCGTGCCTCGTGGACGATGGTCTCCACCGCGACGCGGCGATCGGCGTCGGAGCGCACCCGTCCGAGCTCCAGCGTCTCCCCAAACAGCAGGATCTGCGCGAGTGGCGTTCGGAGCTCGTGCGAGACGCTCGATGTGAAGTCCGCCCGCAGGCGCGCGAGCTCGTGCTCGCGCCGCAGTTGCATCAGCGCGACCGACGCGAGCGCGGCGGTAAGGGCCAGCAGACCTAACAAGATGGGCAGCCTCGACCCGGGTGGACGGCCGACCAGCAAGATCTCGGGAGCGGTCGCCCGCAGGGCAGCTCGGACAACGAGCGGTACACCGGCGCCGTCGAGTGCCACTTCGCTCGCATACGGCGACGGCGCCGCACCGACGACCGACGACCGAGCGGACCGAAACCATTCACGTCCGCTCCCGTCACTCACGGTGACGACGAGCAGCGAATCGTTCGCGACGCCGCCCGTCACGGAGCCAGGCAGCAGCGCGTGTGTGTTCATGACGTCACGCAGGACGCCATCGGCGATGGCGCGCGGACAGGTGGTGAAGCCGTATGCGGCGAGCGGCGCGCCGTGCTGCGCGTACCGGATGGCGTAGAACACGACTCGACCAGGTGCATGCGCCGCGTCGGCGATCGCGGCGTACCGCGTCTCCGGGCGATATCGGAGGCGCGTGTGGGTTACCACAGTATCACGAAGCCAGGCGACGAACTGCGTATCGGCGGTCGCGGCACCCAGCGCGACCGATCCGTCGCGAAGGTCCACGCGGAACACGACGCGTGCGGAGTCTCCCTCGGCCGGACGGCACACGAGCACATCGCGCGACGGCGACGTGAGCAGGTCGGGCGAGGCGAGCAGCTCGTACGGCGAGCTCGCGCGGACGCTCGTCACCGGCGACAGGATTTCGCTCGCCGCCGTGCCCAGTCGCTCCTGCACGTTCGCGACGTACTCCCACGCTGCCACAGACGCATAATCTCGCAGGGCACGTTCGGCCGTGACGCGGTGCGACCGCGCCGCGTCGTGCGCCTCGTACGCGAGCGACGCAGCGAGTACCACGGTCAGCGAGAGCAGCCCGACCAGCAGCGTGATGCGCGGCGCGGCAACGTGACGTGTCGGCAAGCTGGGCATATCGCAGGATAGCACCGGCGGCGGCGAACAGGAACGGACAGGCCCCGACGGCTGGAGATGCTACGGGCTACACCAGGCCACCCCTATGTCGCGGCCGCGCCGACCGCCTGACAAGTAGTCTGACATGGCTCTGACACCGGTCGCACGCCTCCCGGTGGCCCGCGGGAACAGTAGCTTAGGCATATCGGGCCGACCGCGGGTGCGGTCCGGGCCGGCTCGACACCTCGAACCTCCGACCGCTTCGACCGTCTGACGCCCCCCTCGTGTCCACACCCGCGCGCGCCCCGAGCCTAACGACGCCAGAGCCCCCCGCCACGGATCGACACGTGCCGCACAGTGTCCTCCGCGACGCCAGCGGTCGCCTCTCGTTCGACATTCCGCCGCGGGATATCCGCGACGCGCTCGCTGACAGCGAGACGAAGCTGTGGATCGACATCGATAGCATGAGCCGCCATCAGCATGCAATCCTCGAGAAGCTGCTGCATTTCCACCCGCTGACCATCGAAGACACGCTCAACCCGAACAGTCGCGTCAAGATCGAGGCCTACGACGGGTATCTCTTCGTCGTCCTGCGCGCCGTCCGGTTCTGCGACACAACGGCCGACCCGTACGACCTCGAGACCGAGAACCTCTACATCTATCTCGGTGCCAACTACGTGGTCACCGTCCACGCGGGCCCATCGCAGACGATCGACACGGTGGCGGACCTGCTTCGACGAAGCCCCGACCTGTTCGAGCGCGGACCGGCCCGGCTCGCGCACACCATCTGCGACACCGCGGTCGACGCGTTCTTCCCCATTCTCGATCGGGTGGACGAGTTCGTGGACGGACTCGAGTCGCGCGTCTTCGAGCGATTCGACGAGAGCGCGCTGCGAGACATCTTCGCGCTCAAACGCACCGTGCTGTCACTGCGCCGGTATCTCGCGCCGCAGCGTGAGATCTTCAACGTGCTCACCAACCGGCCTTCCCCGCTGCTCCCCGCCGAGTCACAGTTGTACTTCCGGGACGTCTACGATCACGTGCTGCGCATCAACGACTCGCTGGACACCTTTCGCGAGCTCCTGAGCAGCACCCTCGACAGCTACCTCACCCAGGTGTCGAACCGGCTCGGGTCGATCACGAAGGGGCTGTCCGTGATCGCGACGCTCAGTGTGCCGTTCGTGGTGATCAGCGGGATGTGGGGCATGAACTTCGTGGAGATCCCGCTTTCCCACTATGCGCACGGCTTCTGGGTCATGCTCGTGCTGCAGCTCGCGCTCGGAGCGGGGCTCGTGGCGCTGCTGCGCTGGAAGAAGCTCCTGTAACGGTGCCGCGCTGGCAGCTCACGGAAGTGGCCCCCGCCACGCCGCCAGCGACAGCTCGAGGGCGAGCGCCAGCAATGCAATCCCGAGGGGCCAACGGTACAGCTCCGAGTAGCGCGTATACACCCGCGTCCGCACCGGCGTGCGCTCGAGGCGATCGATCTCCTCCGTGATTCGCTGCAGCGCCGCCGCGTCGCGCGCGCGGAAATAGCGACCCCCGGTTCGCTTGGCGACATCGGTAAGCAGCGCATCATCGATTTCGACGGGCCGGTTCTCGTACCGCAGGCCGAAGACACCGCGGCCCACTGGCACCGGCGCCATGCCCTCGGTCCCGACTCCGATCGTGTAGATCTTCACCCCGAACGCCGCCGCAGCCTGCGCTGCCGTCCGAGGGTCGATCGATCCGCGGTTGTTCACCCCGTCCGTGAGCAGGACGACCACCCGCGAATTTCCCGGAGCATCGCGCAGCCGGTTCGCCGCCGTCGCGATCGCGGTGCCGATCGCGGTACCGTCCTCCAGTTGACCGGGCTGGAGATTGTCGACGGCTGCCATTACGACGGGATAGTCGGTGGTCAGCGGTACCTGCGTCAGCGCCTCGCCGGAAAACGCCACCACGCCGATGCGATCACTGCTTCGCATGGCGATGAACTGCTTCACCTTGTCGCGTGCGACCTCCAACCGGTTCTGTGGCTGGAAATCCTCAGCCAGCATCGAGCTCGAGATATCGAACGCGATGACGATGTTGATGCCTTCCGTCGTCGACTGCTCGGCTCGGCCGGCCGATCGTGGCCTGGCGAGTGCGATGATCAAGCCGACGAGAACGAGATTCCTCGCGATGAGCAGCGCGCGCGCAATGCCGCGGCCGGCGCGAGGTCCGCTCGCCAGCACGCCGACCTGCGAGAACACGATGGCCGGCGGGCGCCGACGCCGACGCCAGAACCACCACGCAGGTAGCAGGAAGAGCAGCGTCAACGCCCACGGCGACCCGAACTCGAGGTGGGGAAAACTCATGGGGTAAATGTGCGTCGTCGAACGTGGCGCGGCAGGGGGCGAATGCGTCTACCCTTCGCGCACCCTCCGCGCGCTTTCCTTCGTCCTTCGCAATCGCATTTCGTGGCTCTCGTCACCGATTTCCTGATCCGCCAGTCACGTGCTGTATCCCTCCTCCTCGGCGTCATCGGCGTTGCTTTCGCGGCCAACCTGTATCTGGTCGGCGCAGCGTCGGGCATCCTCACGCTTGGGATCGGACTTTACGCGATCGCGTGTGCCGCGACCGTATTCGCGCTCGCGCGCCGCCGGCCCACCTCCCCCGAAGCCGCCACGCGGCCGCAACCGCCCCAGGCGTCAACAGGCGTAGCCGCGTCCACAGCGACCGACGCGAGTCCCGGTCAGGAGCCAGGTCCAGGCAGTCAGGGCACACAGTCTGGTACCCCGGACATTCGCGATCCGCTCACCGGGCTCGCGACGCACCTGCTGCTTCGGGACCGACTGATCCACGCTCTCGCACGAGCGCACCGGCATGAGCGCCCGGTTGCCGTATTGCTGCTCGACATCGACGGGTTCCGAGCGATCAATGACGCGTTCGGCTTCGAGGCTGGCGATCGCGTCTTGGCGGCGGTCGCCGCCAGGTTGCAGTCCACCCTCCGCGGTGGCGACACCGCCTCTCGGCTCGGTGCCGACGAGTTCGGACTGCTGCTCGAGGACATGGCCGAGGAGAGCAACTTCGTTCAGGTCAGTGAGCGGATCAGCGAGGCGATCGCGCGACCGATCACGCTCGACGAGCGAGAGATCACCATCAGCGCGTGCACGGGGATTGCCAGGGCGACACCGGATGACGATGCCGACACGCTCATGCGCAACGTCGACGCGGCGCTCGCGGCAGCGAAACGTCGCGGGCGAGGTGCCTGCGAGGTATTCTCCGACCGCATTCGTACCTCGTTGATCGACCGGGTCGAGCTCGAGTCCGAACTGCGCGCCGCCGTGGAATCGCGGGCGTTCGAGCTGGAGTATCAGCCGATCGTCATCCTCCACAGTCGCCGGATCGCGGGGGTCGAGGCATTGCTGCGGTGGCGTCATGCAACGCGAGGCGATATTCCGCCATCGACGTTCCTGCCCGTTGCCGACGAGCTCGGGCTGTCGCCGTCGCTCGGACGCTGGGTGCTCGAGCAGGCATGCGCTCAGGTGAAGCGATGGCAGGATCAGGTAGCGAGTGCGCGTGCACTGACACTCACGGTCAACGTGTCACGCGCCCAACTTCGCCAACCCGCACTCGTCGCCGACGTGGCGAACGCACTCGAGAACTCCGGGCTCGATCCTCGACGGCTCGTATTGGAGGTGTCCGACGCCGTACTGCTCGACGATGCCGGGACGGCGCTCGCACGCCTCCAGTCGCTCAAGGCCCTCGGTGTTCGGATCGCGATTGATGACTTTGGCGCGCGTCACGCGGCACTGCATCAGCTGCCACGGATTCCGGTCGACATTCTGAAGATCGACAAGTCGTTCATCGACCGCGTCGGCCGGACGGGCGCCGGGGTGAGCGTCGCGCACGTCGTGCTCGCCCTTGGCAAGTCGATGCGCCTGCGAACGGTGGCCGAGGGGATCGAGGCCGAAGAGCAGGTTGCCGAGCTGTTGCGCCTCAAGTGCGAGTTCGGGCAGGGGTTGCTCTTTTCCAAGCCGCTGTCGCCGGCGGGAGTGGGCGCGCTGCTCCGCTCGAGCAACCGTTAGGCGTCGGGGTTCGGCGCGCCGGCTGCGCGCGCCCAACATTGACGCAGGAGGTTGCCGGCCACGGCCCGGCGATACTCCGCCGTCGACCGCACGTCGTCGACCGGCGCGATCTCCGCCTGGAGCGCCGCGACCGCGGCTTCGATTCCCTGCCCCGCGGCGAGGGCCCGCTCGGCCCTCCGGGCACGAACGACGACCGGCCCGACGGAACCTAACGCCACCCGCGGGGACTCGCCGCGAACCGCGGCGATGACGACCTTCGAGATCGCCTGCGCGGCGCGGGTGCCGACCTTTCGAAACCACTGGTCGCCCTGGAGAGGCGGCACTTCGACCGCCACGATGAGCTCGTCCGGTCGAAGCACGGTTGCCCGATAGCCCGAGTAGAAGTCCACGAACGCGATCCGTCGCTCGAAGCCCGCGCTCCGGACGACGACCACCGCGTCCGCGGCGGCGAACACCGGAAGCGTGTCTCCCGCGGGTGAGCCGTTCGCGATGTTTCCGCCAATCGTCCCGCGGTTCTGAATCTGGATGCCGCCCACCACGCGTGCCGCGTCGACCAGCATGGGCAGGCGCTGCCGCACGAGACGCGACCGCGTCAGGCTCGTGTACGTCACGAGCGCCCCGAGCGACAACACATCGCCGCGCATCTCGATGCGCCGCAGCGGCTCGAGCGGCCACAGGTCGAGGAAGCGCGATGCGCTGAGCGTGCCGAAGTTCAGCGCGACATAGAGGTCGGTCGCACCGGCGAGCGGGACGAGCGGACCGTCATCGCGCAGCATGGTCAGCGCTTCGCGGATCGAGCGCGGCCGGCGCAGCTCGAGCGTCGAGACCGCCGATCTCACACGACCGACTCCACGCCCAACGGCGTCCGCCGGTTCGCCCGCTTGGCGGCGGCGATGGCACGATAGATCGCCTCGTAGCCCGTACACCGACAGAGGTTCCCCGCGAGCGCTTCCTGCATCTGCCGTCGTGTCGGGTCCGGGCCGAGTGACATCGCAGCCATGATCATGCCGGGCGTGCAGATGCCGCATTGGGCGCCAACGTGGTCCATGAACGCGCGCTGGAGCGCCTGGGCGTCGGCCCCCTCGATCGTCCGGACGTCACGCCCGTCGACCTGAGCGAACGGGACGAGGCACGAAACGACCGCCTGACCATCCACGAGAACCGTGCACGCCCCGCACTCGCCTTCCCCACACCCTTCCTTGGTGCCGGTGAGCTCGCAGTCTTCGCGGAGCACATCGAGCAGCCGACGCATCGGATGCGCCGCCACGTCGACCTCGCGGCCGTTGAGCGTGAACTGCATGCCTAACGTCTCGCTGCGGTGGTCGGTTTGCGATCCGCGCCGACGTCGACCGCGGATGCGCGGGCGGACTGCCGAAGAAGCACCTCCGGGAGGGCCGGGATTTCGCGCACATCGATCCCCAGGCTTCTGATCGCGTTGACGACCGCTGGCGCCGGTCCGTCGATCGGGAGCTCGCCGAGTCCCTTCGCGCCGAACGGTCCGCCGGCATAGGGGTTCTCCACCAGCACCACGTCGATCGGCGGCGTGTCGAGCGTCGTCGGGATCACGTAGTTGGTGAGCTGCCCGTTTGCCATCGCGCCATCGCGCATGACCACGTGTTCCAGGAGCGCGAACCCGACGGCCTGGGCCGTCCCGCCCTCGATCTGCCCCGTGGCCAGCGCCGGGTGGATTGCCTTGCCGACATCCACCACGGCCGTTATCCGCACTGGCCGCACCTCGAACGTCACGGGATCCACCTCTACCTCGGCAACGTTGCACCCCCACCCATACGTCGCGTACGCGTCACCTCGGTACGTCTCGTCATCCCAGTGAATCCACTCGGGCTGCTCGTACTCGGCTTCGATTCGGAGGGAACCGTGTTCGCGAAAGTAGTCCGCCGGTGACACGTCGCCGATACGTTGCCGCATCTCGGTCGCCGCGCGCTGCAGAATGCCGCCGACCACCATGCACGTGCGAGACGCAACCGTGGGCCCGCTGTCGGGGACGCGCGACGTGTCCGGCTGCGCGACCTCGACCGACTCGTACGGCACGCCGAGCGCGTCGGCGACGATCTGCGCGTGCATCGTGCGGGTCCCCTGGCCAATCTCCGTGCTCGAGGTGAGCACGCGCACCCCGCGCTCCGTGAGCTCCACCGCCGCCCGCGACGCGAGCCGCAGCTCGCCACCGCCCGTGAACCCCGAGCCGTGGTAGAAGAGCGAGACCCCCACACCGCGCCGACCCGCCTCTCTCGCGGCACGTTTCTCGGCGTACCTCGACGCCGTCATGGCCCGGTGCAGGGTCTCGAGCGCGCTGCAATCGCTGCCGAGCGTCTGGCCGGTCGCGGTCGTATCGCCGGGCCGCAGCGCGTTGATCTCACGCAGGTGCACCGGGTCAATGCCTAACGCCTCGGCGATACGGTCCATGTGGACTTCCATCGCGAACTGCGTCTGCGGTGCCCCGAATCCACGGAAGGCGCCGTTAGGCGGCGTGTTCGTCATCACGGCACGCCCCACGATGCGGGTGTGATCGCACCGGTATGGGCCCGCCGCATGAATGGCTCCGCGAGACAGCACGACGGGGCTCAGCGTCACGTACGCCCCGCCGTCCATGAGCACGTCGATGTCCATGGCCACGAGACGACCGTCGCCCATCACCCCCGTGCGATGCCGCACGACCGACGGATGACGCTTCGTCGTGGCGAGCATGTCCTCGCTACGGTCGTAGATGATCTTGACCGGCCGCCGCGACTTGAGCGCCAGCAACGCGGCATGGGCCGCAATGCACGACGGAAACTCTTCCTTTCCTCCAAACCCGCCGCCCGTCTCGGTCTGTACGACCCGGACGTGTCTCACGGCCTCGCCTAACAGCGTGACGAGCGCCTTGTGCACGTAGAACGGACACTGGATGGAACCGTAGACGGCGAGACCGCCCTCCTCCGGGACGGCAACCACCCCGTTAGGCTCGATGTACACGTGCTCTTGCGCACCGGTCCGGTAGGTGCCCTCGATCACGCGCTCGGCCCTCGCCAGGTTGGCGTCCACGTCGCCCTTCTGGATGAGGATGCGCTTGAACGCGACGTCGGACGCGGCCGGGTCGAGGAGCGGAATGTCGCGCTCGTACTCGATGTCCACCTCGGCCGCGAGCAGCCGCTCACGATCCGCGTGCGCGAGCAGCACAATCGGCTCGCCGATGTGCCTGACCTCTTGCTCCACGAGACACGGCTGGTCGTCTTCGATCAGCGCGATGACGTTCTTGCCGGGAATGTCGCGGAAGTCGACCACCGTGAAGCCGTCGGCGTCGAAGGTCCGCCGGATCGCGCGCACTCGGCCGCGTGGAATCGTCGACCGGATCGTGCGTCCATACAGCATCTCGGGGAACACGAGGTCGTCGGCATAGACCGCCTTGCCCGTTGCCTTCCCGATCCCATCCTTCCGCGCGACGCTCCGGCCAACTGCGCGCTCAGTGAAGCTCGCCATTCGGCGAAGATGGGGCAGCTATCGGGAATAGGGAATCGGGAAGAGCGGGAATAGGGGACTGGGGACTGGGAACGGGGACAGTGACTCCTCGCGGAGCATCGTTTCCCAGTTCCCCGTTCCCCGTTCCCTATTTCCCTACAAATCGCTGATCGGTCCCGTCGCCGGCGGCGGCGGCGGCGGCGGCGGAGGCGGTCCGGCGTCAGGCTTCGACCCGTTCCAACCCAGCAGCCACCGAAGAAGCCAGACGATGAGCACGATCGGCAGGACGATCTTGAGTGCCATGAGTCCGAACGACAGGACCGCCGAGAGGATCGCCAGTAGCGCCCCACCGATCAGGAACACCAGAATGAATGGCATGCCGAAGAGCGCGAGCATGAGAAGGATCGGCAGAGCCAGCACCGCGAGCACCATGAGCACGGGTAGCCCGACCATCTTCAACACGAATGCGATTGGGACCAGAATCCCGAGAGAGCCCAGGCTCTTGAGCAACCACTTGAGGAGTGCCCATTTGAGCAGCAGGCTCTTGATCAACGTCCACATCGGCTTACCTCGTGTCAGGATGGTGGATGCGTCACCCTACGGCACGCCCCTCCACGGCGGTTTCATCGAGCCCCGCCAGGGGTCGCAGTGAGCGCATCGGGAGCCGCACATCACGACCCGGGGGCGCGAACGGCAACCGAACGCGCTGCGGCAATACTCGACGCCCCGACACAACCCATCTCTCTACCCACCGGCCACCGGATTCGCATCGGAACCGCGGGCTGGACCGACAAGACCCTGCTGCCCCCGGGACTTTTCTATCCGGAAGGGATCGATACGGCAGAGGACCGACTGCGGTACTACGCGAGTCGATTCCCTCTCGTGGAGATCGACTCGTCCTACTACGGACTCCCGGTCCGGCGCAACTCGGAGCTGTGGGCAGCTCGCACTCCGGACGGCTTCCGCTTCGACATAAAGGCCTACGCGCTGATGACTGGCCACCCAACCGAAGTGGCGCGTCTTCCGCGCGCGCTGCGTGAAGCACTGCCGGCATCGATCGCCGCACAACGCCGGGTGTACCCGCGCGACCTGCCGCCAGAGATCTACGATGAAGTCTGGGCGATCTTTCGCGACGCGATCCAGCCGCTCCTCGACGCGGGAAAGCTCGGATCGGTGCTACTCCAGTACCCACAATGGTTCATGCCCGGGACCGCTGCCCGCAACGCGCTCCTCGAGGCGCGCGACCGGCTCGACGACATCCCCTGCGCCATCGAGTTTCGGAACCGGGGATGGTTCGAGTCGCGCAGCAGGGACCGCACGCTCGAATTCCTCTCCGATCACGCTCTGCCGTACGTGATCGTCGACGAGCCGCAGGGGTTGCCTAACAGCGTTCCTCCCATCGCGGCCGTCACCGCCCCCAAGCTCGCGGTCGTTCGGTTTCACGGCCGCCGCGACGACCTGTGGAACCGGCGCGGCGTCAGCGTCGCGGACAAGTATCGCTACCTGTACGACAGGGACGAGCTGGCGAGTTGGGTGCCTCGCGTTCTCGATGTCGCCGAGAAAGCCGAGGAGACGCACATCGTGTTCAATAACTGCTATGCCAACTACGGCACGACGAACGCGCGGGAGTTGAGCGCCATGCTGGCCGCTGCGGCGTACGACTGACCGGCCCCGCCCGGGCGTGCCTTTCCTTCCCCCGGGTCGTCAACCGGATGGCCCGCCCGAAGACTCTGAGCGACACCGCGGGCCGCCCGTTGTATCCAGCAGGGTCAATGAGCGAGCCACGACATCAGGCAACGACACCGCCCTCCGTCACCGGCCGCCGGCGACGTTTTACCGGAGCCCATCCGTATCCGGCGCTACCCAAGTCGCGCCTGCCGCTCGTACGCGGTGTACTGCTGCTCGCGTGGGCGGCGCTCCTCGCACTGCTCGACGCGCTCGGTGGTATGCTACCGGGTCGTCGACGCTCCAGGCGTGCGACTGACGTGAAGGCTCGGCGGGAACCCCGGCAACCATCGCGCACGCCGCGCATGCCATCGTTGACACCCACCGGATAACGCCGTCGTACGAGCCAATAGGTATGCGACGCACCGTTTCGCTGCTGCTCCCGCTGTATCTCGGCGCCACGCTCATTGGCGCCAGCGCCACTCCGCGTTCGATCGTTCCGGTCGCGGCGGCCGCGGACGTGACCACCGTCGCCCGGCCGTCGCGCGCACGATGGGAGCGGCGAGTCTCGCGGCCGGTGCGGGTGTACATCCAGCCCGGCCGCTCCGTTTCCGGATGGCAACCGGCCTTGATCGACGCGGTGTGGTCTGGCTTCCGCCACTGGTCGACCGATGGCGTGCCGGTTCGCTTTGCGCGCGTGAACACGGCGTCTGATGCCGACGTCGTCGTCGAATGGGTAGATGGGCTCCCGGGAAACTGCATCGGCAAGACCTGGCGGGAGGACGTTGGGTTCGAGATCACTACCGCGCGCATCACGCTGGCGCTTCACGACAGCCACGGCCGAGTCCTGAGCGCCGAAATGCAGCGCGGCGCCGCCCTCCATGAGATCGGGCATCTGCTTGGGCTCGAGCACGTGGGCCACCGTGACTCCATCATGTACCCGCAGGTCTGGGTGACCGACATCTCCGCCGGCGACCGCAACGCCCTCCGCGAGCTATACGACTCCGGTTCGCGCCGGGTGGCCGACTGACGGCTCGATAGCGCCGAAGTGCAGGAACGTCACCGGCCATCCGGGCCGGTGGACTCGCGACCTAGCGCGCGTCGCACCACGAGCTTGAACCCCAATGCGCTCAGAGGCGTGAGGAACCGCTCGAGCTCGCCCGTCTCGCGGTTCTCGTTGAAGGTCCCGAACGTCGCGCGCTTCGAGTCGAAGAGGTTCGTGACGATTCCGGAAACGTCCCACCCGGCCTTACCGAAGGCGAGACGCGCGTTGGCCACGAAATAGGAGTCGAGAGGTGTCGTCTCGTTCGCCTCGTCGCCACGCAGCCACTGATGGCCGATGAAGCGTCCATCGAGCCCGAGCTCGAACCCCGCCGGAAGTTGAACGAGCGCACCGGCCTTCGCCTGATGGTCAGGCACGAGTGGCAGCTCGTCGCCAACCCGGACCGCATTGGGTCCAGCCAGCGGACTGTCGGTGAAATCCAGATCGGATCGGATGGTGAAGAGGTCGACGTCGGTACGGAACGTCGCGCGCGTGTATGCGTAGTTCGCGTACCAGGTAAGGCGGTCGCGCGCGGCCACACTCTGCAGGCCGAGCTCTATGCCCTCACGCCGGGTGCGACTCAGGTTCCTGAAGAAGCCCGACAGCATTGCTTCGGGGGAGGCAACGAAGAAGATCTCGTCGCGGACATCCGTCCGGTAGATCGATGCGCTCGCGACCGCGGACCCCCGAGCCCACCGACCGCCGATCTCGTACGTGGTCGCCTTGACCGGGTCGAGCGGTGGGTCCTCGCCTAACGCGAACGGGAGCGGACAGGCCGCCTCGGGGTCGGCGCACGCGAGCTCGAGGATCGCGGGCGCCCGAAAGCTTTGTCCCACCGAGGCGTACACCGATGCGCCTCCCCCGGCGTCGATGCTCGCGCCAGCCCGCGGGGAGAACCGCTTGTAGGAGCTCGTCGCGTCCTGCGTGGGGTCGACGAGGTTCCGGAACGGCACGCGCACGTAGTCGTAGCGCGCGCCGCCCGACAGCGTGACACGGCCGACGCGATAGTCCGCCAGCGCATACCCCGCGACATCCGCGCTCGGGCTCTTCACGTCAGTCGTTAGGCCTCGCTCGTCGCCCCCATCGCCCGGCGGCGCACCCACCTGCGGCTCCGCGAAGATGCGCAGGCGCACCAAGTTCGCCGCGCCGTCGACTCCCGTGCGGAGTGCCAGCGCGCCGCGGCCCGCCGCTACCGTCCAGCGCCAATCCGCTGTGCCACCGGCCGTGTAGTTCGTCGTGAATCCGCGGACGTTGGGGTCTGGCACCTGGTTGACGTTGAAACGCTCGGCCGCAGAGCGGCGGAAGTACGCGGTCAGCGATCCTTTCCCGCTCCCCACGGGTGCGTACCCCGACAACGCGATTTGCTGTGCGTCGAGGTCGTCGAAGTCGCCGGCCGTAAAGTTCGTCCGGGGCGCGGTATCGAAGAGGCTCTCGGGCAGAGAACCCGCGGTCTCCGCACGTGACTCGACGGCGTACGCCTGCACACTTACGCCGCGCTCGTCCCCGAGACGCCCGAGGTTGAGAAAGCCGTTGTAGTTGCGGGCGCTCGTCGCCTGGCGCCAACCATCCTCGCGCTCGTAGCCGCCGCTCAGGTAGTAGTCCCATGCGCTCGCCGAGCGCCCGGCCACCGAACCTTCCGCCGAGGCGGCGCCAAACGAGCCACCGGACGCTTCGATCTCGCCGTGCGGTGGCCCGCTCCCGCGCTCGGTGATGAGATTGATTGCGCCGCCGAGCGAGTTTGGCCCGAGGAGCGATGCCGTGCCGCTCAAGAGCTCCACGCGCGTGACGTGCTCCATGGGCAAGAGATCGAAGTTGACCTCCTGCGCGTCGGGCTCGTTCTGCCGGATGCCGTCGAGGAACACCGAGACGCCCGGCGGAAGCCCAACGGTGGGCCCCGCCACGAAGCCCCTGGTGCTCAAATTGAGCTTGTACGATGAGCCCAGGTCGTCATAGATCGAGACGCCGGCTTGGGCGCCTAACGCGTCAGGCAGGACGCGCGGCTCCCACGCGTCGATCTCGCGGCCGGTAGTGGTGGAGATCTGTGCGGGCACGCCCGAACCCACCCTGGGCGCGGCCGTCGGCGCGATCGACGCCCGCACCTCGATTGGCGCGAGGTGCCTGGCCGCTGCGCTATCACGGCGCTGCCTGGTCAAGGTGTCGCGGCGCTGCGTCGTGTCGCGCACCTGGGCGGCCGCCGATACCGGCACACTCACCGGACTCACGAGCGCGAAGAACGCGCAAAGGAACCCGGGTAGGGCAGAGCGCTTCGTGGTCGTCACGATTTTCACGGACTCCGTGTGGGCGCCATCTCCCGCCGGCGCGTCCCGCGTGCAAGCTCGGTGAGCAGGATCAGCGCCGCCGCGACAGGCAATTCAGGGCTGGCTCGGTTAGCCGACACAACCGTAAATTGGGCGCGTGCGGTCGATACGTTGTTTTCGGTCGTCGATCACCACGGTGGGCCGGCGTTTGCTTCGGCCAAGCCTGAGCAGCGCGTGGCCAGACGGCAGTGGGTAGCGCGGTCCGCGGGCTGGGCCGCCCGGATGCACGTGACGCCACGCGAGCTTAGACTCACGTGGCGCCACGACTCGATCGACTGCGGATATTGCGGACAGTGGGCCTGGGTAGAGTTGAACTACCGACCTCACGCTTATCAGGCGTGCGCTCTAACCACCTGAGCTACAGGCCCCTGAAGAGGGCCGAAAGCTAGCCGTGCGTGTGAGTTAAGTCAACCGATGCGACGTCGGTAATCAAGTGAGCCCAGCCATACAGGGAACAGAAATTGCCCGCCCGGTGGTAATCCAGTTCGCGCGCGCGACCTATCACTCGGCTGTCCGCAGACGGCACGTTGGCCCCCGGCCTGAACGCGCTCGCGACAGATTTTGCCGATAGAGTCACAAGTCCCGAGAGCACGGTATTTCATGGTGGACCGATTAGGAGGCGGCGTCTTGATCACAGTCATCATCCTGACGCTGCTGGTTATTGGTATCGTGGTCGCATGGGTGGTCTCGCGTCGACGACGCGCCGCGGCACTGCGGAACCGTGAGGAGATTCCGCTCTTCACGATTCCGGCGTCCCAAATTCCTGGCCTGCCCAGGCCAAGCACCGCCACGGGTCGTTTTGCTACGCCGACGTCGTCGTACGAGCCGCCGCCGGTGAGATCGAGTCCGGTCGATCGCGACAGTCGGCTCGCTGCATCTGCCGCAACCGTGCGGACACGCGAGGGAGCGGTGTCTGCCGCGGCCCGACCAGCCCGCAGCGAGACTCCCGTTTCGATCGACGACGAGATGGGCGAGGCAGTGGACGGTGCGTCAGTCCGCTTCTGGCGACCGGCGGACGGAACGCTGCAGTTCCTTCCCGGTCGGCTGGAAATCGCCGCGGGCCGTGATGCCGGTCAGGAGATTCGATTCGTCCGCACCGGTGGTCCGGACGGTACATGCATAACGTTTGGCCGCGCCGACGGTCCACCGTATCGACATGTCCAACTCCGTGAGCCGACGGTGAGCAGGTCCCACGCGCGCATGGTGCTCGAGCAAACGGGCACCGGTTCGCGCGACGGGGGCTCGAACCAAGGGCGGTGGCGGTTGGAAAACCTCTCGTCGACCAACCCTGTCGTAATCAACGGGCGATCGCTCGACGCGAACGGCGGCGCCATGGCGTCGGTCATGCTGTCGGAGGGCGATCGCATCGAGATGGGCGAGGTCGCCTTCGTATTTCGCGAACGCTAGGGCTGGTGCATGTGAGGCCGTCCCGGGGATTGGATGGGGTTGCAATGGTTTTGACCTTTCGAGCTGGCTGATGCTTGGCGATACCGGAGTGAACGTCGCGACAACCGATCTCGAGAGCGACTACGAGATCCTCGGCGAGCTTGGCCGCGGCGCGACCGCGGTCGTGTATCGCGCGCGCGATCGTGAGCTCGGACGTGAAGTGGCGATCAAGGTCATCCGGCCCAAGTACGCCGATGACGACGAAACCGTCGCTCGCCTCGCCCGCGAAGCGCGGACGGTCGCACAGCTGCAGCACCCGAATATCGTCACGCTCTACGCGGTCCGCCGAATCCGCGACGGCAGTCTCGCGCTCGTTATGCAGCTCGTGCCGGGCCGCACCCTCCGCGAGATTCTCAACAGTCGTGGTCCCTGCACCTTCGAGCGCACGGACCGCGTGCTTCGCGACATCGCCTCCGCACTCTCACACGCCCACGAGCGAGGCTTCGTCCATCGCGACGTCAAGCCCGAGAACATCTTCATCGACGAGACGACCGGGCAGGCCATGCTGTCCGATTTTGGCGTCGCGCGGTCGCTGGAGCCGGATTCCCAGCTGACCGCGACCGGCACGGCGATCGGCACGCCGTCGTACATGTCGCCAGAGCAGATCGACGGGACCGATCTCGACGGGCGGAGTGACTTGTACAGCCTGGGACTGGTCGGGTGGGAGATGCTCACGGGACAGCGCCCCTGGGATGGCGAGGGGCTGTATAGCGTCATCTACAAGCAGAAGCACGAGGAGCTTCCCCCGATCGACGAGCTCCGACGCGATACGCCCGATCGACTCATCTACCTCATCGAGGGCGCCACCCGGAAGAATCCCGCGGAACGCTGGTCCAGCGCGGGGGAAATGCTCGCCCAGGCATCGACGATCGTCCCCGAAGGCGGTTGGGCACGGTGGCACTCGGAACGGCGCAAGAGGCGGCGGACGTTGGTGTATAGTGCGGCGCGCGAGCGCGGCAACTCGATTTTCTCCGCGGCACTCGAGACGATGCGGTTTCGCCGCGATGGGTCGACACCGGCTGTGCCGGCGGCCGCGGCGGTCGCGCTACCACAGCGGCCCACGCGAAGGGCGACGGATCGCGACGACGCGCCGGCTCCACTACCGCCGTCGGCCTACGAGGACATTGCGGCAACTCCCGAAGAGCGACCGCGACGCTCGGTGGTGGGCCTGTTCGTCGTGGCTGCCATCGTGGCGGCCGCCATCGTGGGGGTTCTCCAGGTCATGCGTGGTCGCACCAACCCCGCGACCGATGCCGGGACTCCGACGACGTTTGCCGACAACGGTGGCGTCGAAGTACCGGTCGCCCGGCCGCCGGTATCGATCGACACGCCCGCCGCCGCGACGGTCCCGGATACGACCATGCCTAACGCGGCAGCACCACCGCCCCTTGCGGCCGGCGACACCGTGTCGAGCCGCGCCGCGGCAGATGCTGCTCGGGGAGTGGACACGGCCACTCTGGCGTCGCGGGCCGCCGCGTCCCGCGACAGTGTGGCAGTCGCTCGGAAGGGTGGCAACTCACCGGAGCCGCCGGCACCTCGTTCGACCGTCAGCTCCGGTGATGTGAACCGCGCCGCGCCCGACCGGTCGCAGCTACCGTCGCAGCCCATCCTCGCGGTGCCGGCACCAAGCGCTGTAAAGCCGCCCGCCATTGCCCCGACTGCGGGCGATAGCGGACCAAGAAACACGTCCATCGCCGCTGTGGCATCCGTTGCGTTTCCCGCCGATCACGGAATCGTCGCCGCCGGTGGACGGCATTCGTGTGCGCTCGAGACCAACGGCTCGTCCTATTGCTGGGGGGCCAACGATCAGGGGCAACTCGGCGATGGCACGCGCGATGACCACACCGAGCCGGTGCTGGTCGCTGGCGATCTGAATTTTTCTCAGCTCAGCGCCGGTGCGTCTCACACGTGCGCCGTCTCGCGCGATGGGGACGCCTATTGTTGGGGCAACAACGACCGTGGCCAACTTGGCGACGCCACGACGCTGGAGCGTGATACGCCGGTCCGGGTCGCGGCGCGGGAGCCGTTCAAGTTCGTGCGCGCCGGGTTCAGTCACACCTGCGCTCTCGCCAGGAACGGCGAAGTCTTTTGCTGGGGATCCAATGCCTACGGGCAGTTGGGGACCGGTGCCGGCCTAACGAGTCCGAGAGCGTCCGAGGTTGCCGGCAACCTCCGGTTCGGCGCGCTGGCAGTCGGCTGGAATCACACGTGTGCGATCACGGTTGGCGGCGACCTGTATTGCTGGGGGTCGAACAATGGCGGCCAGCTCGGCGATGGGACGCACGACGACCGTCGCGCGCCGACGCGGGTGGGCGCAGGAATACGCTTCATCTCCGTCGCCGCCGGGAATCAGCACACCTGTGCGGTCTCGACGGGCGGCGAGCTCTATTGTTGGGGGCGCAACAACTACGGGCAGCTCGCCACCGGTCAAGGCGATCGAGCGCAGCCCGCCCGCGTGTACGTCGGCGGCACTTTCACCACCGTGACGGCAGGCGCGGTACACAGCTGCGCGAAAACAACCTCCGGGCAGGTCTTTTGCTGGGGGAGAAACACGTTTGGACAGCTAGGCGACGGAACGACGATCGACCGCGTGGTTCCGGTTTACGTCGCGGGAATTCCACCCGTCGCCGTCGTTCAGGCGACAGGTTCCCACACCTGCGCCGCTACGGCGGCTGGTGAAACCTATTGTTGGGGCTACAACGTCGAGGGCCAGTTGGGCGATGGCTCCAGGAACCACCGGTCGCGCCCGGCGCGCGTTTCCGCTCCGCCCCGTTGACTCAGAGGCGACACAGACGAATGACGCGGTTCGGTCGTCCTTCCGCTTGGCCCGCATTGATCACCCTTCTTGCCATCGTTGGCTCGCGCGGCGAGGCCCAACAGATGCCGGTGAAGCGAGCGCTCTCCGCCGCCAGCACGTTGCCATGCGCGGCTCCGGCTCCCGGGCTGACGGCATCGCGCAACGACTCCCCCGACGTGCGGCGGCTCATGGCGCTCGGCCACGAGGCGGCAATCGTCGGTGACAGCCGGCAGGCACGTGACGCGTTCGTGGACGCCGCCAAGCTTTCGCCCGGCGACGAACGGATCGCGTACCAACTCGGCCGCGCGTACGAGGAGCTCGGCGAGCGGCCTAACGCGGTCCGCGAATACTGCCGGTTCCTCGCTCTCGCGCCGCAGAGCGGCGATGCCGCGGACGTGCGCGCGCGCATCACCACCCTCACCGCACCAACCGGATCGAATCCGGGCGGCGATCCGGCATCCGCGGCGTTCAAGGCGGGTGTGAACCATTTGGACCAGCGTCGCTGGCGCGAGGCAGCCGACTCGTTCGGGCGCGTGATCCAGACGCTCCCGCGTGCGGCCGAAGCGTACTACGATCGCGGGCTCGCGCACGCAGCACTCGACCAGCGGGATGACGCCGTACGCGATTTCGAGCAGTACCTGGCGATGCGTCCTACCGCGGAGGACCAGGCGCAGGTGCGCGCCCAGATCGACGCGTTGCGCAGGCCGACCTGGAGCGCGAACACGGCGCTGCTCACGGGGCTTCTCGTGCCAGGGCTGGGGCAGGTGTACACGTCGCGTCCATGGATCGGCGTCGGCGTTGCCGCGGCCGCCGGAACGGCGCTTTATCTCGCACTGTATTCGAAGGAAGAGCAGGAGATCCGCGATTTTTCAGTGACGATCCCGGGCTTTCCGCCGATTCCCAATCTGGACACGGTGACGGTGACGAAGCATCCGTACCAGGCCGCCGGAATCGCCATGTTCGCGACGCTCACGATAGGAGCCGCCTTCGAAGCCGCTCGTTATGCGCGCCGGTCTCGCGCGCCAGTCATCAAGACCGAGCCGCGCCCGGCCGCCCGCGTTGGCGCGCTGGAGCTGTTTGCGCCAGACGTCGTTCCTGCGCGGCGGGGACTCGCGGTGCGCTGGACCGGCCGGATCTCCCTGCCACAACCCGGAAGCTGACCGTCCGTCGCGACGGGCGTCCGCTGGCAGGCAGACCACCTGGCGCGAGGGTTTGCCAACCCTAGCTTTCAGAGTGAAGGCGCTGCCGCGTTGCGATCCGCGAGCCTGCACGTGTGATAAGTGACGTCTCTGCACGTCCTGGTCGCCGAGCCGATTCGGGGCAGGACCAGTAAGCGTCGTCTCCCACGATCCCGATCCGGGTGGAGGAATACCAAACCGTCTTGCTCGCGTCTGGCGCGGCGATCCTTCTGATCGTCGTGTCCGCGGTCGTCGTTGCCGTGATTCGCCGCCGGCGTCGCGCCCGAGCGGCCGCAGGCCCGCTGCCGCTCATTCCCTTCTCGGCCGGTCATGATCGCGTGCCCGGACCGCCGAGGCCTGATCGGGCAGTTCGCACTCCGGCGACCACGTCGTTCGAGGGCCCAGCGACGCCAACACCCGTCTGGTCACCGCCGGTGGATGGTAGTGTCGCACCGCTTCACGGTTCGCCGTACGCGCCTCCGCCTCGGAGCCAGAGCGATGCACCTGCCGCGAGCGCCGGGGCACACGGCCCGACCGCCGCGCCGCTCACGAGCACGGCGCAACCTAACGATGCTGTCGCCGGTGCGGCTTTCGAGGGCGCGTCGATGCGCTACTGGCGACCGGCGGACGGAACGCTGCAGTTCCTGCCGGGCCGGCTCGAGGTGATCACTGGAGACGACGCAGGTCACGAGATCCGTTTCGTTCGCACGCCGGGTCCGGATGGGACGCGTGTCACCTTCGGTCGCGCCGAGGGTGTGCCCTATCGGCACATTCAGCTTCGTGAACCAACGGTGAGCCGGACGCATGCACGGATGACCTTGGAGGTCGGCCCGCGGAATGGCGCGGAGGCGTCGGCGAGCGCGCCGCGGTGGCGACTCGAGAACTTGTCGGCGACGAACCCGGTGGTGGTGAACGGGACTCCGCTGGCGGCGGATGAGAGCGAGGAGCGTGCGGTGATACTCGACGACGGCGACCGCATCGAGATGGGCGAGGTCGTGTTCCGTTTTCGAGCGCGCTAGCGTATCGACGGGATAGCGTGTCGCGTGGGGGGGGGGATGGCAAAGCCCCGGCACTCCGTTGCGGAGCGCCGGGGCTATTGAATGCCTAACAATCGAATGTGACTCGTGGATGGCGCGACACGTGAGTGGTTTTCGGCGGCCCGGGGGCCGTCTACTCGCCGACTCCGTTAAGGAGGTGATCCAGCCGCAGGTTCCCCTACGGCTACCTTGTTACGACTTCGCCCCAGTCACTGCGCTCGCCTTCGGCCGCTTGGC
>DASUGD010000048.1:0-43296 GCA_036274195.1 Gemmatimonadaceae bacterium | reverse complement strand
CGCCGGCCCGCGCGCAGGGCGGCTACGTGCCGCCGAAGCGCGTCGAGCTGACGCCGTTCGGCACCTACCAGTGGGGCGGCTCCTTCGACACCCAGGGCTTCTCCAACATCCTGGCCGGCGAGATCAACGAGAAGTCGGGCTTCAGCTGGGGCGCCATCTTGAGCTTCCTCGCCGCCGGCAACTCGGCCGTCGAGCTCTACTACCTGCGCCAGGACACCGACGTCGAGTTCAAGCCGAACGCCGGCCAGAAGCGGGACGTGGGCTCGGGGTTCGCCAACAACTACGTCCAGCTCGGCGTTAGGCAGGGGCTGCCGCGCACGGAGGGGATCGCGCCGTTCATCACCGCGTCGATGGGCATCAACGTCCTCGACGCCGACAACTCCGACAGCTCGACGCGCTTCGCCTGGAGCCTCGGCGGCGGGGCCAAGTGGATGGCGGCCAACCAGAAGGTGGGGCTGCGGATGGACATCCGCTGGATGGTGACGCCGGTGCCGTCGGGGACCTACGGCACGTGGTGCGACTACTGGGGCTGCTACGTGACCTCGGGGACGGACTGGCTGCACCAGGGCTCGGCCGGCCTCGGCCTCATCCTGGCCTTCTGACCCCCCGTGAATCAGCGCCGCGGGGCGACGGTACCCGCCGCCGTGGCCGGCACGCGCATCACGGAAGCCTATGCGCGCATGGTCGCGCGCGAGGCGTACTTCTGGGCGTGGCCGATGGTCAACGTGTACAACCGGCGCCTGGCGTTCAGGCAGGCGCCGGCGCCGACGTTGATGCATGGGGTGTTGCCGTTGGCGCCACTCAACTTCCTGGCCATGCTGCACGACTACGTCGAGCCCGACCAGCGTCGGGTAGCGTGCCCGAACCAGGATGTGGTGTACGGCGCCGGTGTGCTCGCACTCGACGAGAGCCCGGTTGTCGTGCAGGTGCCCGACTTCGGAACGCGCTTCTGGGTCTATCAGCTCGTGGACCTGCGCACCGACAGCTTCGCGGACATCGGAGCCATGTATGGCACCAAGGCGGGCTTCTACCTCATCGTGGGCCCTGGCTGGGAAGGAACGATACCCCGCGGTATCACGCGCGTGCTGCATTGCCCAACGCGCACCGGGATGGTCGTGCCACGCGTGTTCCAGGACATCACCCGGCAGGACATCCGTGCGGTGCAGGATCTGATCGGCCGCATCGACATGTACCCGCTCGATCAGTTCGACGGGAGGGAGAAGCGTCGCGACTGGAGCAAGCTTCCCAGCGTGAAGCCACGCCCGGCCGACGGTGGATCCGGAGAAACGAAGTGGGTCTTTCCGAACACCTTCTTCGATCAGCTCCCCCTGGTCCTGCTGGATGCGCCTCCCCTCCCGGGCGAGGAGACGCGCTACGAGCAGGTGCTTGCCGTCATCGATGCGGCGCAGAACAACCCCGCGCTCAGGAACGCCCTGATCGATGAGGCCGAACACGCGGACCAGACGCTGATCGAGCCACTGCTGCAGTTTCGCAACTTCGGCACGCCGTTACCGCACTACTGGACCACGGCGGACAACGGCGCCGCGTTCGGCAGTGACTACTTCATGCGGACCGCCATCGCGCGATCCAACATTTTCGTCAACAAGGGGAACGAGACGAAGTACTTCTACCAGGATCTGGACGCGGCGGGGGTGCGCCTCAACGGGGGCAGCCGGTACTCGATCACGTTCGCCCGGGGCGAGCCGCCGGTGAAGGGGTTCTGGTCGCTCACGCTCTACGATCGGTTCCACTTCTTCGTGCCGAACGCGGCGCGGCGCTACTCGGTGGGGACGAAGAACCGGGACCTGCTGCCTAACGCGGACGGGTCGCTCACGATCTGGGTGCAGGCGGATGAGCCAACCGACAAGGCGCAGCGGTCGAACTGGCTGCCGGCGCCAAAAGGCGAGGACTTCTCGCTCTACATCCGCGCCTACTGGCCAGAGCAGGCGGTCACTGCCGGTCAGTGGACGCCGCCACCGGTGTCGCGAATCCGATAACACTGGTAATTGGCAATTGGTTACTCGCAGTTGAACACCCTCGGGACGCCTCTCTAAACGAGACGAGCATCCCGGGGGGGTTCAATTACCTGTAACCAATCCCAGTAACCAATTACCAATCCCAGTAACCAATTACCTGTCCCAGTAAGCACTGGTTGACGCCGTCGGTACGCCACGTAGCTTGCCAGCGGTTACACCGCTCTAATCGTGGCAAGCCCGAATATGCGAGCCCGCCGCCTGGACTCGAGTCCGCGGCTGTCGCGCGGTGCGCATCCGAGAGTGCAATTGACGCAGGCAGTTGTTCCCCTCAAGGCTGTCCCGGCAGCCGGCGCCACTGGCGATTGGCCGAAACGCGTTGCGGTTTACGCGGGGCGCGTCGCCATTCTCGGGGCGATGTACTATGGCGCCGCGAGACTCGGACTCGCGTTCCGCTTTCAGAGCTCGCAGATCAGCGTCGTCTGGCCGGCGAACGCCGTGCTGTTGGCGGCCCTGCTCCTCACGCCGCGGTCGCGATGGTGGGTAGTCATCGTCACCACCGCTCTTGCGCACTTCGCAGCGATGACCCCGATGACCCCGGCGTGGCGTCTCGTCTGGCAGATCGCGGGTAACTCGCTGTTCATGAGCGCCGCGGCAACGCTGCTAGGCCGTTATGCCGGCGGCCCGCTACGCTTCGAGAATGGGCGCCAGGTGTTCACCTACGTGGCCATCTCGGTTGCCCTGCCGGCAGTCTTCGCGCTGTTCATGCCGTCGTTCGTTCGACCGCTGCTGGGCCTCGACCTCACGGTCAGCCCCGGATCCGCGCTCCTTCGCACGATGCTCTCGAATGTGACCGCGTTGCTCCTGGTCGCCCCGATGATACTCCTGTGGAGTCAGGAGTGGCTTCGGCGGTTCGGAGAGATCACGGTGCGTCGGGTTGTCGAGGGGGCGGCCATCATGGCGTCGCTGCTCGTCGTGGGGCTCGTCGCGTTCGGGAGTGGGTCCGAGTTCGCAAGCTTCCCCGGCCTGGTGCTGTGGTTCTTCCCGCCGCTCGTGTGGGCCGCGGTCCGGTTGGGGCCACGGGGAGCCGCGACATCGGTGTTCTTTGTCGCGTTGCTTTCCACACTCGGGACGGCCCGCCAGCTCGGGCCGTTCGTCGTAGGAAGCGAAGCCCAACAGGTCCTGGCGCTACAACTGTTCTGGATCGCGATCGGTCCGCCGATCATGCTGCTGGCGGCGGTCATTCGCGAGCGCCAGCAGGCGGAGGATGCCCTTCACGAGCAGCGCAACCAGCTCGCGCACGTCACGCGGGTGGCGACGGCCGGCGAGCTCTCGGGCGCGATCGCGCACGAGCTGCGCCAGCCGCTCACGTCGATCCTGGCCAACGCCCAGGCGGGTCTTCACCTGCTCGACCGGGACCAGGTTGACCTGCACGAGCTGCGCGAGATCCTGCAGGACATCACGCGCGACGACCAGCAGGCCGCCAACGTTCTCGCGCGACTGCGTCTGTTCGTGAAGGACGGGACATCGCAATTCGAGCCGCTGGTCGTCGAGGCCGTGGTGCGTGACGCCCTGGCCCTGAGCAAGAGCACGGTCGATCTCTCGGGCGTCGAGGTCCAGACCTTCATCGCGGGGGGACTGCCGAGCGTCTGGGGCGACCAGGTGCAGCTGCTGCAGGTGATGGTGAACCTCGTCGTCAACGGCTGCGAGTCGATGCACGGCATGCCGCGACCGACGCGCCGGCTCGACCTGCACGTCGTACCACTCGGTCACGAGCACGTCGAAGTCCTGGTCAGCGACTGCGGGACCGGGCTGCCTAACGGCCCTGAGGATCGGGTGTTCGACCCGTTCTTCACGACGAAGGAGCACGGGCTCGGGCTCGGGCTCGCGATTGGCCGGTCGATCGTGACGGCCCACGGCGGACGCCTCTGGGCCGAGAACAACGCCTCGCAGGGCGCCACGTTCCATCTGGTGCTTCCCACGCACCACGCGCATGGCCGACCCGTGACCACCGATCGCGATTGTTGACGACGCGCGCGGCGTGACTCGGTAGGTCTGCACCAAGGGTCAATTGTCGTCGCCGCCGGACGGCGACAGGCTGCGGGTCCAGGGCGGTCGAACGTGCCGGGCGGTCCGGCGGCGGTCCCGCCCATCGCCCGCCGCCTAACGATCATGACGAGGGGCACCGCGCTCGTCCTGCTGCTCGCCCTGACGCCGGCGCCCGCCGCCGGGCAGAAGGGGGGCGTGTTCCGCGACCCGGAAGACGGCCGCCTCGACATGAGCGAGTGGCTGCTCACCAAGAAGGGGGTGCTCCCCATCCCGATCATCATCACCGAGCCCGCGTTGGGCTTCGGCGGCGGGCTCGCGGTGGCATACTTCAGCCAGCCCCTCGGGGGAGAGGCGTCCAAGCGTCACCAGGGCCAGGAATTCTCGGTTCCGATGATCGCCGGGGCGGCCGCCTTCTACACGTCGGATGGGAGCGCGGGTGGCGGGGCCTTCCTCTTCTATCCGTTTCGCCACGACCAGTTCCGGTACCTCGGAGCGTTAGGCGGCGCGTCACTGCACCTCGACTTCTTCGGGTTCGACCCGGAGAGCCCGCTCGCCGACAGGCCGCTCGGCTACACGATCGACCCGCGCTTTGTCGTGCAGCGCATGCAGGCGCGCATCAAGCAGACGCCGCTGTTCGCGGGGCTGCATTACCTCTTCGTGCACACGAAGACCACGTTCGACGCCGCGCTGCCGGAGGAGATTCCGGACCGCGACCTGAAGGTGAGCCTCGGTGGACTCGGGACGAGCCTCGAGTACGACACGCGCGACAATCTCCTCGATGCCAGGCGCGGGATGGACATCACCGCGAGCGGCACGTGGTATCAGAAGGCGTTCGGCAGCGACCTCGCGTTCGGGCGGTATCAGGTCCAGGGACTCTTCTACTGGCAACCCGAGAAGCGCTGGGGGTACGGGCTGCGCGTGGACAGCCGATTCGCGTCGGGCGATGCGCCGTTCTTCATGAAGCCCTTCCTCCAGATGCGCGGGCTCGAGTCCGGGCAGTACGCGAACGACGTCACCCTGCTCACCGAGGGCGAGCTGCGGTACTCGATCGATCCACGCTGGACGATCCTCGGCTTCGGTGGTGGGGGCCGGGTGGGCGAAACGTTAGGCGATCTCGGGAGCGCCCCGACGGTCGGGGCGGGCGGTGTCGGGTTCCGCTATCTCATCGCACGCCAGCTCGGACTTGGCACGGGCCTCGATTTCGCGTGGGGCTCCGGTGGCCAGTTCGCGTTCTACATCCAGACCGGATCGGCGTGGCGGTGACCATGTGCCGGTGACACGATCGGCCGATCGTGGAACCGATCCTCTGACGGCAAAACGACGATGGAAACCTTCAAGGCATTGTTCAGCATCGCCAGCGAGAACGCGATCATCGTGATCGACGCGCTGGCGCTTGTGATCATTGTGTTCGCCGCGATCGAAGCGTTCATCAAGAGCATGCGGGGGGTGTTCTCGCCGCTCACCGGCCACGAGCGACGCGACGTGTGGTTGCGCTTTGCGCGCTGGCTCGTTGCGGGACTCACGTTCCAGCTCGCCGCCGACATCATCGAGTCGTCGATCACGACGCGCTGGGAGTCGGTGGCACGACTCGGCGCGGTCGCGGTCATACGGACGTTCCTGAACTACTTCCTCGAGCGCGATGTCGCCGAGGCGCGCGAGCGCCAGCACCAACCGGAGAGCCCGCCCCGGGCGTGAGGGGCTTGCACGAAGGTCCGATACCCGCCGGCCTCGGCCACGGCAATCGTCTCACGACGACACGTCGCCTACCGTACCGGAGGAAACACCATGCAACGTCCGTTCGTGACCACGAGCGCGGTCACCCTGCTCGCCACAGTCCTGCTTCTTCCCGCTGCGGCGCCGGCCCGCGCCCAGGGGGGCTACGTCCCGCCCAAGCGCCTGGAGCTGACGCCGTTCGGCAGCTACCAGTGGGGCGGCTCCTTCGACACCCAGGGCTTCTCCAACATCCTGGCCGGCGAGATCAACGAGAAGTCGGGCTTCAGCTGGGGCGCCATCTTGAGCTTCCTGGCCGCCGGCAACTCGGCCGTCGAGCTCTACTACCTGCGCCAGGACACCGACGTCGAGTTCAAGCCGAACGCCGGCCAGAAGCGGGACGTGGGCTCGGGGTTCGCCAACAACTACGTCCAGCTGGGCGTTAGGCAGGGGCTGCCGCGGACCGAGGGGATCGCGCCGTTCATCACCGCGTCGATGGGCATCAACGTGCTCGACGCGACGAACGCCAGCAGCAGCACGCGCTTCGCCTGGAGCCTCGGCGGCGGGGCCAAGTGGATGGCGGCCAACCAGAAGGTGGGGCTGCGGATGGACATCCGCTGGATGGTGACGCCGGTGCCGTCGGGCGAGTACGGCACGTGGTGCGACTACTGGGGCTGCTACGTGACCTCGGGGACGGACTGGCTGCACCAGGGCTCGGCCGGCCTCGGCCTCATTCTCGCCTTCTGACCTAACGATCGAGCAGGTCCGCCACGGCCCGACGCGTCGCGCCGTGGCGGATCGCCGCTGTCATCCCGGGGTTGCACTACCATGACGACGGGGATCGACTTCGCGGTTCTCACGTTCGTGTGCACGTTCGCCGCGGCGCTGGTTGGCATGTTCATTCGGAACGCGTTGCCGCCTGCGCACGTGAGCAAGGAGTCGCAGGATGTCATCCGCCTCGGGATGGGTCTCGTGGCGACGATGACGGCGCTCCTCCTCGGCCTCGTGACGGCTGCCGCAAAGGGTTCGTTCGACTCGCAGGATCTCGCGATCAAGAACGCCGCGGCGGGGATACTCACACTCGACCACCAGCTCTCCCGTTATGGTCCGGAAACGCAGCCGACGCGCGAGCTGCTCCGTGATGCGCTGGCTGCCCGGATCGAGACGATGTGGCCCTCCGAGGGGACTCGATCGTCGTTCGAGGATACGGCGTCGGTACGAAAGACCGGTCAGGCGGCGGACGAGATCGAGAACCAGATTCTCGGACTGTCACCGCAGACCGAAGCGCAGCGGTTTTTCAGATCGGAGGCGTTGAAGGTCACCTCGGAGGTGCTGCGCACACGATGGCGACTGCTCAGTGCCGGCGGTGCTGTGCCGAAGCAGTTCTTGGTCGTCGTGATCTTCTGGCTGTCGATGACGTTCGCCAGCTTCGGCCTCAGTGCACCGCGGAATGCGACAGTGATGACAGTCTTCGGCATCTCGACGCTGTCGGTGGCGGCGGCGGTCTTTTTGATCTTCGAGCTGGATGGTCCGTTCGAGGGAATCATCCGGATCTCGAGTGGGCCGATGCGCTTTGCGCTGGCCCACCTCGGTCGATAGTCGGCGAACTCAACAAGCATCGCCGCCCCAGGTCCAATAGCTTGTTCGTGCACGGCCTGGTGAGCGTGCGAAGTCCTCGTCACTCGTGAGGCAGGCCGAACGCCGACACATGACCGGCAAGCAGAGATCTCGCCAGGCAACTCTCCAACCCGCTCGCCTCGCTCGTGAGCGTGCCGTTCCAGTTCACCTGGGAACAGAACGTCGGTCCGTCCAAGCTGACCCGCTTCGTGCTCAACGTTCAACCGGTGATGCCCTTTGTGATGAACGAAAGGTCAACCTCATCGTCAGGCTGATCGCGCCGTTCATCAGTCAACCGCCACTCGCCGCGAGTGGAACCGCGACGTTCGGCATACGTCGTCGTCGCCCTAACCGGACCCGATGCGACGTCGCGCCGCCACCGCGAACGCCAGAAAGTATCGGCGAAGTCCTTCGGCCGATCCCGGCGCTCCGTCGGGCGCGTGAAACAGCCGACAGAATTCCTCGCGGGCGCGAAGGATCTCGCGCAGGCGCGGGCCGCGCCACCGTGGGTCGGTCGCCGTCAGGTCGAACAACTCGAGCGCGCGCGCCTGCGCGTGGCCCCACCGCGTCATGTTGCCAGTGCTGTGCGCGCGAATTGCCCGCTCGACCTCGCTGCCCACGTTCGCGAGCTGGTCGACGAGCGGCAACTCGCCCCACCGCGCTGCGGCGCCGGCATGGATGGCGGTTTCGTCGTTAGGCATCGCGCACCAGCGACATGACGACTTGGCGGATCGCGTCTCGGACGAGCGGGTCCTCGACGTCGCGACTGCGGTTTCCTCGTGATGGCCGGACGTTGATCATCGAGTCGAACTCGAGCCACTCGGGCCCCGCCGGGCACGGAGCTCGGGGTATCGGCAGGGGCGAGATGGGCGACAACCGGCAAGATCACACTGGGGCAGTCCGTGCTCAATGGCCCCACCTGTGGCCGGCGGCCGACCGCGCGATGAGTCGATTGTCGGTCGGGGACACTCGGAGTGCGGTTTGAGCTTGGTTTCGATTGCGCAAAGGTCCAATAGTTACACCTGCCCGTTGAGAGCGACGGTGACGTTCTGCCGGGCGGCGCTTGCCATCCGGCATCGTAAACCCTACCCAACGGCGCCGATGCCGGCCCCTCACCTCTCGGAGCCTACCGACATGGCGTCACCGAACGATTCGCTGTCCCGCGCCGTGCTGCCGATCCCGGACAAGAGACACATCGGCCACGCGACCTACGACGCGAAGGACCCGGACACGGCGTTCCCGCCGATCGTTCCGCTACGTCCGCCCACCGGTGCCCCGAACGTTCTGATCGTCCTCCTCGACGATGCCGGCTTCGCCGCCTCCAGCGCCTTCGGCGGCGTCATTGATACCCCGACCGCGGAACGACTCGCCCGGAATGGGCTCCGGTACAACCGCTTCCATACCACGGCACTGTGCTCGCCCACGAGGGCGGCCATGTTGTCCGGCCGTAATCACCACACCGTCGGCATGGGGGGTGTCACCGAGATCGCGACATCGGCACCCGGCTACAACTCCATGCGCCCAAATACCTGCGCGCCGCTCGCGGAGATCCTGAAACTCAATGGATACTCGACGGCCCAATTCGGCAAATGCCACGAGGTTCCTGTCTGGCAGTCGAGCCCCATGGGACCGTTCGACGCGTGGCCCACCGGGGGCGGAGGGTTCGAGCACTTCTACGGCTTCCTCGGCGGCGAGACCAACCAGTGGGCGCCGTCGCTGTATCGCGACACCGTTCCCATCGAGCCGGAGAAGACGGCGGAGGAAGGCTACCACTTCACCAGCGACATGACGGAGCAGGCCATCGGCTGGATGCGGCAGCAGAAGGCGCTGATGCCTGACAAGCCGTTCTTCGTCTACTTCGCGCCGGGGGCCACGCACGCGCCGCACCACGTGCCGACGGAGTGGGCGGACAAGTACAAGGGCCGCTTCGACCATGGGTGGGACGCGCTGCGCGAGGAGATCTTCGACCGGCAGAAGAAGGCCGGCGTCATCCCGAGCGACGCCGAGCTGACTCCGCGCCCGAAGGAGATCCCGGCGTGGGACGCGATGCCTAACGACCTCAAGCCCGTGCTGGCTCGCCAGATGGAGGTGTACGCCGGATTCCTGGAGCACACCGATCATCACGTCGGCCTGCTCGTCGACGCGCTCGAGGATCTCGGAATCCTGGACGACACGCTGATCTATTACATCGTTGGCGACAACGGCGCGTCGGCCGAGGGCACGGTCAACGGGACGTTCAACGAGACGTTCCTGTTCAACGGCGTGCCGCAGCTCGAGACCCCCGAGTTCATGGCGGCACGGATCGACAAGTTCGGCGGCCCGGAAGCGTACAACCACTACGCGGTCGGCTGGGCGCACGCGATGGACACGCCGTACCAGTGGACGAAGCAGGTGGCGTCACACTGGGGCGGCACGCGCAACGGCGCGATCGTGCACTGGCCGGGCGTGATCAAGGCGAAGGGCGAGGTCCGGTCCCACTTCCATCACGTCATCGACATTGCGCCGACGATCCTCGAGGTCGCCGGCCTGCCCGAGCCGACCATCGTCCACGGCGTCCAGCAGCATCCGATGGAAGGCGTCAGCATGGCGTACTCGTTCGATGACGGCACGGCTCGCGACCGGCACGAAACGCAGTACTTCGAGATGTTCGTGAACCGGGGGATCTACCACAAAGGCTGGACGGCAGTCACCAGGCATAGCACACCGTGGGATCCGACCACGAAGCTTCCGGCGTACGACGACGATGTGTGGGAGTTGTATGGCCCGGATGACTGGTCGCAGGCGCGCGACCTCGCCGCGAAGAACCCAGACAAGCTGCGCGAGATGCAGCGGCTGTTCTTGATCGAGGCGGTAAAGCACAACGTCCTGCCGCTCGACGACCGCCGCGTGGAGCGCTTCAACGCGGACATGGCCGGGCGGCCGCAGCTCATCAAGGGCAACCGCCAGCTGCTCTTCGCCGGGATGGGGCGGCTCAGCGAGAATTCCATCGTCGTGCTGAAGAACAAGTCCCACGCTGTCACCGCGCAGGTCGAGGTGCCTAACGGTGGTGCGAAGGGCGTCATCATGGCGCAGGGCGGAGCGTTCGGCGGGTGGAGTCTCTACGTGAAGGACGGGAAGCCGGCGTACTGCTACAATTGGTTCGCCCTCGAGCGGTTCAAGATCTATGGCGACACGCCGATTCCGCCGGGTGAGCACCAGGTGCGGATGGAGTTCGCGTACGACGGCGGCGGGGTTGGTAGAGGTGGTGCCGTCACACTCTATCTCGACGGGAAGCAGGTCGGCTCTGGACGCGTGAACGGGACGCACGCCCTGCTGTTCTCGGCCGACGAGACGGCGGACGTGGGCAGCGATACCGCCACGGCGGTGAGCGACGATTACACGCCGCACGAGAGTGTGTTCAACGGGAAGGTAAAGTGGGTGGAGATCGACCTCAGCGATGATGCCAGGGATGCCAATCATCTCATCAGTGCCGAGGAGCGACTCCGAGTCGCTATGGCGCGCCAATAACGAGTGCGGGGCGACACCAAGGTCCACTTACGCTCCTCTCACTGGCGGTCGGATACTGCGCGACTAATGCCTACGACCGCACGGAGGTGCGCCATGCCGAAAAAACCCTTCAAGGGCGAAATCAAGCTCGACATTAGGGATTCAAAGCCTGACTGGGGCCTTTCTCGCTACCCAAGGCTCCGGAGGGCGCGCCGAACGTCCTGATCGTGCTGTACGACGACACGGGCCTCGCGGCATGGTCCCCGTTCGGCGGGGCGATCAACATGCCCACGCTGCAAAAGCTCGCCGACCGAGGGCTCATGTACTCACAGTGGCACACGACCGCGCTCTGCTCGCCGACGCGATCGACGTTCCTGACCGGCCGCAACCATCACGTCAACGGCTGCTCGTGCATCACCGAGGCCGCGCAGGGCTACCCGGGCTGGAGCGGTCGCATCCCCGACGAATGCGCCACGATCGGCCAGGTGCTGCAGGACAACGGCTACAGCACGTACTGGTTAGGCAAGAACCACAACGTCCCCGAGCAGGACATTGGCGCAGGCGCCAACCGATCGCAGTGGCCGCTGCAGAAGGGGTTCGATCGGTACTACGGCTTCCTCGGCGGCGAGACGAATCAGTGGTACCCGGACATCGTCGAGGACAACAAGTTCATCGACCAGCCCTACTCGCCGGAGGAGGGTTACCATCTCTCGAAGGACCTGGTCGACCAGGCGATGCAGATGATCCGCGACCAGAAGGCGAGTAACCCGTCGAAGCCGTGGTTCATGTGGCTCTGCCCGGGCGCGAATCACGCTCCGCATCACGCACCCAAGGAGTACGTCGACAAGTACAAGGGCAAGTTCGACGCCGGCTACGAAGCGTATCGCGAGTGGGTACTGCCGCGCATGATCAAGAAAGGCCTGTTGCCCGAGGGCACGAAGCTCACGCCGATCAATCCGCTTCCGAACGAGGTGGCGAACCCCGGCGACGCCGTGCGTCCGTGGAACACGCTCAGCGCGGACGAGAAGAAGCTGTTCTCCCGGATGGCCGAGGTCTATGCGGGCTTCTCCGAGTACACCGATGTCCAGATTGGCCGCCTCATCGACTACCTCGAGGAGAGCAAGCAGCTCGAGAACACTATCGTGTTCTATTGTGCCGATAACGGCGCCTCGGGCGAAGGCAGTCCGAATGGCTCGGTGAACGAAAACAAGTTCTTCAACAACTATCCCGACGAGCTGTCGGAGAACATGAAGTACCTCGACGTGCTGGGCAGCGTGAACACCTACAACCACTATCCGACGGGATGGGCCGTCGGGTTCTCGACGCCGTTCCAGATGTTCAAGCGCTACTCCGAGTATGCGGGCGGCACCTGCTGTCCACTCGTCATCTCGTGGCCGGCGGGCATCAAGGCCAAAGGAGAAGTGCGCGACCAGTACCATCATTCCACGGACATCGTGCCGACGATCCTCGAGGTCATCGGCCTGGAAATGCCCAAGGTCTATCGCGGCGTGGAACAGTACCCGGTGTCGGGCGTCTCGATGGCGTATACGTTCGAGAACGCGAAGGCGCCAACGCAGAAGAAGCGGCAGTACTACGCGATGCTCGGCACGCGTGGCATGTGGGAGGATGGCTGGAAGGCGTCGGCGATACATGCGGCCCTGAGCAGCAAAGGCCATTTCGACCAGGACAAGTGGGAGCTCTACAACACCGACGTGGACCGGTCCGAGTCCACGAACCTCGCCGACAAGCATCCGGACAAGCTCGACAAGCTGATCAAGGCGTGGTTCGAGGAGGCCGAGAAGAACTTCGTGCTTCCGCTCGACGATCGGAGCCCGGCGGAGATTCTCGGGACCGAGCGTCCGAGCGAGGAAAAGGCGCGCGAGCGTTACATCTACTACCCGGGTACGTCTCCCGTGCCGGAGGGTGTCGCCGTCAACGTGCGCGGCCGCTCGTACAAGATCATCGCCGATGTCGAGATCACCGATCCGAACTGCTCGGGGGTCATCTTCGCGCACGGCTCGCGTTTCGGCGGTCACTCGCTGTTCATCAAGAACAAGAAGCTGTATTACGTCTACAACTTCCTCGGCATCAAGCCGGAGCAGAAGTTCATCTCGGCGGAGCTCAAACCCGGGAAGTACACGTTAGGCATGGAGTTCACCCGCGAGAAGGCCGGCGAGCACGGCGAGTCGCTGGGCAAGACGAAGCTCTACGTCAACGACAAGGTCGTGGCAGAGGGCGACATGAAGTCACAGGCCGGGAAGTTCACGCTGTCGGGCGATGGCCTATGCGTCGGGCGTGATAGCGGTGACGCCGTCAGTGAGGAGTATCAGACGCCGGGCACGTTCAAGGGTGGCACGATCCACTTCGTCGGCGTGACGGTCGAACAGAAGCAATACCTCGAGCTCGAGCAGCTCGCCGCTGCTGCAATGGCGGTCGACTAGCGGATGGAGCTCACCGGCGGGACGGGCAGCAGGACCCGAAAGATGGCGCCCCGTCCCGCCGCGGTTTCCGCGTACACGCGGCCGGTATGGCATCGCCCTTGAGGAGCTGCGCGGCATGAGCGCAGATCTCGTCTAGCAACGCACCCACCTCGGCGTTCGTGCGGATGGCGGCGAGCGGTTGCCGCAATTCGTGCGACACCGTGGCGGCCAGCTCACCGGGACGCGACGGCGGCAAGGGTAACGGGCCGAAGCCATGCCGAGGAGGCCCTGCGCGTGACGACGCGGCGGCTCAGTCGTCGGAGGCAGGGTCGCGCGCGGTGGTCTCGACCCGGCCCGGGGCGAGCACATCGTCGGGCTCGCTGTGGCCAGTCCCGCTCCCAATTTCGCCAGACGTTAGGCAGGGTGTATGTTCAGGATTCGGTTCTTCACACCGGCGGTAATGAACGAGGAAGGCTGGCAGCACGCCGGTGGCGAGCTCATCGTTGGAGGCGCGCGCATGTGCTTCCTCGTCGATCTCACGAACTGGGGCATAGTGGACTACCAGCATCAGTGGCGACAGGGGATCGCACGATTGTTACAGGGCGCACCGTCCACCGCGCTCATGACCGCCTACCGCGGCCCCGGCGACTCGGCGCACACGATGTGGGCGCTCTGGCGCGAAGACGCGTACGTGTACGTACAGGAACACTCTGTCCTTCCGGCCGACCTGGACTCGCCGTTCGACCCTAACGAGCCCTACCCGCATGTGGGCGAACGCATTCCGGCAGCCGAGCAAGGCCTGCCGATCCCGCAATGGCACGTGGACATCGAGCACCTGCACGCCGCGATGCTGGGGATACAGCCGCCGAAATACCTCGGGTGATCCACTGACGGACTGGAAGGGGCAGCCTCGCGCGAGGCTGCCCTATTCCCCTTTGTGCAATAGCGCGCCCTTCCAGGCTCGGGCATCGTCCCGCGATGCCACGAGGGGCGTCACGGATTCTCGTCAGGCGTCCCTCCGACTCGCAGCGGAGGAATACGCCATGGCCAAGCGCGAAACATCCGGCTCGGGCAGCAGCCGCCCAAAAGGCAGCGGAAGTCAGGGGAAGCCCAACATCCTGGTCATCTGGGGTGACGACATCGGCATTACGAACCTGAGCTGTTACAGCAGCGGTCTGATGGGTTACCACACGCCCAACATCGACCGCCTCGCCGCCGAGGGCATGCGCTTCACCGACTCGTACGGCGAACAAAGCTGTACGGCAGGACGATCCTCCTTCATCACGGGCCAGAGCTGTTTCCGTACCGGGCTCTCGAAGGTTGGGGTTCCCGCCTCGCCCATCGGACTGCAGGCGGAGGATCCGACCATCGCCGAGCTCCTCAAGCCGTTAGGCTACGCCACCGGCCAGTTCGGGAAGAATCATTTGGGCGATATGAACCGTTACCTGCCGACGGCCCACGGCTTCGACGAGTTCTTCGGCAACCTGTACCACCTGAACGCCGAGGAGGATCCTGAGCAGCCGAATTATCCCTCGGAGAAGGATTTCCCGGGATTCAGGGAGAAGTACGGCCCGCGCGGCGTGATCCACTCGTGGGCGACCGACAAGGACGACCCGACCGAGGAGCCACGTTGGGGACGCGTCGGCAAACAGCGGATCGAGGACACGGGCCCGCTGACGAAGAAGCGCATGGAGACGATCGATGACGAGACGACGTCGGCAGCAGTCGACTTCATCAAGCGCCAGCACAAGGCCGGTACCCCATTCTTCTGCTGGATGAACACCACGCACATGCACGCGATCACGCACACCAAGCCGTCCAGTATCGGCCAAGCGGGGCGCTGGCAGTCGCCGTATCACGACACGATGGTCGACCACGACAGGAACGTCGGCCAGCTGCTCGACCTGGTCGACGAGCTCGGGATCGCCGACAACACGATCGTCATGTACTCGACGGACAACGGGCCGCACATGAACACCTGGCCCGACGGCGCGATGACTCCATTTCGAAACGAGAAGAACTCCAACTGGGAAGGCGCGTTCCGCGTCCCGTTGCTACTGCGATGGCCCGGCAAGATCCCGGCGGGGTCCGTGTCCAACGAGATCGTTCAGCACCACGACTGGTTGCCGACGTTCCTCGCGGCGGCCGGCGAGCCGGACATCATTGCGAAACTGAAGAAGGGACACGCGGCGGGGAACATGACGTACCGCGTCCACATCGACGGCTACAACCTGCTGCCATACCTCACGGGCAAGGAGAAGAGGAGTCCTCGCAAGGGCTTCATGTATTTCAGCGACGACGGTGACCTGGTTGGCGTGCGCTTCGACAACTGGAAGGTCGTGTTCATGGAGCAGCGGTTGCCGGGGACGTTAGGCGTATGGGCGGAGCCATTCGTTCCGCTGCGTCTCCCGAAACTGTTCAACCTGCGCACCGATCCATTCGAACGGGCCGACATCACGTCGAACACCTACTGGGACTGGGTCTTCCAGAACGGCATCATCGTGTTGACCGCGTCGCAGGTCGTGGGCGAGTTCCTGAAAACGTTCAAGGATTTTCCGCCGCGCCAGAAGGCGGCGTCCTTCACCATCGATCAGGCCATGGAGAAGATGGAGAGCGTCGGCAGCGGCGCGAACCACTGATACGGGGACCCTATGCTGGCCAACATTCTCTCGCGGTTCTGGTGGATGTCCTGCTCCGCGGGCTGGCGTGGCTCATCTTCGGGATCCTCGTGTTCACGCAACCGGCGATCTCGCTCGTCACGCTCACGCTGCTCTTCGGAGCGTTCGCGCTCGTGGATGGCATCGCGAACACCGTGAGTCCGTGTTCGCTCGTTCGCGACTCGCCTTGGCGGTGCGTTCCGGGGTTGAATTGTCGAATGCATCGCGACCTCGACTCGTTAGGCGTGCGCCGCCCTAGCATGCAGAACGGAGGGTCGCTTTACATGAGCGGCACGAGCAGCCTACCGGGCATTCCGCTCTACCGGGACGGTCCCTCGCCCCACGAGCCGAATTGGAAAGGGGGACTGCCGCTCGGGAGGCTCCAGACTCGAGGGAATTGAACCGCGGAGGTCGCGGAGAACGCGGAGAACGGCCTAACGCGCCAGCGGTGCTCCGCGGTCTCTGCGACCTCCGCGGTTGAACTGGTCTTGGGTACGCAACAAGCGAACAGGGTCTTAAGTCCAATTTTGCGGCGCATCGGCAATCGCTCTCTTGAGTCGATTGAGAGGAGGATCGATGAAAGCGATTACGGGCCTGGCCGCGTGTGCGATCGTCCTTGCCGGCTGCCGAGGGAAGAAGCAGGAGGCGTCGGCGGGCGACGCTGTCGTTGCGCCGACGACCACGGCAATGCCGGTCACACAGGCCTCGTGGGATCCCGACGCGATCGACGAGCTCGTTGCACCCATTGCGCTCTACCCCGATCAGCTCGTCGGGCAGATCCTCGCGGCGTCCGCGAACACACAGGAAGTGCTCGACGCCGGCAACTGGCTGCTCGAGAACCAGACCCTGAAGGGTGACCAGCTCGATGCGGCGGCGCAGAAAGCCGGGTTCGGACCGGCGACCCGTGCCCTGGTCCAGTTCCCGACCGTCGTCGACATGATGTGTCAGGAGATCGACTGGACGAAGCAGCTTGGCGCCGCGTTCACGTCGGATCAGAAGGGCGTGCTCGACGCCATCCAGCGGCTCCGCGCGCAAGCGTCTGACGTCGGCAACCTCCAGACGACGCCACAGCAGACGGTCGAGCACAAGCAGGAAGAGGGCAAGGAAATCATCGAAGTGAAGCCGGCGGATCCGAAAGTGGTGTACGTGCCGCAGTACGATCCGACGATCATCTACACGACTCCGCCCTCAGCCGCCCCTGCCCCCGCACCGGCACCGGCACCGCAGCCTAACACGGTGAGCACCAGCACCGCTATCGCGGGCGGGCTGCTCGCGTTCGGTGTCGGCGTGCTGGTCGGCTCCGCGATCAACGACAACGACTACTACTATCCGCACTACGGGCCCGGCGCGGTCTACTATGGACCTCGCCCGTTCTACCCTCCGGCGTACGTGTATCGGCCCGTGTACGGACCGGCGTTTCATCCCGCCTACCGCTACGCGCCGCCCGCGAGCTACCGGTACCGCTACAACAGCCCGACCAACATCGTCATCAACAACAACAACTATTACAATCGCTTCTCGAACCAGAACAACCTTCGCGTCAACAACCAGCGCAACGTCACCGCGGGAAACCGTGTGGGGCAACCGGGGAACGCGGGGCGCGGGCAGAACTGGAAGGGGCAGTCGACGTATGCCGGGGCGCGCGCCGGTGGGGCCGCGGACCGGAAGGCCGGCGTAAACAATCGAGCGGCTAACGTGTCCGACCGGCGTGCCAGCACGCCCGACCGCAAGGCGACGCCACAGCGAAATCAGGCGGCCGCTGCACAACGACCCGCTCCCGCGAAGTCACAGCCGCGCACCGGTCAGCGACCTAACGCGGTAGCGTCCACGAACTCGCGCGACCGCGGCTATGGAACCGGAAGCCAGGCGGGCAGTCGGGATGCACCGAATCGCCAGGTGGCCACGGGCGAGGTGGCAACGCGCGACGCGGGCAACGCAAACCGGACGCAGCCAAAGGCGGCGGCGAGCGCGCCACGCGAGAACGCCCTGTCCGGCGCGAGCCGCGAGGGAAGCGGCTCGTTCGACCGTGCAGCGAGCGCCCGCGGCCACGCGAGCGCGTCCGCGACGCGGGAACGTCCGTCACGCGGCGGACGCAGGCCGTAGGAGACGGAGGCACGCATGTATCGATCCTTTCCTGGCGTCCAGCGCCTAACGACCATCGGCTTGACGCTCGTCGTCGCGAGCTGTGCCAGACAGGAGACGGACGACCCCAACCAGCTCTCGTTCAGCACGCCGGACTCGGCGGTGGCGGCGCTGGCAGCGGCGCTCGAGACGCGCGACCTCGTCGCGATGCGACGACTGCTCGGTCCCGAGACCGAGGGGCTCGTGTCATCGGGAGACACGGCCCGCGATCGAAGTGACCGGGAAGGGTTCCTCGCGCGCTACCGCGCGCGTCATGAGATCGTTGCAGGTGGGCCGGACGATGCGATGCTGCAGGTGGGCGACGACGAGTGGCCGCTGCCGGTTCCGCTTCTTCGCCGCAACGGGCGGTGGCGTTTCGACGGCGACGCGGCGGTGAACGAGCTCCTGGCGCGGCGCATCGGCGCGAACGAGCTCCGCACGATCGACGTGATGCGCGGGTTCGTCGATGCGCAGCAGGAATACGCGGCCGTCGGACATGACGGTGACGCGCCCGGCATCTACGCGCGCGTGCTCCGCAGCGATCCGGGTCGCCAGAACGGGCTGTACTGGGAGGTCTCCGCCGGCGAGGCCCCGAGCCCGGCAGGCCCCTTCCTCGCCGCCGCGTCCGCCGAAGGGTACAAGGCATCCGCGAGCGCGAACGGGCCTGCGCCCTACCATGGCTACGTGTATCGCATGCTGTTCTCGCAAGGGCCGGCCGCAGATGGCGGCGCACGCGAGTACGTCGCGGACGGCAAGCTCACCGGAGGGTTCAGCCTCCTCGCCTATCCGGCGGAGTACGGCGAGACGGGGGTCATGACGTTCATGGTCAATCAGGATGGGCTCGTGTGGCAGCGCAATCTCGGGCCGAAGACGGGCGAGGTCGCGGCGGCCATCACCCAGTTCGATCCGGACAGCAGTTGGACGCCCATCCCGCGGGACACCGGGTCGCCGTAGGACGTGCAGTTGAAACCTGATGCCTCAAGACGGATGTCCGACGACCCACAACGCGCGACTGGCCACGACTCCTCGCGATGTCTTGGCCAGTCCTGAGTTGCCGGTCATCTGTCATCGGTCCCGAGGCATCCGTTTCCTTCGGTGCCTAACGGCGGCCGCCCGTGCCGCCTAACGCGGCACCAACCGCCCGCAACGCGTCGGCGAGCCATGCTTCGAAGGTCCAATGGACCCTACCCGCTCCCGACGCATTTCTCAGCGAGTCGATGGCACTGTCGCGGAGGAGCGCGGCCGATCGCGGTCCCCGGATGGGTCCGGTTCCCGAACAATAGAGAAGCACGGTAAAGGAGGAGTCATGCACGTCACTCGAAGCACCCCGATCGCCCTGGTGTTGACCGCCCTCGCCGCCAGCGTCGGCGGCGCGCAGGCGAGCGGGACCAAACCGGCGGCTGCGGCCGCGCCAACGGCGCAGCAAATGGAAGCCGCCGCCGCCCAGTTCAAGTCGCTCGGCCTCTTGGCCTACCCCGCCAAGGGACAGTCCGCCGACAAGCAGAAAAAGGATCAAGCCGAGTGCTACGCCTGGTCCAAGGAGCAAACGGGCTTCGACCCGGCGACTGCAGCAGCGGTGAACACGGACTCCGCAGCCAAGGCCGCTCAGGGACAGGCCGCCCAGGCGACGCAAGGCGCGGCCGTGAAGGGGGCCGCGAAGGGCGCAGCTGCGGGCGCGCTGATTGGTGCGGCAGCCGGTGACGCTGGAAAGGGCGCGGCGGTCGGTGCCGCTGCCGGTGGCGTGGGCGGACGCGCGGGGAAGAAGCGGGCGGAGAAACAGGCAGGAGCCGACGCCGCCGCTTCGGCCACCGCCGCATCGAACAAGCAGGTGGACGACTTCAAGAAGGCCATCGGCACGTGCATGACCGGCCGAGGGTACACGTTCAGCAAGTGATCCCGCGAACGCGATCGCCGTCGACCGTCGTAACGCCCGCAGATGCATTGCGACGGCTGATGGCGATCGCCGTCGGAGCTTTCGCCGTCGCCAGCAGCGCGGCGGCCCAGAACCAGGACACAACGGCGCGCTCCACCGGACTGCCGAAGCAGATCCAGTGGAAGTTCAACTTCGACGCGGGTCTCGGCGGGTTCGGCTTCGGGAATTCCCTCTACACGCAGGCACACCCCGACCCGTCCGGGAACCTCGGCGACGACTGGATCGAGAGCTACGCGAAACCTGCGCTTTCGGCCGTGTACCCCCTGAAAACCGGCGCGGTCTACGGCGCGGCGAGCGTGGTTGGCGAGCGTACGTTTGCCGCGCCACCGTCGGTGGTCGGTGAGGACGCGTCGTCCTTCCAGGCCGAGGACCTGTACATTGGCTGGCGCTCGGGGAAGGCGCTGAGTATCGGCGACGACGCCCTCGATGTCAGAGTCGGCCGGACGCCATACCAGATCGGCCGCGGTTTCCTGCTCTATGATGGCGGCGGCGAGGGTGGCTCACGCGGTGGCTACTGGAGCAACGCGCGAAAGGCCTGGGAGCTCGCGGAAATAATCACCTTCAAGCCGAAGCATCACACGTTCCAGGCCTTCTATCTCGACCGCGCCGAGGTGCCGGAGACGAGAACGGGAACGCGGCTATGGGGCGCGAACTACGATCTGGCGTGGGGCGAAGCCAACACGGTCGGCGCGACGTATATCGGCGCGATGTCCGACTCGCTGCCTGACCGGGATGGCATGTCGGTCGTGAACCTCCGCGCGTACGTCTCCCCGTTCAAGCGCTTGCCGTCTCTCTCGCTCGGGGCTGAGTACGCCTACGAGAGCAATGGAAGCAGGCTGACGTCGAACGCCTGGATGGGAGAGGCAGCCTACGAGTTTGTAACCGTGGCCGGGAAGCCCAAGCTCAGCTACCGCTACGCCTTCTTCGAGGGGGACGATCCGTCGACCGAGAAGAGCGAGGCGTTCGACCCGCTGTTCCCCGGCTTCTACGACTGGGGCACGTGGTGGCAGGGTGAGATCGCGGGCGAGTACTTCCTGTCCAACTCGAACCTGACCTCGCACCAGGCGCGGCTCAATTTCACGCCGACTGAGTCGTTAGGCACCGGATTGATCGGGTATCTCTTCCGGAGCAACCATCCCGAGTCGTTTGGCCCTGGCGTGACGTCCAAGAACATCGCGAGCGAGGTGGACGCCTACGCCGACTGGAAGGTCAACAGGAACTTCAGTCTGAGCTTCATCCTGGCGTACGGGAATCCGCAGGAAGCGCTCGCCCAGGCGTACCAGCGAACGCAGAACTTCACGTACGGGATGGCGTACGTCACGTACTCGTACTGACCGGAGGGATGCGGGATGCGGGATGAGACGCAACCCGTTGGCCGGTGACACGAAGGCCCAATTGTCCGGCACGGAGCCGGACTTGATCGTGCCACGGAGGCCGGAGCCCAGGCCCGCAGACCAGCGAGACCCACCCTAAGTCTCGGAGAGCCAGCAATGCCCGACGACGTGGCAACCCTCCTGAATCGCATTGACGCCGAGTTCACCGCGCTCGACGCGAAGATCAAGCGCGCGCAGGGAGAAAAACAGCAGGAGCACAAGGACCGGCAGGCCCGCCTCGCGACGTTCGAGAAGGAGCTCGAGACGCTCCCCGAGGTGTGGAAGCCGCGCCTGGAGGCGCTGGTCGAAAGGTTCGGCGACCGCGCCAAGGTGGCGCCGCGCTTCGACGCGTCCAGCCGCGCCGTCACCATGGACTTCCAGTCCGAGCTGGCGCGCATCAAGCTCCGGTTCTCGGCCGCTACGGATCGGGAAGTCCGCAACCTGATCCTGAACTACAACCTCGAGATCCTTCCCACGCTCATGCAGTTCGACTCGCACAGCCAAGCCCAGTGGCCGCTCGACGCGATCGACAGGAAGGCCATCGGCCAGTGGGTGGACGATCGGATCGTTTCCTTCGTGAAGACGTACCTCTCGCTTCACGAGAACGAGTACTACCTCAAGGAGCACATGGTACAGGATCCGGTGGCCGGGGTGCGCTTTCCGAAGTTCGCCGCCGCTGCGACCAGCGAGTGGGGCGGCAAGACCTACTACTTCATCGGCGACGAGACGCGCCGGGAGTTCGAGGCGAGCCACGGTGCACCGTCGAAGTGACGGCCCGAGTCATCGACACACCTATCACAGCGATCGGAGACCGCCCCATGGACGCCGAACATGCCCGCCTCGACGAGGCTCGGGAAAAGAAGCTCGCCTGGAAGAAATGGGGCCCCTATCTGAGCGAACGGCAGTGGGGCACGGTCCGAGAGGACTTGAGCGCGTCGGGCGACGCGTGGAACTCGTTCAGCCACGATCAGGCGCGCTCGCGAGCGTATCGCTGGGGCGAGGATGGCCTCGCCGGGATCTCCGATGACAGGCAGCTCCTCTGCTTTGCTCTCGCAGTGTGGAACGAGCGCGATCCGATCTTGAAGGAGCGGCTGTTCGGCCTAACGAACAGCGAAGGCAACCACGGCGAGGACGTGAAGGAGTACTACTTCTACATCGACTCCACGCCCACGCACTCGTACATGAAGTACCTGTACAAGTACCCGCAGGCTGCTTACCCCTATGAAGACCTCATCAGGTCGAACCGGCAGCGAGGGCGCGGCGACCTGGAGTACGAGCTGCTCGATAGCGGTGTGTTCGATCAGGACCGCTACTTCGACGTGTTCGTCGAGTACGCCAAGGCGACCCCGGAAGACATCCTGGTTCAGATCACGGTCGAGAACCGCGGACCGGACGCGGCGGCCATTCACGTCCTGCCGACAGTATGGTTCCGCAACACGTGGTCATGGAACCACGATGGCGCTCGACCCCGCCTGTCTCGAGCCGCGCCGGACATTATCGCGAGCTCCGACCACGAGCTTGGCCGGCGATTTCTTCAGGCCGAGGAAGCCGACGCGCTCCTGTTCACCGAGAACGAGAGCAACACCGAGCGACTTGCCAACACGCCCAATCGGACGCCGTACGTCAAGGACGCCTTTCACAGCTACGTGATCCACGGGGACAAGGCCGCGGTGAATCCCGAGCAGACCGGCACCAAGGCGGCTGCCTATTACCGCCGTGAAATCCCTGCCGGCGGCAAGACCGTGATTCGGCTCAGGCTGACCGACCTCGAGCCGACCAGTCTCGTGAAGCCCGGACAGAAAGGCAACGCCCGTTTCGACAAGGCGTTCGACACCACGTTCGCGCGCCGACGAAAGGAGGCCGATGAGTTCTACGCGTCGGTGATCCCGTCGTCGCTCAACGAGGACCAGGCGAACGTGATGCGCCAGGCGCTCGCCGGGATGATGTGGTCGAAGCAGTTCTTCTACTTCGATGTGGATCGTTGGCTGAAGGAGCGTGGAAGTGACTTGTTCCACGCGCGGCAGCGCGCGGTACGCAACGCGCACTGGCACCACATGAACAATGCCGACGTCATCTCGATGCCGGACAAGTGGGAGTACCCGTGGTACGCCGCATGGGACCTGGCCTTCCATACGCTGGCGTTGACCATGGTGGATCCGGACTTCGGCAAGGAGCAGCTGGACCTCATGCTGCAGGCGCGCTACCTCCACCCGAACGGCCAGCTACCAGCGTACGAGTGGAACTTCGGCGATGTGAATCCGCCGGTGCACGCGTGGGCCACGATCTTCACCTATCGCCTCGAGAAGGCCGCGCGCGGCAAGGGCGACGTCGAGTGGCTCGAGCGATCGTTCCTGAAGTTGATGCTCAACTTCACGTGGTGGGTGAATCGAAAGGACCGATCGGGAAGCAACGTCTTCGAGGGCGGCTTCCTGGGACTGGACAACATCGGGGTCTTCGATCGCTCCGCCCCGCTCCCGACGGGCGGGTATCTGGAGCAGGCGGATGGCACGGCGTGGATGGCTCTCTTCTGCCAGAACCTCCTGGAGATGACCGGCGAGCTGGCACAGGTCCGGCCGGTTTATCTCGAGCTCGTCGAGAAGTTCGTCGAGCACGCGCTGCTCATCACGTCCTCCATGCTCAATGCGGGTGATGGCACCGGCATGTGGGACGAGGAAGATGGGTTCTTCTACGACGTCCTCCGCCTGCCTGACGGCCAGGCGCATCGGTTGAAGGTGCGATCCATGGTCGGGCTGCTGCCGCTGTGCGCGGTGACCGTGTTCGAGGGGGAGATCAGGAAGATCGCTCCGCAGCTGAACGAACGCCTGCATGCGCTGCTGGTCGATCGCCCAGAGTTGAGCGCCTTCATCCACGAGCCATTGGCGCTCGGCAAAGGTGGTCGCCGTATGAGCGCCGCGCTGAACGAGGAGAAGCTTCGCCGTGTGTTGAGCCGGATGCTCGACGAGAAGGAGTTCCTGAGCCCCTACGGCATCCGCGCGCTGTCCCGCTTTCATGCGGACCACCCCTACGTGTTCCACGTGGGTGGGCAGGCCCATACGGTGGCGTACCTGCCCGCCGAATCGGACAGCGGCATGTTCGGCGGGAACTCGAATTGGCGCGGGCCGATCTGGATGCCGGTGAACGGCCTGATCATCCGTGCGCTGCTCCAGTACTACCTCTTCTACGGCGACGACTTCACCATCGAATGCCCGACGGGCTCCGGGCACAGGATGAATCTCTACCAGGTCGCCGAGGAGATCGGGCGCCGCCTAACGAGTATCTTCCTCCGGGGCGAGGACGGGCGACGTCCGGTGTACGGGTCGACGGCGAAGTTCCAGGACGACCCGCACTGGCGTGACTACGTGCTCTTCTACGAGTACTTCCACGGCGACAACGGTGCCGGGATCGGCGCGAGTCACCAGACGGGGTGGACGGGGATCATCGCGCGGATCATGCACCTGTTCGCGACGTCGACGTCGGAGGAGGTTCTCGAGCTCGGTAAAGCCGCCGCGCACCACGAGGTCGAACCGGGTACCGTGGCGGTCAGATAGCGTTTCGACGCTTCTGTGCGCCGGATTGGCTTCGCGTTAGGGCAGGCTTCGTAAGAACGAGGGACCGCAGAACGCTCGAGAACGCCCGCCGGGACGCCAGTATTCGCGTCCCGGGGTTGTTCCCCTTCAAAAGGGCTCGTTGCGCGCGACGCCAGAGGTGCCGAGCCGTTTTCTGTGTCATTCTGCGGCGGCGCGAAGCGCCGTTCTCAAGCGTTCTGCGGTCCCCCGTTTTTGAACTGTCCCGGTCGCGATGCCAGGCTGGCGAAACGTGACTGGCGACGACACGCTGTTCCGAATTCGCCAACATTCGAAACGCGCGGTCGAAATCCTGCACGCAGGCCATCGCTACGGCTGAGGTGTGTTCGCCCGCCTGAACAGCGGCGGGTCGAGTCGTCTCGGCCTTCTCATCCTGCCCCGTGAGACCTTCATTCTATTGCAGGGTCTTCCAACGGCAGGCAACGTCAATGGACCGTTCGTATCACGGACTGACTCAGTAGTCCCGGAGTACTCGCAATGACCCAGACAGCCACGACACGGCAGGCCGCGCGCGCGGGCGTGCTTTCGGATGCAGAGCTCGAGAAGATCGATGCCCTGTGGCGCGCCTCGAACTATCTGTCCGTCGGGCAGATCTACCTGATGGACAACCCGCTGCTCCGGCGGCACCTAACGCGCGAGGACATCAAACCTCGGCTGCTGGGCCACTGGGGCACCACGCCGGGGCTCAACTTCATCTACGCGCACTTGAACCGCGTGATCCGCAAGTACGACGCGGACATGATCTACGTCATTGGCCCCGGGCACGGCGGGCCGGCGATCGTCGCGCACGCGTACCTCGAGGGCACCTACAGCGAGGTCTACCCGAACATCAGTCAGGACGAAGAGGGGATGCGGCTGCTGTTCAAGCAGTTCAGCTTTCCCGGTGGCATCCCCAGTCACGTCGCGCCCGAAACGCCCGGGTCGATCCACGAGGGCGGCGAGCTCGGGTACGCGCTCTCGCACGCCTTCGGCGCGGCGTTCGACAACCCCAATCTGATCGTGGCGTGCGTCGTCGGCGACGGCGAAGCGGAGACCGGTCCGCTGGCCACGGGATGGCACGGCAACAAGTTCCTGAACCCGGCACGCGACGGTTGCGTGCTCCCCATCCTGCACCTCAACGGCTACAAGATCGCCAACCCCTGTTTCCTCGACCGCATTCCGCGAGACGAGCTCACCCATCTGCTCGAGGGGTACGGTTACGAGCCTTACTACGTGGAAGGCCACGATCCCGAGCTGGTCCATCGGCAGATGGCGGAGACGCTCGACACGGTCATGGAGGACATCCGGCGCATCTGGCGCGACGCGCGCGAGCACGGCGTTAGGCAGCGGCCGACGTGGCCCATGATCGTGCTGCGCACGCCGAAGGGATGGACCTGCCCGACGGAGATCGACGGCAAGCTCTGCGAGGGCTACTGGCGCAGCCATCAGGTGCCGATGGGCGACATGGACAAGCCCGCGCACATTCAGATTCTCGAGGAGTGGATGCGGAGCTACCGCCCCGAAGAGCTGTTCGACGAGGCCGGGCGGCTCGTGCCCGAGCTCAGGGAGCTTGCCCCGAAGGGCGAACGGAGGATGAGCGCCAACCCGCACGCGAACGGCGGATCGCTGCTCAAGGACCTGCGCCTCCCCGACTTCCGCAAGTACGCGGTCGATGTCAAAAAACCGGGCGGGACGACCGCCGAATCCACCCGCGTCCAGGGGAAGTTCCTGCGGGACGTGATGAAGCTCAACCTCGATCACCAGAACTTCCGCGTCTTCAGCCCCGACGAGAACAACTCCAATCGATGGCAGGATATCCTCGAGGTCACGAATCGCGCCTGGATGGCGGAGATCCGCCCCGAGGACGATCACCTGTCGCCCGACGGTCGCGTGATGGAAGTCCTGTCCGAGCATCAGTGTCAGGGATGGCTCGAGGGCTACCTGCTCACCGGACGCCACGGCTTCTTCAGCTGCTACGAGGCGTTCATTCACATCGTCGACTCGATGGTGAACCAGCACGCCAAGTGGCTGAAGGTGTGCAACCACATTCCATGGAGGCGGCCGATCGCCTCGCTCAACTACCTGTTGAGCTCCCACGTGTGGCGTCAGGATCACAACGGTTTCAGCCATCAGGACCCGGGGTTCATCGATCACGTCGTGAACAAGAAGGCCGAAGTGATCCGGGTCTACCTGCCGCCTGACGCGAACACGCTGCTCTCGGTGACGGATCACTGCCTGAGGAGCCGCAACTACATCAACGTCGTCGTCGCAGGGAAACAGCCAGCGCCGCAATGGCTGACGATGGATGAGGCAATCAAGCATTGCACCGCAGGCATCGGCATTTGGGAATGGGCCAGCAACGACAAGGGCGGAGAGCCGGACGTCGTCATGGCGTGCTGCGGCGACGTTCCGACGCTGGAAACGCTGGCCGCCGTCGACCTGCTGCGCCGCTACCTGCCGGAGCTCAAGGTCCGCGTCATCAACGTGGTCGATCTCATGGTGCTTCAGCCGGCCGAGGAGCACCCGCACGGGCTCACCGACAAGGAGTTCGATGTCCTGTTCACGAAGGACAAGCCGATCATCTTCGCGTTCCACGGCTACCCATGGCTCATCCACCGCCTGACGTATCGGCGGACGAATCACGGGAACCTCCACGTGCGTGGCTACAAGGAGGAAGGGACGACCACGACACCGTTCGACATGGTCGTGCTCAACGACCTCGACCGGTTCCATCTCGTGCAGGACGTGATCGACCGTGTCCCGCAGCTCGGTGCGCGGGCGGCGTACTTCAAGCAGGCGATCCGCGACAAGCTGATCGAGCACCGGCAGTACATCGAGGAGCATGGCGAGGACATGCCTGAAATCACCGGTTGGCGATGGTCGGAGGACTCGTCGCGGGCCGCGCGGCGCAGCTCGACGGAAGGGGACAACGTCTGACCAGACCAGCACGACGTTACGTGACGACTCGGGTAGGTCCCATCCGAACCATCTCGCCGCCTGGCCCGACCGTGGGCGTCGGGACCAGCGCGCCGTTAGGCGCGGCGGTCAGGCTTGGCGGCGTGAATTTCAGCATCTATTCCAGAAGCGCAACGCGCATCGACCTGCTGCTCTTCGACGCAGAAGATGCCCGCCAGCCGAGCCGAGTCATTCCGCTGGATCCCGAGGAGCACCGAACGTACCGCTACTGGCACGTCTTCGTCCCGGAGATCGGTGCCGGCCAGGTCTATGGATTCAAGGCGCACGGGCCGTTCGCACCTGAGCGGGGACTGCGGTTCGACCCGGAGAAGCTGCTGCTCGATCCGTACGGGCTCGCCGTGGCCGTCCCACCGGACTACAGCCGCGCCGCCGCGCAGCAGCCCGGCGACAACACGGCGGTCGCCATGAAGAGCGTGGTCGCCGACCCGTCGCGGTACGACTGGGAAGGTGACGCTCCGCTCCGTCGCCCGTACGCCGAGACGATCATTTACGAGCTACACGTGCGCGGGTTCACGAAGCATCCCAGCTCGGGCGTGCCGGCCGAGAAGGCCGGCACGTACGCCGGCTTGATCGACAAGATCCCGTACCTCCTGGACTTGGGCGTCACGGCCGTCGAGCTGCTCCCGGTGTTCCAGTACGACGCCGACGATGCGCCACCCGGACGCCGCAACTATTGGGGCTACCAACCAATCTCGCTGTTCGCGCCGCACACGGCGTACAGCTCGCGATCTGGCGCGTTAGGCGCCATGGACGAGTTCCGCGACATGGTGAAGGCATTCCACCGGGCCGGGCTCGAGGTGATTCTCGACGTCGTGTTCAACCACACGACGGAGGGTGCTGCCGACGGGCCCACGCTCTCCTTCCGGGGGCTCGAGAACGGGGTGTACTACACCCTGGAGGAGGATCGCAGCCAGTACGCGAACTACACGGGCACCGGCAACACGCTGAACGCCAATCACACGGTCGTCAGGCGGATGATCCGGGACAGTCTCCGCCACTGGGTCGAGTGCATGCACGTGGATGGTTTCCGCTTCGACCTCGCGTCGATCCTGGCCCGCGATGAGTCAGGACGGCCGATCCCGCAGCCGCCAATCATCTGGGATATCGAGTCCGACCCGGCGCTGGCGGGAACGAAGCTGATCGCGGAAGCCTGGGACGCCGCCGGGCTCTATCAGGTTGGCACCTTCGTCGGCGATAGCTGGCAGGAATGGAACGGCCGGTTCCGCGACGACGTCCGCCGCTTCATCAAGAGCGACCCGGGCATGGTGTCCAACGTCGCGGCGCGCTTTCTCGGCAGCCCCGACATCTATGGTCACGAGGAGCGGGAGCCGGAGCAGAGCATCAACTTCATCACCTGCCACGACGGATTCACGCTGAACGATGTGGTCTCGTACAACGAGAAGCACAACGAGGCCAACGGCGAGGACAATCGCGACGGCGCGAACGTCAACGACAGCTGGAACTGCGGGGTGGAGGGCCCGACCGACGACGCCGTCGTCGAGGAGCTCCGGAGTCGTCAGGTCAAGAACTTTTTCACCCTGCTCCTCCTCGCCGTCGGAACCCCAATGCTCACCATGGGCGACGAGGTGCGCCGCACGCAGTACGGTAACAACAACGCCTATTGCCAGGACAACGAGATCAGCTGGTTCGACTGGACCCTGCTCGAACGCCATCGCGGACTCCACCGGTTCGTCCGGGCATTGATCGCGTTCCGCCACCAACGCGACATTCTGGTCGCCCGGACGCAGCTCACACTCAACCAGTTGCTCGCCGTCGCGCGGCTCGATTGGCACGGCGTGGTACTCGGTAGCCCCGATTGGAGTGACCGGTCGCACTCGCTGGCGTTCACCCTAACGAGTGTCGGTGGCCGCTTCCGCCTGCATGCAATGCTCAACGCGTACTGGGAGCCGCTTCGCTTCGAGCTCCCACCCGCGGACGCGAAGATCCTCGGCGGTTGGCGGCGGTGGATCGACACGTCGCGCGCCGCCCCAGACGACATCGTGGACTGGGAGCACGCGCCGGATCTTCCCGACGAGAGCTATCTCGTCCAGCCGCGATCGATCGCGTTCGTCGTCGAGCCGCTCGCGACGGGAGACGTGATCTGATGGCGAGCGACGACTCCCGTGGCGAGGTGGTGCTCGTGCGGCACGGCGAGACGGAATGGACACTCACCGGTCAGCACACCGGGCGGACGGACATACCGTTGACCGAGCGAGGGCGCAACGAAGCGCGCCTCCTCGCGCCGCTGCTCTCCACGGCCGATTTCGCCCTCGTGCTTTCCAGCCCGCTCCGCCGCGCCCGCGAGACGTGCGAACTGGCGGGCCTGGGGTCTCGCATGGAGATCGAGCCGAACCTGATGGAGTGGAACTACGGCGACTACGAAGGGCTGACCTCCAAGCAGATCAGGGCCACCGCGCCGAAGTGGATGGTGTTCACGGACGGTTGTCCGGGCGGTGAATCCCCCGAGCAGGTGGGAGCCCGGGCCGATCGCGTGATCGACCGGATTCGCCAGGTTTCCGGCCGGGTCGCGCTGTTCGCGCATGGCCACCTGCTCCGCGTGCTCGCGGCACGCTGGATCGGGCTGCCGCCATCCGCCGGACAGCACTTTCTGCTCGACACGTCCACGCTCGGCGTTCTCGGATATTACCAGGAGGTTCCGGCCATCAAGCACTGGAACGCCCCGGTCACGGCGCCTAACGATACGCTCGGCTCATGATGCGGGCGAAGCGAGGGCTCACGCAGCGGCACTGCCACGCGGCAGAAGGATGCAACGATGAGTGACAAACCGAGATCCACCGGCGTTGCCGGAACCTCGAAGCCGAAGAAGCCAGCGAAGTCGTCGGCTCGTCCGAGGCCCGAGACGGACGAGATCAGTAGACTGGTCGCGCAGTACACGAACGGTCCGATTCAGTTGACCGGAGGCGACAACGCGCTGTACGAGCGTCATCTCACGTTCGACGACGTCGTGGCCGTCGATGACGCCGGCCCACGCGAGCGCTACGAGGCGTTCGCGCGATCCATCCGCGACGTGCTCTCGCAGCGCTGGATTCAGACGACCAAGGCATACGACCGCCAGAACCCGAAGCGGGTGTACTACCTGTCGATGGAGTTTCTGATCGGCCGATCGCTCGCGAACAACATCGCGAACCTGACGCTCGACGCGCACGTGGCCCCGATCGTCCAGGCCAAGCACCTCGACTGGCTCGACATCGTCGAGCGGGAACCCGACGCCGGCCTTGGCAACGGTGGGCTCGGGCGCCTGGCGGCGTGCTTCCTCGACTCCATGGCAACGCTGGGGCTTCCCGCCGTGGGGTACGGTCTGCGCTACGAGTACGGGATCTTCAGCCAGTCCATGCAGGATGGCTGGCAGCACGAGCGGCCCGACAACTGGCTCCGACAACAAGACCCCTGGGAGGTCGCCAGGCCTAACGAGCAGGTGGAGATCCAGCTCGGGTGCTCGTTCGAGATGCGGGAGGGACGCCTGCGCCCCGTTCCCGGGGCGCCGTCCACGCTGGTGGGAATCCCGTTCGACCGGCCGGTCGTGGGCTACGGCGGACGGAACATCAACACGTTACGGCTCTGGGCCGCCGCCGCGCCCGATTACTTCGACTTCCAGCGCTTCAGCCGCGGGGAGTTCGTCGAGGCGCTCTCGGACAAGATCGCGGCGGAGTCGCTCACCCGCGTGCTCTATCCCGACGACTCCACGGTGAGCGGTCAGGCGCTTCGATTCGTTCAGGAGTATTTCCTCGTCGCGTGCTCGCTGGCCGACCTGGTGCGGCGGTTCCGAGCTACCAACAACGACTGGAGCACATTCCCGGAGAAGGTCGCGATTCAGCTCAACGACACGCATCCCGCGCTCGCCGTTCCCGAGCTCATGCGCATCCTGCTCGACGACGCGCACCTCGGCTGGGACGCCGCGTGGGACATCACGAAGCGCACGCTCGCGTACACCAACCACACGCTCCTGCCCGAAGCGCTCGAGAAGTGGCCGCTCCAGTGGTTCGAGCTGATTCTGCCCCGGCACCTCGAGATCGTCTACGAGATCAACAAGCGGTTGCTCGACGACGTCCGGTCTCGCTTTCCGGGAGATGAAGGCCTGGCGCAGCGCGTGAGTCTCGTGGACGAAAGCGGTGCGAGACAGATCCGCATGGCGAATGTCGCGATCGTCGGCTCGCACAGCACGAACGGCGTCGCCGCGATCCACTCGGACCTCTTGCGTCGCACGACGGTGAAGGATTTCGCGGAACTCTTTCCCGAGCGCTTCAACAACAAGACGAATGGCGTGACGCCGAGGCGCTGGCTGCTGCTGGCGAATCCGGGGCTGGCCCACATCGTCACCGACGCGATAGGGAAAGGATGGATCACGGACCTCGATCAGCTCAGGAAGCTCGGTCCCTTCGCGGACGACGCCGGGTTCCGCGATGCGTTCCGGAAGGCAAAGGCCGAAGCGAAGGTCAGGTTCGCCGGATGGCTCGAGAACACATCGGGCGAGGCGATCGACCCCGAGACCATCATCGATGCCCAGGTCAAGCGTATCCACGAGTACAAGCGTCAGCTTCTCAATGCGCTGCGCGTCGTGGTGCTCTACCAGCGGCTGAAGGAGAACCCGAATCTCGAGTTTGCGCCGCGCACGTTCATCTTCGCGGGCAAGGCCGCGCCGGCCTATCAGCTGGCGAAGCTGATCATCAAGCTCGTGAACAACATCTCGGCCACGATCGAGCGCGACCCGTCGTTGCGGAAGCGTCTCAAGGTGCTGTTCCTGCCCGACTATCGGGTCTCGATGGCGGAGCGGCTGATTCCGGCGAGTGACGTCTCCAACCAGATCTCGACGGCCGGCTACGAGGCGAGCGGCACGAGCAACATGAAGTTCATGATGAACGGTGCGCTCACCATCGGAACCCGCGACGGCGCCACGATCGAGATCGCCGAGGAAGCGGGTGAGGAGAACGTTTTCCTGTTCGGTCTGACGGCGGAGCAGGTGGCGGAGAGCCGCAGTTGGTACAGTCCGCGGTGGCATCACGAGAATGAGCCCGAGACTCGCGCGGCGCTGGACCTGATCTTCAATGACCACTTCAGCCGCGACGAGCCCGGCGTGTTCGCCTCACTGCGCGACACGCTGCTCGTCAACGATCGCTACATGCACCTCGCGGACCTCACGTCGTATCTCGAGGCGGACAAGCGTCTCGCTGACCTCTACCGGAACCCGGAGGCGTGGACGCGAATGTCGATTCTCAACGTGGCGGCGTCCGGGAAGTTCTCGAGCGACCGGACGATCGCGGAGTACGCGAGGGAGATTTGGGACGCGAAGCCGTGCACCGTTTAGAAAACCGGGGCGTTTATCTGAACCGCAGCGGTCACAACGAACACGGAGTAAGAACAAACACAACGACGTGTCCTTTTTACCGCGGAGGACGCCGATCGACGTGACTCGCGGTGCCTAACGCGACTACGCGAGCCAGCCCCCGGTGAATCCCGCCCGCCGCAGCCCCGAGACGATCGCCGGGCAGCGGCACATGAGGTCCCAGATCAGGCCCGTTCGGTAGTTCTCGATCATCAGCACCACGGGACCCTGATCGATGCCAAAGTGATACGGCGTGACCCACCAGCCTGTGGGGCTGTCGGGCATCGCGAACGACTGGTTGAACGACGGCTTGAACCCGTACTTCCGCGTCATGCCGAGATCCATGTCCGCGAAGTGTCGAACGGTCGGGATCACGATCTCGGGCGCAAACGGCAGCGACGCGACGACGACCCACGGGGCGACGGTTCCGTCATCGGGGCCGAACGGAGCGCCGCGAGCGATATAGTCGAAGAATTCGCGCTCCAGGCCGTTCACTACCCGCCTGCACCACCCGGGCCCGTCGCTCGCCGTGAATCCCCAACAGTGCTCGCCATAGCCGGCGAACTCGTTAGGATTGCGAATCGCGTACTCCTGCTGCACGAACGTCGCCTGGCGGGTGTTCGCGAAGTAGTCGCTGTCGTGCGCACGCATGAACTCGTCGCGAATGCCGCGGAAGTCGACCCAGAGGTGCGAGAGCTGATGCGTGAAGAGCGGGCCGGAATACAGCAGCTCGCGATCGTAGACCGTCTTCCACTCGTACGTCGAGCAGTAGGCACGGTAGCTCTCCGGCGGCAGTGGATATGTCGGCGAGCCGAGGCCGAGGATGTAGAGCAACAGCCCTTCGTCGTAGCCGCGATAGCGGTGCGGGATGAATCCGCTCTCGGGCCGCCAGCCATGCGTGATGCTCGCGTCGCCGTTCCGGGCCCAGTTCCAGTCGGCCCGCTGGTACAGCGCGTCGGCCAGACGACGAATCTCCATTTCGTTAGGCAGGTCGCGGTCGAAATAGGCGCCTACGGTCAGCGCGCCGGCGAACAGGAAGGCCGAGTCGAGCGTCGAGAGCTCGCACTGCCAGACGCGACGCCCGGTCTCGATGTCGAGGAAATGGTAGAAGAACCCCTTGTAGCCGGACGCATCCGGCTCCGGCCCCTGCGGGGCGGCGAGCAGATAGCGCAACCGCTTGAGCGTGATCTTCGCCGCGAACTCGCGATAGAGGACACCGCGCTCGACGACGACCGGGATGGTGGCCAGCGCCATCCCCACGGCGGCGATGCTGACCGGCGAGTTCGGATCGGTCTTGTCCCGGACCAGCCCGTTGTCGGGGTTGGTCTCGTGCAGGTAGTAGAGGACGGTGGAGAGCTGCAGCAGCCCCAGGTCCGTGTCGCCTAACGTCGGTGCAGCTTTTGGCACGACTGCCCTCAGGAATTTGCTGGAGATGGGCCCACCCCGAACGTGGCCGAGTTACACCACGATCGTTTGAACCGCGGAGGTCGCAGAGTACGGATGGGCCGGCAGTGCCGGGATAACCAGATGGACCAATTGCTGACCCGGCAGCCGCGACCGACACTGCAAACGGCACCGTCCGCCCACGCCCATCACGCCCGGCGGCTCACGACGCCTAACGACCAGGCACACCACCAGAGAGCACATGGCCACCACGAGCCAACCCGTTCGCCGCCCGCCGATCCTCGACTGGGCCGCCGGCTACCAGAAGGAGTGGCTCCGGCTCGACGTGGTCGCCGGACTCACCGCGGCTGCGGTCGTGATCCCCAAGGCGATGGCGTACGCCACCATCGCGGGGTTGCCGGTCCAGGTGGGGCTCTATACCGCCCTCTTCCCGCTCGTGATCTACGCGCTGCTCGGGACCTCCCGGCCGCTGAGCGTCAGCACCACGACCACGATCGCCATCCTCGTGGCAGCACAGCTGGGAAAGGTCGCGCCAAATGGCGAGCCCGGCGCGCTCATCACCGCCACGGCAACGCTGGCACTGCTGGTCGGGGCAATCCTCGTGGCCGCCTCCGTATTCCGGTTGGGATTCGTGGCGGACTTCATCTCCGAGCCCGTGCTCATCGGGTTCAAGGCCGGAATCGGCCTCGTCATCGTGCTCGACCAGATCCCCAAGCTGCTCGGCGCGCACATCGAGAAAGGCTCGTTCTTCCACAACATCGTCGAGACGCTCCGCGCGATTCCCCACGCCTCGCTTCCAACGGTAGCGGTGGGAGTCGGCACGATCGTTCTCCTCGTGGCGTTGCATCATGTCCTTCCCAAGGCCCCCGCCCCGCTCATCGCGGTGGCCGCAGGGATCATCGCGGTGAGCCTGCTCGGGCTCGAGGCGCGCGGGGTTGCGACCGTCGGCAACATCCCGCGCGGCCTGCCGTCATTCGTCGCACCGGACTTTTCACTCCTCATCCTGCTCTGGCCCGGAGCGCTTGGCATCGCGCTCATGAGCTTTACGGAAACCATCGCCGCGGCTCGGGCCTTCGCCGAGAGCAGCGAGCCCCCCCTCGTGCCGAACCGCGAGCTGCTGGCGGTCGGACTCGCCAACGCCGGCGCAGCGGTCTTCGGGAGTATGCCGGCCGGCGGTGGTACCTCACAGACCGCGGTGAATCGCTCGGCGGGGGCACGGTCGCAGCTCGCGGAACTGGTGACCGCCGCCGCGACGCTGCTCACCATGCTGCTGCTCGCCGGCCCGATGGGGCTCATGCCGCAGGCTACGCTCGCCGGGGTGGTGATCGTCTACTCGGTCGGCCTGATCGAGCTCGCGGGCTTCCGCGCGATCCTCGCGATCCGGCGGCTGGAGTTCCTCTGGGCGCTCGCCGCTCTCGCCGGTGTCGTTTTGCTGGGGACTTTGCCGGGAATCGTAGTCGCGATCGTGTTGTCCGTGTTCTCGCTTGCTCAACAAGCGGCCAACCCGCCGGTCTACGTGCTGGGCCGCAAGCCAGGCACCAACGTCTACCGGCCTCGCACGCCCGAGCATCCCGAAGATGAGAGCTTCCCCGGGCTGCTGCTCTTTCGAGTGGAAGGACGCGTGTTCTTCCTCAACGCCGCAAGGATTGGCGAGAAGATCATGGAGGTCGTGAACCAGGTGAAGCCGAAGGTCGTTGCCATCGACCTGAGCGGCGTGTTCGACCTCGAGTACACCGCGCTCAAGGCGCTCGACGAAGCCGAAAAGCGCCTCGGCAAGGCGGGTATCTCGGTCTGGCTGGTCGGCCTGACGCCAGCCGTGCTCCGCGTGGTCGAGCGGTCAGCGCTCGGCCAGCGGCTCGGACGGGAGCAGATGCACTTCAACCTGGAGATCGCGGTCCGGAAGTATCTCGACAGCCTAACGCCCGACGGCACGGGCGCCGGTTACCCCCCCAGCGCAATCGTCGCCCAGACGAGCAGTACGCCGGCGGCCAGCGTTGCCGCACCCGTGCGCAACGGGTGAGCCCCCGCATGGCGGCCGAGGTAGTAGCCGCCGGCGAACAGCATCACGAGCGCGATGCCGTTGGACACGCGCAGCGCACGATGCGCGTTGGGCATGAAGGCGAAAGGAAGCGCTACCGGAAGCGTCGCGAGGAACACGAGGAGAAAGACGCCGAGCGCCGCGCGGAAGTCGCCGAGCGAGAGTGACGCCGCGGGTGGCTCCGGAAGCCGCTCCAGACGGGCCCGAATCACGTCCAGCTCTGCCGATTCCATCGTGGACGCAATGACCGGCGGGAGGGCATCCGCGATCAGCTGGTGCGCCCGGCTTTCACCTGGACGCCTCCGCACCTCCAGCAGAACGGCGAGGTTGCGGCGCCGTTCGGTCAACGTAGCGAGCAGGTACATCACGGCGTCAACCAGGCCCCAGGCAACGTTGCAACCCAGGGCACCGATCAACATCTCACGCACCTCGTTTCGGTCGGCCGTCGCTACGCTCAGCGTTCCGGTGAACGTGAGCGCCATGATGAGGCCGAAGATGACCTCGGAGACCCGGTCGATCGGTGACAACACCGGCGCCGGGATGGCCGGCGCCTGCGCGGGAGGAGCGACCGAAATCGTCACGTGCGAAGTCGAGACCTCGGGATCCGGCCTAACGATCGACGTACATTGACCGGGGGTCGGCCCCCCTCTCGCTCATCGCTTGCATGCCGACCGGGACGTCCACCGCCTGAACTCCTGGCGCTGGCGCCGCGCGGTCCCCGAGGAAGATCGGCATCAGCTCCTTGACGGTGAGCGTGAGCGGAATGGCGAGCAGGGCCCCCATCGGTCCGAGCACGACGCCCCAACCAAGCAGCGCGAGCACGATGACGAGCGGCGAGAGTCCGAGGCCGGTTCCCATGAGCTTCGGCTTGACGACGTTGTCCCCGATGAAGTTGACCACGAAAAACAGGCCGAACATGAGGAAGGCCTTGCTAGGACCCCACTCCAGCAGCGTGAGGATGAACGGCGGGATCGCCGACAGAATGAACCCGAACGGGACGAACGCGAACAGAAAACAGATCACCGCCCACAGCGCCGCCGCGTCGGTGCCAACCGACCACATGATGACTAGGTCGATGACCGCGATCCCGGCGCCGAACAGTCCGTTGAGGCCCACGAAGCGGCGGACCAGGCTCATGGCCGAGTCCAGCCGGCTTCTGAGCGAGCCTGGCCGCGTGGAGTCCCCTTTGACCAGCGGGAGCTCGATCAGCATCAGCACGACCAGTACGATCGCGAACAGTCCGACCCCCACGAGGTTGAGCGCAGCCCCTACCAGGCCACCCACAATGCCCATGATCCGTGCGGGGTTTGGCTTGAGCGCCTCGTTCACCTCGATGCCGCGTGCAGCGAGCTTCTGGGTGATTCCGTCAACGAGGCCGGACAGCGAGGCCTGATAGACCGGCAGATTCTCGGACAGGCGGCTCAACGAACGCGTGAGCACCATGATAAGGGCTGCCCCACCCAGGAGGGCGAGCAGCGCGGTGAGCCCGATCGCTGCGCCGCGTCCCATCCCGCGCTTCGTGAGGTACGCGGGGATAGGTGAGAGAGTCGCCGCGAGCAGTAGCGAGAGCAGGACGAGATTCAGCACCGACGCGGAGGCCTTCATCCCCGCGGCAATGATGACCAGGCCCGAGCCCAGGACGACGAGCCTGAGCAGCAGCGATGGTCGTTCGACGGTCATCATCGTGGACATGATTGGCGACCTCAATACCGTTCTTCGACGTACTTGTACGGATAGTCCGGCTCTTTGTACCCGTGCGCTTTCTGCCTCGGCGGAAGCTTCACCTTCTCCCGCGGCGCGTTCTTGTATGGAATTCTGTTGAGCAGGTCCGAAATGATGTTGAGGCGGGCGCGACGCTTGTCGTCCGAGAGCGTGACGTACCAGGGTGCGTATGGCGTGTCCGTCGCGGAGAACATCTCATCGCGCGCCCTGGAGTAGTCGTACCAGCGGCTGTAGGAGTCGACGTCCATCGGGGACAGCTTCCAGATCTTGCGCCCGTCCTCGATACGATCCTCGAGGCGGCGCGTCTGCTCCTCCATGCTCACTTCGAGCCAGTACTTGATGAGGATGATCCCCGAATCGACCATGGCCCGCTCGACCAGGGGAACCATGCGCAGGAACTTTTCGACCTCCTCCTCGGGGGTGAAGCCCATGACGCGCTCGACGCCAGCGCGGTTGTACCAGCTCCGGTCGAAAATCACCACCTCGCCGGCCGCCGGTAGATGCTGCACGTAACGCTGCAGGTACATCTGGCTTTTCTCGCGCTCGGTCGGCGCGGGTAGCGCGACCACACGGAAGACCCGAGGGCTGACGCGGTCGGTAATGGCCTTGATGGTGCCACCCTTGCCGGCGCCATCGCGGCCCTCGAAGACGATGGCCACCTTGAGCCCCTTGTGTTTTACCCACTCCTGGAGCTTGACCAGCTCGATGTGCAGCTTCTCGAGCTCATCCTCGTAGTCCTTGGTCTTGAGCTTCTGCTTTTCTCCCGCGCCGTTCTCGGATGCGTCGTGTTTGTGGCGCTTCTTCACTTTCACGGTCACAAGGCCCCCTGGTTGCGACTCGATGTCACGGATGCCGCGTCGCGGCCGTCCCGCCCAAGCTGAGGCGTACGCGCCACACGCAGCTGGCTGTCTGACTAGATAGGCCCGGGCATTCGCGGCCGCCATGAGCCCTTCGTCGTGGGTGCGGGCGGGCGACTGGCGACTGGCGACTGGCGACTGGCGACTGGCGACTGGCGACTGGCGACTGGCGACTGGCGCGGACGCCTAACGAACCGCCGACCACATCGTTAGGCGGCCGGCCACCCCTCGTGCGGGCCGGCCTGACCCGGTTGAGCCCGGTTGGTAAAACGAAGGGCCAATTGTCCATCCCGGTGAGCCCCGCCGATTGTGCGGCATCGCGCCCGCCACGTCATCGCTCGCCCCGGCCGGCGCGAACCGTCCTGGAGGTGAGACCGTGCCGGCCAACAACCGCGTCCGGAAATCGGGCGTTTCCCACCACTACGCTCCCACACTCGGGGGGCGACTGGAGGCCCATATGACCACCGCGGGATGCCGCGCCCTGGCGGCTTTGCTCGCATATGCCGCGCTGGCCAGCTGCAAGTCCGCCCCACCGCCACCGCCGCCACCGCCGGCGGTCGTCGTCGCGCCCGTGAACGTGAAGGACACCCCCGTCCAGGCCGAGTTCACCGGCGAAGTCCGCGGCGGCGAAGATGTCGAAGTCCGCGCCCGAGTGGCCGGATTCCTCCAATCGATGAACTACAGGGAAGGCACCCTGGTTCGAAAGGGCGACCTCCTCTTCACCATCGACCCCAAACCGTTCGAGGCCACCGTCGCGCGCGCTCAGGCCGATGTCGCTGAAGCAAAAGCGCGACACGACCGAGCCGTGATTCAGGTCAATCGGCTTCGTCCGCTCGCCGCGCAAAACGCGGTAAGCCAACAGGACCTCGACAACGCGATCGCGACCGAGGAAGCAAGCCGAGCGAGTGAGTCGTCGGCGCAGGCTCAGCTCACCTCGGCCCAGCTCGACCTGAGCTACACCCGCGTTACGAGCCCGATCAACGGCATGGCCGGTAACCGCCTGGTTGATGTCGGCTCCTTCGTGGGAAGCCCGCAGCCGACCGTGCTCACCGTGGTGTCGTCGCTCGATCCCGTCCGATTCGACTTCACGATCTCGGAAGCCGAGTACCTCGCGCTCGCGCGTGCGGCCAAGGCAGAAGGACGTTCGGCCGCGAAGGACGATTCCCGACTCGAGCTCGTGCTCGCCGACGGGTCGGTGCACCCGTACAAAGGTCGCGTCACGGTCGTCGGCCGGGGCGTGAGCGGTGAGACTGGCACCCTGCCGCTGCAGGCGAGCTTCCCGAACCCGGGTGGCGTGCTTCGCCCCGGCCAGTTCGGTCGCATACGACTTCCGATTTCGACCCAGAAGAACGCGATCGTGATACCGCAGCGGGCGGTGCAGGAGCTCCAGGGGACTTACAGCGTGTTCATCGTGGGCCCCGACAGCGTGGCGCAGATTCGCGAGGTGAAGCTCGCGAATCGCAGCGGGAGCGACTGGGTCGTGTCGCAGGGCCTCGAACCCGCCGACCGGATCGTCGTGGAAGGCATTCAGAAGGTGCGCACGGGTTCCAAGGTGCGTCCCATGACACAGGCGGCGGGGCTCGACTCCGTCAGGCGTTGACTCATGGCTGACTTCTTCATTCGCCGGCCGATCGTCGCGATCGTTGCCGCCATCGTCATCACGCTGCTCGGTCTCGCGGTCCTGCAGCGCCTCTCGATCGAGCAGTATCCGGAGCTCTCGCCACCCACGATTCGCGTGGAAACCACCTACCAGGGTGCGTCCGCCGAGGTGGTGGAGCAGTCCGTCGCGACGCCGATCGAGCAGCAGGTGAACGGCGTCGACAACATGATCTACATGAAGTCGCTCAACACGAGCGACGGCCGCATGCTGCTCGACATCTCGTTCCAGGTCGGCATGAACCGCGACATGGCGAACGTGCTCGCGCAGAATCGCGTGTCGCAGGCGCAGTCCCGGCTGCCGCAGGAAGTGACGCAGCAGGGTGTGACGGTCAAGAAGATCAACCCGAGCATCCTGATGGTGGTCTCGCTCTACTCGCCGAAGGGGAGCCGGGATGCGCAATTCCTCAACAACTATGCGATGATCAACATCCGGGACGCGCTGCTCCGCGTGCCCGGGATCGCGCAGGTGGACCTGTACGGCGGCGCCGAGTATGGCATGCGTGTCTGGCTGCGGCCGGACCGCCTGACGAAGCTCGGCCTCACGCCCGCGGACGTCATCAACGCCATCAAGGAGCAGAACCTCCAGGCGCCGGCCGGACAGGTGGGTGCCGCTCCGTCCCCGAAGGGACAGGAGTTCACCTACACCGTGAAGGCGCCGGGGCGGCTCGTCACCGCCGAGGAGTTCGACAACATCATCCTGCGCCAGACGTCCGGTGGCGGTGAGCTCCGCCTCAAGGATGTGGGGCGAGCGGAGCTGGGGAGCGAGAACTACCGGTCCTTCGGTCGCGCGATCGTGAAGGATTCCACTGGCCAATGGCTGGAGGGAGGCGCGGCCGCACTCACCGTCTACCTGCTGCCCGGCGCGAACCAGCTCGCCTCGGCAGAGGGCATCTATAAAACGCTGGAAGAGTTCAAGAGCTATTTCCCGAGCGATGTGGCGTACGAGATCGTGTACGACACCACGCCATCCGTCCAGGCGAGCATCGAATCGATCATCCATACGCTGATCGAGGCGTTCATCCTCGTGAGCCTCGTGGTGTTCGTGTTCCTGCAGAGCTTCCGTGCTACGATCATCCCGCTGTTGACGGTACCAGTGGCACTCGTCGGGACGTTCATCTTCTTCCCGATGCTCGGCTTCTCGATCAACACGCTCACGATGTTCGGCCTCGTGCTCGCGATCGGCATCGTCGTCGACGATGCGATCGTGGTGGTCGAAGCAGTGATGCACCACATCCAGCACGGCAAGGCGCCGAAGGAAGCAACGATCCAGGCCATGAAGGAGGTCTCCGGGCCGGTGATCGCGATTGCCCTCATCCTCTCGGCGGTGTTCGTCCCGGTGGCACTGCTCGGTGGCCTGACGGGTCGACTGTACCAGCAATTCGCGCTGACCATCGCCATCTCGGTGCTGATCTCGGCTTTCCTGGCACTCAGCCTGGCGCCGGCGCTCTCCGCGATGATCCTCAAGCCCGCCAAGGAGACCGGTGGTCTGCTGGGCAGGTTCTATCGCGGGTTCAACAAGGTGTTCGACGTCACGACGACCAAGTACGTCAGCTGGACGAAGCTGTTCGTTAGGCGGGCCGTGCTGGTCGTCGTCGTCCTGCTCGCTGCCACCGGGCTCACCGGTGTCCTCGGCAAGGCGCTGCCGAAGGGATTCGTGCCCGAGGAGGACATGGGCATCTTCATGATCAACGCGCAGCTGCCGCCGGCCTCCTCGCTGGAGCGGACCGAGGGCGTCGTGCGTCAGATCGAGGCCGTGCTCAAGAAGACCGACGGGGTCGTGGCCTGCACGGGCATCGGCGGATCGGGAATCCTCACGAACTCGTTCAGTCCGGAGTTCGCCTCGTTCTTCTGCAAGCTCGAGGACTGGGACAAGCGGAAGACGCCCGAGCTGCACGTCACCGGAATTCAGCAGACGCTACGGCGCTCGCTCGCGGCGATTCCGGGTGCCGTGATCTTCCCCTTCACACCACCCACGATTCCGGGGTTCGGCGCAGCCGGTGGATTCAACTTCCTGCTCCAGGACCGGAGCGGGACGATGAGCGTGCAGGATCTCGGGAAGCAGACGCAGGCCTTCCTCGACGCTGCGCGGCAGCGGCCCGAGCTGGCCAACCTGTTCACATCGTTCAACGCGCTCGTCCCGCAGGTGCAGGTCGACCTGGACCGGGAGAAGGCACGTACGTTAGGCGTGCCGATCAACGACGTGTTCGCCGCGCTGTCGGCATCGATGGGCGGTGCGTACGTCAACGACTTCAACCGGTTCGGCCGCCTGTACCGCGTGTACGTGCAGGCCGAGCCCGAGTTCCGTCAGAAGCCGGATGACATCGGGCGGTTCTACGTGCGGAGCACCACGACGAACGAGATGGTGCCGCTCTCCACGCTGATGAAGATCACGCCGGC
>DASUGD010000047.1:0-2570 GCA_036274195.1 Gemmatimonadaceae bacterium | reverse complement strand
CCTGACGCCGATCCCGCCCGTCGCGGGAACGTCATGGCGCGGGTGCGCATGATCGCCCTGTTCGACCTGTCGTCACGATACCATGCGCTGCCGCTCGGCACGGGCAACAAGACCGAGCGACTGTTCGGCTACTTCACGTGGCACGCTGACGATTCGCCGCCGATCAACCCGTTAGGCGATCTGTTCAAGACTCAAGTGTGGGCGCTGGCGCGTCACCTCGGCGTTCCCGAAGCGATCGTCACCAAGCCTGCGTCAGCCGACCTGATCACGGGCCAAACGGATGAAGGCGACTTCGGCATCAGCTACGCGAACGCCGACCAGATCCTCAACTGGCTTCTCTCCGGCTACACTCCGCATGACCTGGTCGATCGCGGGTTCGATGAGAGCGAAGTTGCCCTCGTTCGACGCCGCCTCGAGAGCACGCACTGGAAGCGCCGGCTTCCAACCGTCGCGATGCTCAGTCCGACGGCGATCGGTGAATCGTACCTGCGACCCGTCGACTACTAGTGGACTGAGAGTCAGTTTCTGATGGCACGGACGCGACGGCTCGGGTTGTCATAGATCCACCGGAACGGCTGCGCCGTCTTGTTATGCAGCTTGATGTACTGGAGCAACTTCTTCCGAAGGTCCGGCACCGAGGTGAAAATCCCGCGGGCGATCACGTCGCGTTCGATCTTCGCGAACCAGAGTTCTACTTGATTCAGCCACGAGCTGTACGTCGGCGTGAAGTGAAAATGCACGTGCGGGTGAGTGGCCTGCCACGCCCGGACGGCCTTCGTTTTGTGCGCCGAGAGATTGTCGAGAATCACATGCAGCTCCTGCCGCCGTCGGTACTGCCCGACGACGCGATCCATGAACGCGAGGAAGTCGGCGCTCGTGTGGCGCGCGGCGGGCATCCCCGCCACGCGGCCCGTCGCCACCTCGAGCGCCGCGTAGAGCGAGAGCGTCCCGTGCCGGTAGTACTCGAACCCGTGGCGCTCGGCGCGCCCCGGCGAGAGGGGCAGCACCGGGTCGACGCGGTCCAGCGCCTGGATCGCCGTTTTCTCATCCACACAGAGCACGACGGCGTGCTCGGGCGGCTCGAGGTAGAGCGCGATGACGTCGGCGGCCTTCCGTTCGAACTCGGGGTCGGTGGTCGTGACGTAGCGCTCGAGTCGGTGCGGCTTCAGCCCGGCGCGCCGCCACACCTGCAACACGGTCCAATTACTCACGCCGACCCGCGCGGCCAGCCGCCGCGACGTCCAGTGCGTGAGGGGAGTGGGCGGCGGTTCCTCTCGCGTTATGCGGAGGATGCGCGCTTCGACGGCGGGACTGAGCCGGTGGTCCTGCCGCCCCGCGCGGGCGTCGTCGGCGAGGGCGAGCACGCCGCCGTCGACGAACCGCCGTTTCCAGCGCGCCACGAATCGATCCGTCACGGCGAGCGCGGTACACACGGCGCTGTAGCTGTGCCCGTCGGCGAGGAGGAGAATGCAGCGCGCGCGACGCGCGATACCGGCGGGCGTGGTCGTGGCGCGGACAACGCGTTCGAGATCGTCGCGTTCCGCCGCAGTGAGCGTGAGCTCCATAGGCGCGGTAAACATGCCCACGGCCACTGCAAGACGGATGCTATACGCATCTTACTCTCAGTCCACTAGTTACCAAAACTACTCCTATTGACAGATAATAGGAGACGCGCCATCGTAGCTTCGCCATGTCCGGACTCTTCGCCCGCCTTCGCGCGTTGCTGCATCGCTCGGCCACGAACGCCGAGCTCGACGAGGAGCTGCAGTACCACCTCGACCGCGAAGTCGAGCGCAACGTCGCGAACGGAATGAATCCTCGCGATGCCCGGGACGCTGCCCGGCGCTCGCTCGGCAATCTCACCGTCCACGCCGAGAACGCGCGCGCGGCCTACGGGTGGACGTGGCTCGAGCAGCTCGTTCAGGACACGTCGTACGGGTGGCGTACACTCCGGCGAAGCCGAGTGTTCACCGTCGTAGCCGCGCTGTCGCTCGCGTTAGGCATCGGCGCCAACACCATGATCTTTGGCGTCGCCTACAGCGTCCTCTTCGAGCCCCTGCCGCTGCAGCAGCCGGACCGGCTCGTCTCGCTCGTCCGAGTTGCCGGAGGTGAGCAGGACCCGAGCTTCACCGCCGCGGAGGTCGACGGGCTTCGTCAGGCTCGGGGCATTGTCTCGATCACCGCGACGCGCGAGACGGACAACGTCCCGGTCGTGGTGAATGGCGCACGCGAATTTGCGTCGACCGACTTCGTCGACGCCATGTATTATCCCACGATCGCCCTGCGGCCGCTGCGAGGACGCCTCATCGATTCGGCAGACGTCGCGAGCGCCGCCGCGGTTGCGGTCGTCTCCTACGCATTCGCCGAGCGGTCGTTCGGGTCTGCGGAGCGCGCGTTAGGCCAGGTCGTGCGTGTTTATGACGTGCCGGTCTCGATCGTGGGCGTCGCACCGCCCGCCTACCGCGGCATCGACTACCCCGGCTGGTTCACCATCGCCATGCCGGTGACGCTCACGCCGTCCCTCGGCCTCCCTGACTATCGGCGCACGGGAAGCAGGTCGTTCGGCGCAG
>DASUGD010000046.1:0-10293 GCA_036274195.1 Gemmatimonadaceae bacterium | reverse complement strand
TTGTCCGTGGGACGCGCTTTGGCCGTGGAGTGTCCGCGTGGCTCGTGACGGTCGCAGCGAACCCCGGTGTTGTGGCGAATCGATCGGCCGGTGTTTTCGCGAGGGCCTTTGCTACCGCTCGGTCAATGGACTCGGGCAGGTCCGGACGAATGGTCCTGAGCGGCGGGACCGGATCGAGTGTGTGGTGTGCAATGACCTCGCGCGCTGTCACACCGAAGAACGGCGGATGGCCAGCCGACATCTCGTACAGCACGCAGCCGAGCGCGTACGTGTCTGCACGGCCATCGATCGTCCGGTCACCGGATGCTTGCTCGGGACTCATGTACGCCGGCGTCCCCACCGCGAGGCCAGCCTGCGTGACCGTGTCGCCGCCCGCGGAGGAGATCGCGCGCGCGATGCCGAAATCGGCGACCAACGCGTGCCCATCCGACAATAGGATGTTCTCTGGCTTGATGTCCCGATGCACCACGTTGTGCTGGTGCGCATATCCGAGGGCGTCAGCGACCTCGCGAGTGATGCGCACTGCCTCGTCGAGTGGAAGCTGGCGCTCACGCGCGAGCCGGTCGCGGAGCGTCTCCCCGGCGACATAGGGCATCACGTAATACAGAAGCCCGTCCGATTCGCCGGAGTCATGCAGCGCAAGGATGTGAGGGTGCTGCAAGCGAGCGGCAGTCCGGATCTCGCGAAGGAAGCGATCGACGCCGACCGACGCGGCAAGCTCCGATCGCAGGACCTTCACAGCCACCTGCCGGTCGTGACGACGGTCGTGCGCGAGGTACACGGTTGCCATGCCACCGCGGCCGATCTCCCGCTCGATCACGAAGCGATCGGCGAGTACCGGAGGCGGCGGGACCGACTCATCGAACAGCGTCGGGAAGCGCTCCGCTGCCGGAAGATCGAGAAACGGTGAATCCTGCTCGCACTCGACGATGGCGCGCTCGAGCTCTTCTCTCAGCGTCGCGTCGCCCGTGCACGCCTCATTGAAGTACGCCTGTCTCTCCTCGCTAGGCAGATCGAGGGCCGCGTCAATGAGCGGCTTCAGCATCGACCACCGTTCCGGTGGGATCAGCGGGGCCGGCGTTGCTGGGTGCGACGTGCTCATGGCGACAGCGCCCGTCGAAGAAGCATCCGTGCTTTCGCCCAGTCGCGCTCCACCGTGCGGACCGTCACGCCGAGCGCTTCGGCGATTTCTTCGTGGCTCAGCCCGGCGAAGAACCGGCACTCCACAACGCGCGCGAGCCTCCGGTCGACAAGGGCAAGCCGCTCGAGGGCGTCGTCGAGCTGAAGCATCGCTTCCGGCTGGTGGTCGACGGTGAGCGCCTCGTCATCGAGCGTCACCTGGCGCTGCACTCCGCCGCGCTTGAGCGCCACACGCGCCCTGGCTCGATCCGTGAGGATATGTCGCATCGCGACGGCCGCCAGCGCGAGGAAATGCGCGCGGTCGTTCCATTGAGCGCGCGACTGGTCGACCAGCTTGAGGTACGCCTCGTTCACGAGCGCGGTCGTTACCAGACTCGATCCGTTGCGCCGGCTGCCTAGATGACGGTGCGCGATCTCGCGCAGCTCCTCATACAGGATGACAACCAGGCGGTCGATGGAGTCCTGACGCCCACTTCGGAGCTCGCCGAGCAGATCGGGGCGGATCGGGTTCGAAGCCATCTCCGTCTCCCGTGCGGATCCCGTTCGAGGCCGCCTCGTTCCGCGCCCCCGCGCGCCTTCGCGCAGCGATGTCGGGTCCGTCGGGACGCCGCCGTTCACCAAGATGAGAGGCGACGAGAGCCCGCAGGCGGTTTCCAACATGGATTGCCGTTGCAGGCGATGCAACGGCACACCGTGCCTCGCAGCGTCATTGGAAGTACCAACCCCGGAGGAGTCATGCGCTCCAGACTGATCGCGACGAGCGTGGTGATTCCAAGCCTGGTGCTCGCCGGCTGTGCAGATCCAGCAACCAGCCCGTTCCAACCGGAGCCCCGAACACTGTCACCCGTCCGCTCCGGTGCGGTGAAGTTCTGGGAGTCTGGTGCAAGCGTCTCGTGGAATCAGGTGGCTCGTGACCTCGTAGTGAAGCACAAGTCGAATCCGTTCGTCGCGATTCGCGCCTACGCGATCCTGAGTACCTCGCAGTACAACGCGATCATTGCCGCCGAGCAAGCGAGCAACGGCAAGGACCATCCGTCGAGTGCTGCAGCAGCGGCAGGTGCATCCGTCGTGGCGTTGTCCTACATCTATCCCGATGAGACGGTCGCGCTCGAGAGCTTTCTGGCCTCGCAACTCTCGTCCGATTCGTGGCCGGGCAACGCTCATACCGATGCCGACGCCGGCGAGGCGATCGGGCGGAGCATCGCCGGCCAGGTGGTCGAGCGAGCGAAGGCCGATCGGTTTTTCGCTCCGTGGACCGGAACGGTGCCGGTTGGGCCAGGTCTGTGGTTCAGCACGTCGAATCCGCCGGCCCCGCCAGCCGGTCCTCAATTCGGCCAGGCACGCACCTATTTCCTGACGTCTGGCGATCAGTTTCGGCCACCGCCGCCACCGGCTTTCGGTTCGCCCGAGTACCTGGCGGCGCTAGCGGAGGTTCGGAACATCTCTGACACGCGGACGCCGGAGCAGACGGCGATCGCAAAGTTCTGGGAGCTCCAGGCGGGAACGATAACGCCACCAGGATTCTGGAACGCCGAGGCCACGGCGCTGATCGCTCGCTATCGGCTGAACGAGCGGGAAGCGGCACACGTGCTGGCGCTCGTGAACATGGCGGGGTTCGATGCGATCGTCGCCTGTCACGACGGGAAGTTCACCTACTGGCTGATTCGGCCTACGCAGGCAGATCCGTTGATCACCCTCGCGATCACGCTGCCGAATTTTCCGTCGTATCCATCGAACCACGCTTGCCTCTCAACCGCACAGACCGCGGTCCTCGGTGCGATGTTCCCGGCCGAAAGGAGTCGCCTCGAGGCGATGGGCGAAGAAGCCGGCCTGTCGCGGTTGTACGGCGGGATCCACTACCGTTTCGACATCGAAACCGGGTCGCGACTGGGTCGTCGCGTGGCGGCGCTGGCGCTGTCGCTCGACGTCGAGGGGCACGAGCCGTTCGTCTTGAAGTGAGTCGACGTGCGACGCAGGCCTTTACCGAACTGAGCGGCCCGTGATCGGATCAGAGCTCGTAGACGCGCCTCGCGTTCTCGCGGTAAAAGCCACGCCGCTCGGCATCACTCCAACCCTTTGTGAGCCACTCGGTGAACCCGAACCACGCCGCGTAGCGTGCAGCGAGCGTCAGCACTGGCCAATCACTGCCGTACATCACGCGATCCGTGCCGAATGCCTCCACGACATGCGAGGCATACGGCACGAGGTCGGCCTCCCGCCACTCGGAAGGGGAAGCCTCGGTCACGAGACCCGAGACCTTGCACCAGACATTCGCACATTCCGCGAGGTCCGCGATGTCGGCGCGCCATGGGTCGAGCAGGCGGTCGCGGATGGCTGGCTTCCCACAGTGATCGAGCACGAACCGCGTGTCCGGGCACGCGCGTACGAGCTCCAGCACCTCGCGCAGCTGGCCATGCGTCGCGCACAGATCGAACGTCAGTCCACGGGCCCCGACTTTCCGAACGCCCTCGACGAACGACGGCTGCGTGCAGAACCCCTGGCGCTCTCCCTGGATGTTGTGGCGAATTCCTTTCACCAACGGCCGTGCGGTGAGCGAGTCCAGCGTGCGGTCGAGCTCCGCGGTCTCGGTGAGGGAGGCGAACGCAACGATGCCCGCAACGTGCGGACCCGTTGCCGCGACCCGCTCGAAAAAATCCGCCTCGCCGAGCGTCTGGTGTGGGGCACAGTTGGCTTCCACGAGGATCATCGTGTCGATCGGGATGCCTGCGGCGGCGCTCGCGTAGCTGGCGGGCAGAAACGGCCGATCGAGCTCCGGAAGACCCTCGAGCCACGGGTAACGGAGGACCGATGGATCCCAGAAATGCACATGCGCGTCCAGTATGCCTAACGGTTCGAGTCTCATCGCGCCGCCCAGGTGAGTCGGAGACGATCCAGCGCGACGGCCAGGACGATGATGCTGCCGATGATGATGTCCTGGATGTAGTTCGGCCATCCCATCTGCTGGCAGCCGTTGCGCAGGAAGGCCATGATCAGCGCGCCGACCATCGAGCCGAAGACCGTCCCCTCGCCGCCGTTCAGGCTCCCGCCACCGATCACCACGGCGGCGATCACGTCGAGCTCAGTGCCAATGGCAACCGTGGGGTCGCCCTGGCGAAGGCGGGAGAGCTGCATGACACCGGCGAGCCCGAACAGCAGGCCCGCCGATCCGTACGTGATGAGCCGAAGACGATTCGTGTCGATACCGCACGCCCTCGCGGCCGCCTCGTTCGACCCCAGCGCGAACACGCGTCGCCCGAACACGGTCCGCCTGAGCACTGCCGCCGCGACGATCGCGAGCACGAGCGTGATCCACACGCCCGGCGGCACCAACATCCACGCCTGCCGCGGGAACGCGATGAGCAGGTCGTTGATCCAGCTGGCAGGCACGTTGACGGTCTGCTCGTTCGCCAGCCACTTCGCCACGCCGCGTGCGACGCCGAGCATGCCGAGCGTCGCGATGAATGGCACCACGCGGAGGCCGGTGATGAGCGCGCCGTTCGTCAACCCAACGAGCCCTCCGGTCGCGACCGCCGCCACGATCGCCAGGAGCGGTGGCCACCCAGCGGCCACGCCTAACGCGGCCACCACACCGGTGAGCGCGATTGCAGACCCGACGGAGAGATCGATGCCGCCGCTCACGATGATCATCGTCATGCCGATGGCGCCAAGCGCCACGATGACGGTCTGCGAGAGGACGATGCGGAGGTTGAGCGGTGACAGGTAGTGCGATGGCTCGCCGGTCATCAGCGCGAAGGCGGCTACCACGATGACGAGCGCGAGCGCCGGCCCAACGCGCGTCAGCGAACGGCGCAGCGCGCCACTCGCGTTTCGCGTCGAGGTTTCTGCGACTGCAGGTTGCGTCCCCGCCGCGACTGGTGCCGTGTCTGGCATCGGCTCAGGCATGCGCGTGAACGTACCGCGTGTCGGGAATAGGGAATAGGGAATAGGGAATCGACTGCGCCATCAGATCTGATTGAGCGGTACTTCGCAGTGTGGGCCGAGGATCGCGGTCGCAATCTCGCGGGGCCGGGCGCGGAAGCTCGTGCCCTCTTCGACCTGCGCGTCTCGGAAGCGATCGAACCGAAACGTCCTCGGCTCACCCCGCAGGTGATCGTAAGCCAACAGGTACCACGCCGGCCACGTGATGAGAAGCGCGTGTGGCTCGACGCGGCGGTGCGAGGATTCTCCCGTCTCTTTCACGTATTCGGCCTGGACAGTCGCCTCGCGGACAAAGGCGATTTGGAGCTGGCGCATAACCGTGGATTCAGGTGTCGAATACGTGTCGCGGACTGTCGCCGACGCTGGTCGGCCGACGAAGATGCGCTGCCGCAGCGGCGCGATCGTCTTTCGTTCGTTCGTCGGAAACGCGTCGACGATCTTTTTTCGCGCGCGCGCCACCTCCGTGGAGAACATCGGAAACCCGAGCTTCTCACTGATCGCGAGGCTCAGCAGCGTACACAGGGCTTCTTCGCTGGACAGCAGCACCTTGCCGAGACCCCAGCTTGCGTGCAACCGCACACCGCCGCCGCGTCCCCGGTCGGCCTCGATGGGATAGCCACGCTCGCGAAGATGGTCGAGGTCGCGGAACACGCTGCGGACGCTGACATCCAGTGCACGGGCGAGGTCGGCTACCGTGATCCCCGGGCGGTCGCGGAGGACACGGGTGAGAAGATCCAGTCGTTCGATGCGGTGCATGGCGGGGTGATCGAGTGATACTGCACGCTACGATGAAATATGCCAGAACATGGCATGATTGCGCGTATCGTAGCACCACCACCGAACGTGAGGAACCAATGACGGACCGGATGAATATTCGGAGCTATCACATCGTAGCGGATGCGCCAGCTGACGTGGTGTTCGACTTCGTCAGCGATCTGAACAACCTGCCGAGCTGGTCGATCCACTGGTGCCGGGGCATTCAGCTGGTCGACGACGGTGCAATCGTGACGACGGCGTCAGGCAGCGAGGTGTATTTCAGGATGACGGGGGAGCGCGAGAGCGGTGTCCTCGACTGGTGGGCGGGGCCGACGAAGGAGACCGCGCGCCGATGGCCGACACGGGTCATCGGCCTTCCCGACGGTCGGTCACTCTACCAGCTGACGGCCATTCTCGAGGGCGAGTTCCCGCCGAACATCGACCAGTTGTTCAACGACGAGCTGGGGATGATCAAGCGACTCACCGAGGCACAGGCGGTCGCCGCGTGGGATGGGGCCGGCGCTGCCTAACGGCTCTCCGAGCGCGCGACTCGTGGACCGCCCGCGCGGGCGGTCCACGAGTGAGCGCTGGCCGCGATTCCGATATCGGCGCGTTGCGTGTCTTGCTCACCCGCCCACGATCCCGGGGCGGCGCAGTCCGTGCCTCGTCGCCTGCTCGAAGGCGTGCGCGAGCTGCAGCACGCTCCAGTCATCGCGATGACGCCCCACGATCTGAAGCCCGACCGGCAATCCTCCGGTCGTGAACCCCGCCGGCACCGAGATGGCGGGCGTCGCCATGAACGTCACGTACCAGCAGCTGCGCATCCAGTCGATGTACGTCGGCATCGCGACGCCGGCCACCGACGTCGGGTACTTGATCGTCACGTCGAACGGCTCGACCTGCGTCACGGGCAGCACGAAGTAGTCGTAGCGCGAGAAGAAGTCCTCGACCTCGGCGTAGAACTGATCCTGTCGCTCCGCCGCACGTGCCACGTCGGCCGCGGTCTGGCGCTCCGCTTCGTCGATCTCCCAGTGGATCGTGTCCTTGATCCAGTCGGGCCGCTTCTTCGCCAGCGCCGCCAAGCTCGAGTGGTACGAGAGGTGACGCAGCGTTGGGAATGCCTCGTCGACACCCGTGAAGTCCGGCTCCGCCTCCTCGACCACGCAGCCTAACGATTCGAAGACACGTCGAGCATCACCGACGACGCGCCTGATCTCGGGCTCGAACGGTATGCCGCCCAGGTCCTTGTACCAGGCGACACGCGTGCCCTTGAAGTCGCGGTCGAGCCGTCCGGTGAAGCGCGCCGGGTCCTCGCCGAGCACCAGCGGATTGTGCCTGTCGGGTGCGGCGATCACGCTCAGAAACAGCGCGACGTCGGCGACCGAGCGCGCCATCGGGCCGCTCGTGGAGAGTGGCGACCACGAGCCGCGCCCGGCGCTCACGCGACCCGGCGACGGACGGAAGCCGACCACGTTGCAGAACGCGGCCGGGTTCCGGAGCGATCCGCCGGTGTCGCTGCCGTCGGCGATCGGCACCATGCCGCACGCGAGTGACACCGCGGCGCCGCCACTCGATCCGCCGCAGCTGCGCGTCACGTCGTACGGGTTCTTCGTCGCGCCGAATACCGGGTTGAACGTGTGCGAGCCCGCTCCGAACTCCGGCGTGTTCGTCTTGCCGACAGTCAGCGCACCACCTTTGCGGATGAGCGTGATGATCGGTGCGTCGGCGTCCGGGATGTGGTCGCGGAAGAATGGGGAACCGTGTGTCGTGCGAATCCCCTTGGTCTCGACGAGGTCCTTGTGTGCAATTGGCAGTCCGTGCAGCGGGCCGCGTGGCTTCCCGCGCGCGAGCTCCTCGTCGGCGGCCGCGGCGTCGGCCATCGCGCGATCCGCAACGAGCGTCACGATGGAGTTGACGGCGGGGTTCACTCGCTCGATCCGGGCGAGGTGCGCCTGCATGACCTCGCGTGCCGAGACCTTCTTCGAGCGGATCATGGCCGCGAGCTCGGTCGCAGGGGTGAAGCAGAGATCGTTAGGCGCGTGCGTGCTCCCGCCGTCTCCGGCCATGGTCAAAGCGTCAGTGCTGTTCATGGAGATTCCTGCGGCGAATGCGGCGGTGCCGAGTCGCCGGCCGAACTCGCGGCGGCTGATGGCGTCCGGCAACGGGGAATCCTGCGAACAACGGACGGGCGCGTCGCTCATCGCTGGCCCGCCAGTGTCTCGTGTGTGTGCATTGCTGACGGGTCGAGTCGCGAGGAGTGCCCGGCGTCGTCGGGAGCGCAGAGTATGCGAAACAGCGGTGGGGTCAGCAACCACTCACCCTGCCTCGCGCGGCGCAATGTGGGCGCCATCACTATTTAGGCACGATTACACCCTTACAGTTACATCATGGTGTGTACGCAGACCCAGCTCACGGACCACCAATACCGCCGCCTCAAATCCGATGCGCATCCATCTCGAATCGATCGGCCGAGTCGAATCGAAGCTCAAGGACCTCGCGTCCGCCCCTCGACAGCCGGACGAAGGGGCACCGGAGGCTTGGCTGATATTCGAGCCGCACGTAGCGGCAGGCCTGCGAGGTATCCAGGCGGGGACCGACCTCGTGCTGCTCACCTGGCTCGACCGCGCGCATCGCTCCGTGCTGGTCGTTCAACCACGCGGTGATACATCGCGGCCGCCGGAGGGCGTCTTCAACACGCGTTCCCCGCATCGGCCGAATCCGATCGGGCTCCATCGGGTCAAAGTGACGGAGGTCGATGGGCTGCGCGTGCGCGTCAAACACCTCGAGGCGATCGACGGGACGCCAATCATTGATGTGAAGGCCGTGCTCAACGAGGATGTGGCCAAGCGGTAAAGAGGGAACCGGGAACCGGGAACGGGGAACCGAGGCTCCTCACGGAGGCACTGTTCCCGGTTCCCGGTTCCCGATTGCCTATTCCCAACAACCCCAGTCCCCAGTCCCCAGTCCCCAGTCCCCAGTCCCGATGTCCCCAGTCCCCAGGGTAGCTTCAGTTCCATCGGGGGTCATACATGTCAACGCCACCAGTCATTCTCTACGACCACGCCTACGGCGACTTCGCGAGCGGCGCCGAAGCCGCCGTACGCCGCGAGACGTACGGGGAAGACCTCGGGCAGAGCAGCTGGATGACCGCCGTGGAGTGGCTCGGCTTTGCCGACAAGCTTGGCGTGGGCGCGAGCTCGAACGTGCTCGAGGTGGGCAGCGGCTCGGGGGGACCCGGCGTCTACCTTGCCCTCCAGCGCGGCTGCCGCCTAACGGGCATCGACCTCAACGAACACGGCGTGCGCAACGCGACCGCACTGGCGGAGGCGCGCGGCGTGGCCGATCGCGTTCGCTTTCAGACCGTCGATGCGAGCCGCCCACTCCCGTTCCCCGACGCGAGCTTCGACACCGTGATGTCGAACGACGCCATGTGCCACATCAAGGGCCGTGGCGACGTCCTCCGCGACTGGTGCCGCGTGCTGCGGCCGGGTGGCCGTGCGTTCTTCACCGACGCGCTGGTCATCACCGGTGCCGTCTCGCACGAGGAGATCGCGACACGAAGCTCGATCGGGTTCTACCTGTTCGTCCCAGCGGGCGAGAACGAACGCGCGCTCACGGCAGCCGGGTTCACCATGCTCGCCGTGGAGGACGTCACGCAGAATGCCGCCGACCTGTCTCGCCGGCGACACGACGCGCGGGCGCGGTACGCCCGCGAGCTGGTCGAGCGGGAGGGACAGGAGAACTTCGACGGCCTGCAGCGCTTTCTCATGTGCGTCCACACGGTGTCGGCCGAGCGGCGGCTGTCGCGCTTTGCCTACCTGGCGGAGAAACGTCAGGCATGACCGTCGCGCTTCGCCGGCTGCTCCCGCCGCTCGCGTTCCTCCTCGCCTGCCGTGGCGGGGCGCCCGATTTCCCCGAAACACCGCTCGGCCGCACCGGGCACGACTGGCTCGCGGCGCACAACCGAGCGGAGGGCCATGCAGCGGTGCACTTCACGATGCTGAACCGCGGCAGCGCCGCCATGAATGGCGCGCAGATGGACAGTGCCGTGCAGGCGGCGGTGGAGCTCGCGCAGCGCGTCGGCCCACTCGTGCCAGTCCGCCTGCTGCACTCGAGCGATACGACGCTCATCATGCTGCTGCGCTCGGCCGACGGCAGCGGGTGGAGCGCGCAGTTCACGCCGGCGATGCAACCCAGTCTCGTCAAGGTCGCCGTGGAACTCAAGAGGTCACCATGAGTGTGCAGGTTGGCCAGACCGCCCAGCGCTCGCTGACGCTCACCGGCGAGCACGTCGAGACATTTGCCAGACTCACCGGCGACTACAACCCGCTGCACTTCGATGAGGCGTTCGCGAAGGGCACACGCTTCGGCGGGCTCGTCGTGCAGGGCGGCCTCACCACCGGACTCCTGCACGCCCTCGTCGCGATGGATCTTCCTGGTCCCGGGTCCGTGTTCCTC
>DASUGD010000045.1:0-15722 GCA_036274195.1 Gemmatimonadaceae bacterium | reverse complement strand
TCGTGCTCATCGGCGACGCCGCGTACTGTCCGTCATTGCTTGCGGGTCAGGGATCGGCGTTCGCGATGGCCGGCGCGTTCGTGCTCGCGCGTGAGCTGGCGCGCGCCGAAGGCGATCACGAAGCCGCGTTCTCGAGCTACGAACGCCGGTTCAAGCCGTTCATGGACGCGAAGCAGCAGGCGGCCCAACACTTCGGCGGCTGGTTCGCACCACGCACCCGCGCGGCACTCCGCCTACGAAATCTCGTCACGCGCGCCATGAACACCCGGTGGTTGGGCAAGCGGCTGGTCGCGCGCTCGTTAGGCGACCGATTCGACCTCGACGCATGAGTCGCTCGGTCTCGAGACGGTGGCCGACGCGTCGCGCACGTCGGGATAACCAGTCCCGACCGAAACTAGCAAAGCGCCACGTCGTCGCCATCACTCACGCAACGGCGGATGCAGTGGGTCCTCGGAGGGAGCGCTGGATGCCGGCCTGAGGGCCCGCCTGAGCAGGAAGCTTCCAACGATGCCGGCGAGCGCCGATGCGCCGAGGATCCCGAGCTTCGCAGCATCGAGCAACTCGCCGCGAGGCGAGCCGGCCGGGAAGGCGAGACCGGCGATGAAGAGTGCCATGGTGAAGCCAATGCCCCCGAGCACCGCGACCGCCGATAGCGCCGCCCAGCTCGCGCCGCGCGGCAGCGCGGCGAGGCCGAGGCGAACGGCGACCCACGAGAACCCGGCGATGCCTAACGGTTTCCCGAGCAGGAGGCCAAGTGCCGCCCCGAGCGTCACCGGATGGGCCATGGCGGACCCCAGGGTGGCCGCGTCGAGCGTCACGCCGGCGTTCGCCAGCGCGAACAGTGGCATGATACCGAACGCGACGATGCCGTGAAGCGCGTGCTCGAGCCGGATGAGCGGCGGCTGCGCAAGCTGGCACAGGGTCTCGAGCTCTTCCAGCGACGTGTGATGCTCGACGTTAGACAGTACGGTCACGTTGGGATCCTCGGCCGTCACGGTGGCCGCGCGATCGAACGCCTCGAGTGCGCGACGCGCCTTCGCGAGGAACTCGCGCTCGTTCACGCGCGTGCGCACCGGGATGGCGAACGCCAGGAGAACGCCGGCAACCGTGGCGTGAATTCCGGAAAGCAACACTGTACCCCACAGCGCGAGCCCGATCGCGCCGTACGTCCATGGACGACGCACGCCCGCACGATTGAACGCGATAGCCAGAACCAGGAGTCCAGCGGCGCCGGCGAGTGGCCCCCACGCGACGCCTGACGAGTAGAACACGGCGATGACGAGCACGGCACCGATGTCATCGACAATGGCGAGCGCGGCGAGGAAGACCTTGAGCGCGGTCGGCACTCGGTTGCCGAGGAGTGCCAGCACGCCGAGGGCGAACGCGATGTCCGTCGCCATCGGCACACCCCAGCCCGGACTGCCCGGGCCGCCGGCGTTGGTGAAGGCGTAGATGGCCGCCGGCACGAGCATTCCGCCCAGCGCCGCAATCATGGGCAACGCCGCCGTCTTCACCGAGGCGAGCTCGCCGGCAATGGTCTCGCGCTTGATCTCGAGACCGACGACAAAGAAGAAGACGGCCATGAGGCCGTCGTTGATCGCGTGATGGAGCGTCGTGCGGAACGACGCCGCACCTAACGTGCCGCCGATGGTCACCTTCCAGAGGTGATGGTAGCTGTCCGCCCACGGCGAATTCGCCCATCCGAGCGCGATGGCCGTGGCCGCGAGGAGGACGATCCCGCTGGCGGATGCGGTGCGCGCGAACCGGCGAAACGGCGCGAGGACACGATCGACGAGCGGCGCGTCCGGTTCCGGCGCGAGGGTTTCCGTGGCAAGCTCAGAGTGCATAGAGGCGCCGATACCACGTCATGTTCCGCAGCACAATTCGCACATAGTCGCGAGTCTCCACGTACGGGATGCGCTCCACGAAGACCTCGGGGTCGGATGCGCCCGCCTTGCGCGCCCAACGATCCACTCGGGATTCACCGGCGTTGTATGCCGCCAGCGCGCGTGCCGGCTCGTTGTAGCGCGCGAGGAGTGCGGCGAGATGCGCGGTGCCGAGTCGGAGGCTGACGTCGGGTTGGTACAGCAATGCATCCGACCAGGTGACGGCCGACCGAGCGATGGCGCTCTGGCGCCCGACCGCGGGCATTATCTGCATGAGACCTCGCGCACCGACAGCCGACGTTGCCGATGGGAAGAAGCTCGACTCCTGCCGTATCAGCGCCGCGACGAGCGCGGGCTCAACTCCGTGAACACCGCTCTCGAAGCGGATCGTCTCCTCATATGGTAGCGGATATACGAGGTGGTAAAGTGCCGCGTCAGGCGCGGGCGCGTGGCGCAGCACTCCGGCCGCGAGCCGTATCGTCCGTCCGCCCTGGTCATGCGTCAGAAACGCCGCTGCCGCAGTGAGCGCTGCAGTGAACGACCGCCGCGCGTCACGCTCCACGTGGTCGTATTCACGCCGAGCGTCGGCGCTCAGTCCCAGCTGCTCCAGCAACGCCGCCCGGGCCATCACGGAGTCCACTGCCGGATCCGACGCAACCGCCACACCGCTCGGTACGTCGGCCAGAGGCGAGCGGGTACGCGCTCGCGCGAGCGTTGCGTAGTAGCCGTGCGGCTCTCGTGCGAGCACACCGCGCCATCGATCGTTCGCGCGCGCGGAGTCACCGGCTCGCTGCCACGCGCGGCCGGCCCAGTACGTTGCTGCGAGGGCTTCGTTACTACGGGCGTGGCGCGCTCGCAGCGCGTCGAATTCCATCGCCGCGCGCGAGAGGCTGTCGTGCACGTAGGCAATCATCGCCGCTCGGAACGCCGCGCGAGGTGAGAGCGCGCTCGCGGGATATCGCCGGACGAGCTCCAAAAACGCCGCCCGCGCCGCGGCGTCACGTCCCTCGTCTGTCGCCAGGTCGGCGAGGAGAAAGAGAGCGGAGGCGGTGGACGCCGGATCGTGGTCAGCGCGCACGATCGCCCGCAGTGCCGAACGAGATTCCGCGAGTTGTCCGCTTCGCAAGAGCGACCGGGCGCGCTGGTACTGCGCGCGGCCGGTCAGCGATCCCGACCGTGCCGCCTGCTGGAACTGTCCGATCGCATCGTGGTGACGCCCGAGCGTGGCGAGCATCTGGCCGTAGGCGTATCGGTCGGCGGCGGTGCCGAGACCGGCGGCGAACGCCGCCGCGAAGCCGGCCGCGGCGCGCGACACTGGGCCAACCCTGGCCGCGCTACGGGCGATAGCCAACTGCTCCCGCGCGGTGAGCGGCGCGAAAACGCCATCGAGCAACGCGGCCGCCTGTCGAGCCGGCGGGGACCCACGGCGCGACGCGACGATCGCATTCAGCTCGCGCCGTACCGATGATCGATCCTCCGTACCGTGCGCCATGGAGAGCCGGACGCGGAGCGCGTCGACGCGCGCGCCTAACGAGTCGAGCAGCAACGTCGCACCAGCCAGATCTCCGGCCCGCTCACGGGCCTCGGCCTCGATCCATGGCGTGCGACCGCGGGCGACGTCGGTCGTGAGGCGGGCGAACAGAGCCTCGCGGTCAGACGGGGACGGTGTGAGCAGCGCCGCCTGCAGCAGAAGCCAGTCGGCGACGCCAGGCGCCGACCGTGCTGCGCCCTCCCAAGCGACGCGGGCACTGTCGCTCTGGCCGACGCGGGTGAACGCCCGGGCGAGCACAACGAGCCTTGCCGCGCGCGCGTCGGAATCCGGCGAGGAGGCGACGGCACGCCGTGCGTGACGGAGCGCGACGGAGTCGAGGTCGCGTCGGTTGGTCTCGAGCACCGCCCGCGCCAGGAGGGCATCGCCTTCGCCGGCGAATGCGTCCAACCAGGGCTCCCCGAGTAGGAGACGAACCACCTCATCCCAGCCCTGCCACGCCGCCGCCGCGCGGGCGGCGACGATTACCGCGCGCGGCGTGCGACTCGATGCGTTCCCGAGAACCGGGGCGAGCATCTGCGTCGCTCGCCACGGCCTCCCGCCGCGAAGCGAAGCTTCGGCAGCAGCGACAACACTGTCTTCGCCACCGGCTGGCCTCGATAGCCCCACATGAGGCGCCCACCGCAGATCGATGACTCCCGCCCGCACGGGATGCTGGCTCGGCCGCTCCCGCGCGTCATTCGGGTCGAAACACGCCGCGGAAAGCGCGAACAGGAGTGCCGTGCGCGTTCTGGCAACCGCGCTCTGCCACAGGGATGGCCTAACGATCTGGTACATGACCATCTCCGAATCAAATGACGTCCGGGATTTCTCCGGAGACTAGACCGCCGTGCTCAGGCCAGACTCAGACACACCTCAAACCAACCTCAAAGCGGGTCAGAACGACCCTCGATCATCGAGCGGAGGCCCACGGCCAAACCCCTGTCAGGGTCAGCTGCACTTCTGAGCGCCGTCTGAGAGGGAGATGAGCCCCAGGGCGCATCATCACCAATGACGTCGAGCCGGGCGGAGCAGGACCGACGAAGACGGAGCGAATCACTCGATGGAGGTCGCGATGAGCACGGACCAACTCGCTGTTTCCCGCCGAGGGCCGGGATCACGCAACTCAAACCCCACAGACACGCCAGTCGCGACCCGGTTGGCTGATAAGTCGCTTCCGCCTCACCCGCTCTCGATAGTCGCGCTCGCGGCGAGCATTCGACTCGATGATCCGAGGCAGGAGCACGAGCGAGTAGTCATGCTCGAAATCGCGATCATTGCCGGACGGGAGGCGGCACGAACGCTCGACCGGTGGCTATCGCAATCGCTCGCCGAGTACCGGGGGTCACGGAGCGCTTGGGACCTCGAGGCGACAACCGAGGAGCTTCGCGTCGAGTTCGCTCGGTTCGATGAGATCCTCGGTAAGACGGCGGACAGATTGCTGGCGCTCATCCCGGGTTTGGCGGATGGAATGGCGGGACTCGCGTCGGCGGCAGAATCGGGACCGGGGCGCCGCCAGTTGCTGCATGAGGTGGCGGCCATGTCGGGCCTGCTCACCGCCATCGCGCCACGGATCAGGAGCGCAACGACCTCACGTGATCACGGCGGCAGCGCGGTCCGGTCTCGACGACTCGAACGCGGGATCGACGAGGATGCTCTGCCCGCCGGCTGATCAATGCTAGCGTCGGGAGCGTACTCGCTTTAATGTGGGTGCCTCGCGCCGTCGCGATGCTGACGCGGCGATTACCGGAGGCAGCATGCGCACGTCCCGATTCGGTGGACTGCTGATCGGCGTAGGCGCCGCGGTGGGCGTTGCGGCCGTCGTGGGTCTCGCCGTCGGCTTCGAGCCGGCCAACCTGCCACGCGCCATTCTGAACATCGCGGTTTACAAGCTGACGTTTGCAGCCGCTGCGGGGCTGCTCGCCGCTGGCGCAGTGGTGCAGCGGTATGCTCGGCGCCCGCCTGACGTGCCGGCCGACGCCGCGACGAGACCTCTCGCCGCCGGTTCCGAGCGGCTCATGCTCTCGGAGCCAATGCCCGATTCGATCGGCGACCGGCCGCACCGCGACGTCGCTTCGGGTCGTAGCGTCCGAGATTACTCATCGTAGCGTCGGCTGCATCTAACGCCAACGCCTAACCAGCGGCCGCTTTACATCGGCATCCTGGTCCGCCATCGCGCGGGCGATTCATGCTCGTCGACTCCGGTCAGCCGGCGCGCGCATGGACGAAGCGAAGAAGCTCGCCCGCGGCGGCGACGACGAGGATGCCGACGACCACCGCGCTCGCGTCGTGCACCGTCGCGCGAAATCCGCCAAGGGCCACGAGGAGCGTGGTTGCCGCAGCCGGCGGATGCGACGAGCGTGTGACGATCTGCCCAAAAAGCGTGAGCGTGACGGCCAGCGCGCTCGCCCACACGCGTACCGGCATGAGCGCGTGCAGCGCGAACGTTGCCGGCAGGTTGCTCACGTGCAGCGGCGCCAGCACGAGGTATCCTGCCGTGAGCCCGACGAGATGTCCGACAACGACGTTCCACGGCTGCGCGCTCGGCGCCTCGGGACTGTGCGCGAGGAGGAACGCGGTCGGTCCGATGCTTGGGAATAGCCAGAGCTGCCCGGTAGCGAGTCCGAGCAGGCCGCAGACGAGGACGAGCACGCCTGAGGCGAGCGGCGTCCAGAAGTAATCCGGCACCCCGCCGAGCGGCGGGCGGCGCGGCGGGCGCGAAGTACGCGTCCGACGCTCCGCCAGGCCGCGGATTTCACGTTCCATCACGGGCTTCTTCTCCAACCGCCGAGTTCCATCCGGCAGTGCGCGCAAGTCGCGTGACAACACCGTTTCACGTGGGGACGGAGTCGAGCGCGCTACGTCGACGTGGAGCACTTCGCCGGTAACGAACGGCGCCCTGGTGAGATACAGCACGGCATCGACGACCTCGCTCACGGCAGCGAGGCGCTGGATTGGATGCAACGTCTCGAGAAAACTGGTGTGCGCTGTGGGCCATCCCGCCCGCAGGCAACGGCCGTCGCGAGGAGCACCGGCAAGGTGTGATCGATTCGCGTGAGACTCGGCATACACACCTCCGCCCCGAGAAGTCGCAGTCCCGCCGCGCTTCGAGCCGAGGGCGCCAACTACTTGGGCGGCGGTCACGGCCGCGTTAGGTGGAGCCAGACGCCTGAGACACGCAAATTTCGCGACTGCGGGCACACGCCACTGTCAGGGCCCCCTGAAATGGTGTCGGATAGCGTCCGTAGGGGAAATGCGTCCCTCGGGTGTTTCAGTCGAGTCGACCCAGAACGGAACGACTGAACGCAACATGAACAGCGCCTGAACGACACGCTCGACGTACAACGGCAGGATTATGATCCTCACGCTCGTGACTCTCTCGCTGCTTTCGGCGCAGGTGACTGACACCGTGCCCGATCCGCGCGATACACCAGCCCCGCTGGACTCAACGCGAAGTGTCGTGTACGGTCGCCCAACGACAGTGAGGTCACGTATCCGATCCCGGCGCCCGACGGCGCGACGATCGACAAGGACAACGACGTGATTCTCGCGCGGTATCAGGGTAAGGTGTACGCGTTCGGCCTTGCCTGTCCGCATCAGAACACGGCGCTGCGCTGGCTCGCGCCCGAGGGCCGCTTGCAGTGCCCGAAGCACAAGTCGAAGTACACGCCTGACGGGATCTTCCTGTCGGGTCGCGCGACACGAAGCATGGATCGTTATGCGGTGCGGAAGAACGCGGCCACGATCGTGGCCAACATCGATGCGCTCTACCGGCAGGACAAGGATGCCGCGCAGTGGCAGAGCGCGTTCGTCGACGTTGGCTGACCCGAGGGAACTCGGTAGTCGGTCAGCGAAGGGGAAGGGACATGCCGACGCTGACCCCTCGCGAGCCGTTGGGCGCGACCGACGTATGTGCGAGCCAGCGCGATAACTTGTTGTCCGGGTGAGCGTCGTTGTACCGCATTACCTGGATGCCGGTCAGCGTGCCGACGGTCGCCCCGAAGGCCACATCGCTCGCCCAGTGGTGCGAGCCGTACATACGTGAGAGGCCGACGGTCGTCGCGGCGCCATACAGCAATGGCGTGATGATTGGTGTTGCCTTTGGCCAAGCGCGATGGGCCTCGATGCTCAAGACAGTCGCGGTGCTGAATGCGGCCGCCGTGTGACCCGACGGAAACGACGTGAGTCCGGCATGGCCGAAGCCGCGGCCGACGAAGAAGTCGCCGGGGTCGCCCTTTTCGAGAAACGGTCGCTGGCGTCCCATGATGCCTTTCGTCACGGCGACAATGGCGCCGCTCGCGACGATGGCCTCGGTCGTATGGAGGCCAATCGCGCTCAGACGATCGTTACCCGTCAGGCGACCGATGGCGAGCACACCGACGCTGCCGGCCAGCACGCCCGTGCCGCCAATCCAGTTGAACGTGCCTGCGGTCGAGTGCAGTGCTGGACTGCCTTGCAGCGAGGGTCGCTGCAGCCACGACTCGGCTTGCCGGTCGAGCGGCATGAGGGCAAGCGATCCGAGGACCAAGCCCGCGGCCAGGCGCTTGTCGAAGTTTGGGGCGTGATCGCCAGTCGAAACGGGCGGGTGCGCCGATCCATTGGAATCGGCGGCGACCGCGGAATCGCGGCGGGAGGCGGTGTCGACAGGCGCGCGTTGCGCACCGAGTGAGCGCGTGGCGACGGCCGTCACCAGCAGTGCGCGTCTGGAGAACGAGATCATGGGCCGAAAGTTGCGTGCGCGCGCATTGCGCCAGCATGAATGACGGCAGCATGAATGACGGCAGCATGAACGCGCGTTCGTCGTACGAGCCACGGACAGGATCTGTTACCGCTGGCGATGAACGTTCTTATCGCGGCGTCGCTGTCGGACAATATCAGACACTGGCGCCTAACGCGCGTTAGCTCGTGGTCTCTGGTGGACCCGTGCCATCCGCGATGGAGGTGGGGCTGTGGGTGGCGGCACTCGAACCGGTGTCGCGGGTGTGGCGGCGGTCATCTCGCAAGCGCCGACGTGTTCGACGCCGCCTCTGGCTCGGCGACTACGAGCACAGGGCATAGCGCGTTACGTAGCACCTGGCGAGTCATGGTACCCATCAGCATCCGGCGGCCGAGGCCCGATCCGGCTCGACCGACGACGATCAATTCGCTGTTGGTGCGCTCGGCTGCCGCTACGATCTCGTGCGCGGCCCATCCGAAGCAGACTTCCGTCGCCACCGATGTGATGCTCGATGCGGGCTCCAAGACACCCCGCAACCAGGCTACGCCTTCCTTCGTCAGGCGTTTCTGAATCGCCAACGGAGAGAGTGCCGTGGCCGGGTCATCCGTGCAGGCGTGCAGCGCGGCGCGCGTGAACACGGTCGCGGTCACGACGTGAAGGCCAGTGATACCAGCGCCGAAGCGCGTCGCGAGATATCGAGACCATTCGACGACCCGCGGCGTGATGTCGGCATCGTCGAGCGCGACGAGAATGTGTCGCGGACGCGCGTCACGCATGCTCGTCGCGAGAAGGACGGGAACCGGCGCAATTCGTATGACGCGATCGGCGGTGGTTCCGATCCGATGCGTGAGGCCGGGTCGGTCACCATGGCGGCCCACGATGATGAGGTCGGCACGAACCTCCCGCGCCATATCCGCGATCTGCTCGGCGGTACCGCCGACGCGGACTTCGGTCCGCACGCAGGGGTTGTGCAACGTCGCTGCGACCTCGTTGAGCCGCCTGGTCGCGCCAGCCACCGCAGACTCCGCGACCGTAGCGATCTGGGGAAACCGGGCGCGTACGAATCGAGGAATGTCGGGAATGGCGACCACGTGTGCGAGTACGACCTCGGCGTCGCCCGCGATGTGTAGCGCGCCCCACCGTGCCGCGTGCACGGATCGCTCAGAGAAATCCGTCGCGATGAGGACGCGACGCAACTCGACGGCCATCGGCGGTGCTCCCTCGCGATCGTCGAAGCTCGGCTCGGGCATTCGCTGCCCGGCGTTCGAGCCACGTTAGGTCTGGCTCGAGGGGACGTCTGTCGGCGATCACCCACGTCCTGGGCGTAAACCCCCGACATCGAGTCGACAGTCTGTCGGTTCATGTCCGACACACCCCGAGCAGCGCGACGGACAGACTCGGCGCGATCGCGACCGCAACGTTGGACCGTACCGTGCGAGGAGCTCGTATGCTGACGTACTCACAGCTCGTTACCCTGGAGCGTGCGCTCCGCGATGAGCGCGTCCTGTCGGTCTATCTCCGTGGCGCAGCCGGTGATCCCGCGTCGCGACTTGCCTGGCGAACCGATCTCGATCGATCGCTCAGGGATCTGCGGCGATGGCTTGCCGGTTCGTCGCACGAAGAGCGCGAGGCGTTCGAGCGCTGTGTTGCGCTGCTCGACGAGCTGCTCGCGCCGTATCGGTCCGGCCTCTCGTCACCCGGGTGGGCCGCCTTCATCACCGACGGGGTCGTGCAGGACGCCGAGCGGCTTCCAGTTCCGATGCCGACCATGGCGATCTGGAGCACGGGCATGTGCGTGTCGCCATACATTCGCGCCCTCAAGGTAACCCGCCCGGTGATCGTCGCGGTCGTCGACGCACGACTCGCGCGTATCTACCGCTTTCAGGCTGGAGAGCTGTCGCTCATCGCGCGGATTCATGCACACGCGACGATCGACGCGCCCGCGCACATGGGAGATGCGCCGCGGCACGGTTTCCACGGTGGTGTGCGCGGAGAGACGGGGCACGACGCGGCGAAGCGCGCCCGCGCTGCCGGCACCGAACGAATGCTCCGTGAATCGGAGCTGGTGGTCGCGAGACACGCGTCGATCGACGGCGGGATTCTCGTCGGAGGCGCCTCGCGAATCGCGACGCAGTTCAAGAAGATGCTCGCCGGTTCGGTTTCAGAGCGCGTCCTGCAGCTCGAGTCACTCCACGCCGACGCTTCGGACTCCGACATCCTCGCGGCGGCCAAGGTGGGCGCGTCGGCGCTCCGCAATGCGACCGATCTCCGGCAGATCGCCGAGATCGCCAGCACGGATGCCGATCATGACGCGGCGGCGTTAGGTCCGGCCGCCACGCGGCGCGCCCTCGAGCGGCACACGGTGCGCGATCTCTACATCACGGGTCGCTACCTGGAGGAACACATGGCCGAGGCCGAGGACGCCGTTCGGCAGGCGCTCGACCAGGGCGCTTCGATTGAACAGGTGTCGAACGACGCGGCCGCGCGCCTCGATGAGCACGGCGGGATTGCTGCCCGCCTGCGGTATCGAGCCATCGGCGAGACGCCGGGCGCAGGCGCACTCGTGCATGACGCCGACGGTGTTAGGTCAGCGACTCACTGACGTCAGTTACGGGTTGTTCCGACAGACCACGCGTCGCTTGCATCGCATCCTTGGGTCAACCGTGCAGCACTCTGCACGACCCCGGATTCACAAGGAGGCGATATGGCACGCACGAAACTCACCCGACGGCAGTTCCCCTTCACGCCAGGGTTCCTGCCGTCACCCCTCCTCACTCCGTTCAGCGACTTCGATGACCTGAACGCGACCACACAGCACCTGTTCGACGAAGTCTTCGGGAAGGAATTCCCACTGAAGGCGCAGGCCTGGGCACCCGCGGTGAACATGGCCGAGACGAAAGACGAGTTCACGGTCACCGCGGAGCTTCCGGGAATGAAGCCGGAGGATGTCTCCGTGGACTTCACCGACGGGATGCTGACGATCCGCGGCGAGAAGGTGAACGAGAAGACGGAGAAGGAAGACGACCGCACCTACTACATGTGGGAGCGTCGTTTCGGAACGTTCCAGCGGACGCTGCCGTTCCCCGGCGGGATCGATGAGAAGAAGATCGCCGCCGAGTTCAAGGACGGCGTGCTGACCGTGCGGCTGCCGAAGACCGAAGAGGTGAAACCGAAACGGCAGGCGATTCCGATCGTGACGAAGTAGGCAGCGGTCGCTCGTGGCGCGCCCACCAAGGGCAGGGACGGTGTGACATGACCGAGCCGATCAGGGGAATGCCTAACGCCGTACCGCAGGACGGCGCGGCGCGCCACGAGCTGGTGATCCTCGCGGCGTCGGCAGGTGGCATCGAGGCGATCGGCAAGATCCTCGAGGCGCTGCCGGCGAGCTTTCCGACGCCGATCGCGGTGTTGCAGCACCGGAGCCCAAACGCACCGTCGGTGCTGGAGAAGATTCTGGGCCGGCGGTGCAAGCTCCGCGTGAAGAACGCCGAACCGAGCGAGTCCTTCGTTGCGGGCACAGTGTATATCGCGCCGCCTGACAGCCACCTCATCGTCGGTACGGATCGCTGCTTCCACCTGCGGGACGGGACGCGCGTGAACTTCCTGCGCTCGGCGGCGGACCCGCTGATCCGTTCGGCCGCGCACTCGCTGAACGGCAAGGTCATCGCCGTCATTCTCACCGGCGGCGGGCGGAACGGCACCGACGGTGTGCGTGACGTCAGGGCGCTCGGCGGCGCGGTGATCGCCCAGGACCCGCTCACGGCGCTCCACAGTGGGATGCCGCGTGCCGCCATCGCGACTGGCGCGGTCGACTACGTGCTCCCGCTCGAGGAGATCGGGCCGATGCTCGTTCGGCTGACGAGTGTCGGGCCCAACGAAGAGGCTTCAGGCAAGGCGGCTGTGTAAAGACGGATCTGCAGCTTGTGAGGGCGCGCTGATGCCGCCGCTAGCGGCGGCGGAGAAGCTGTCGAGCGGCGTCAGCCTCGACCTCGATCCGGCCGCACATGTGCTCACAGAGCGCCAGGACGTCATCGTCCGCCAGCGCATAGTACACGAACTGGCCCTCGCGCCGACGCCGCACGAAGGCGGCGTCGTGCAGCGTCTGCAGGTGCTTCGACAGCGTCCCCTGCAACAGCCCCGTCACGTCGACGAGCTCGGTGACCGTGCGTTCGCCGGCCTGGAGCGCGTGGAGGATTCCGAGCCGCGCGGGATCGGCCAGCACGCGAAACCGCCGCGCGACCATAGCGAGCAGCTCGGGGGTCGGGGCCGGCTTCGGGCGGGCCGGCGCGTGCGGGCGAGAGGCCATGCCCATAATCTAATTGGGTTGACCTAACGAGGCGTGCCCCCGGATGGTCGGCAGCAGCCTGACGATCGTGAGCAGGGCTCCGGCGACGATGAGCGCGACGGTGACTGCTGGCAGGTGCACGTAGTCCTGCACCCGGACCTTTCCGAGATCCAGCGGCTTGATGACCGGCTCGAGCAGCACGGTGTACAGCATGGCGAAAAGCAGCGCGCCGACGACGCCGCCCAGAATCGCATAGCGCGCGTCGCGGCGCCCTTCGCTCGCGCCAACAACGCAGGTGCCCGGACAGTAGCCGCCGAGGGCGAAGCCGACGCCGAAGATCACGCCGCCCAGCGCGACGCCAATGAGGTACGTCGGCTTGATGTCGAAGTGCAGGATCTGGGGCGCGGCCGCATCGAGGAGATACACGAGGATCATCCCGACGGCGATGGTGGTCGCCATGAACTTGATGATCGACAGGTTCTCGAGCCGGAGGTTGGCGAGAATCATCCCCGGGCTGGACGCGCGCACGCGCTGAAGCAGCGCGCCCATCGCGATGCCGACCAGGAGGGCGTAGAGGGCGGGCATGTCAGGCTCCCTTGCGAATGAGCTTCGCGGTGAAGATCCCGGAGGCGAAGACGGCGGCACCGAACACGATGCCGCTCAGTGACAGCTGTGTGATGCCGGAGATGATGTGGCCCGACGTGCAGCCGCCGGCGAGTCGTGCGCCGAAGACGATGAGCAGCCCACCAAGGAACGCGTCGCGGTATCGCGCCGCGGTGGAGGTCTCCATCGCGTGGACCTGCTCGATCGCGGGGGCTTTGCCTCGCTTGTCGGTGCGAGCGGCGAGGAAGCCGCCGATGACGAGGCCGATCACGAGGAACGTCTCCGGCTTGAATAGCGCTCCCATCTTCACGAGGTACGGGTTGGACGCCGCGTACGCCGGATCGAGGAGGCGGAGCACCGCGCCGACGAACCGCGGGTAGGTGCCCGAGACGCCAATCGGTCCCCAGAGCACGATGGATGCTGCGCTCACGAGCCCAAAGAGGATGCCGAGCTTCGCCCACGGCGGGAGGCTGGCGGTGGCGGCTCGCGTCGTGGCGCGTTCGGGCACTGCGATAGTGGTGGCGGAGTGGGTCATGGGCTTCTACGGAGTAAGTGGTCTGCCTAACGTGATTACCGCACTTCGGGACCGCCGTGCCGGTCGTCGGGGACGAACCGGCCGGCGTACGGCATCTTCACCGTCCTCAGCACCTTCGCATCGAGCGTGGCGTCGGACGGGATCACCCGGTTTGCTGCCAGGAGGAACGCGGTGAGGGCGTACACCTGGTCGTTCGACAGAGAGCCCGGTGCGTTGTACGGCATCGCGCGGCGGACGTAGTCGAAGACCGTGGTGGCGTACGGCCAGTAGTTCCCGATCGTCTTGACGAGCCTGGGGTCCGAGGCAAAGTGGAATCCCTCGGCCTTGGGGTCGCGGCCGATGAGCGCCGGGTAGACGGGCGACATGCCTTCACCATTCCTGTTGTGGCACATGGCGCACTTCGCCTGATAGAGCGCCGCACCCTGGGCGACCGTGCCGCGACCTGGCGGTAGCTCGCGGCCGTCGGGGCCGACGTCGGTGTTCCACGCGGCGACTTCTGCGCGAGTCGGCGTGTGGCCGAATTCGTAGCGCCTGCCCACTCCCGGTCCGCCGGCCGCGGCACCCGCGTCGTACGAGGCGAACGTCGTCGCGGTGGTCATCGCGCCGGTCGCCGAATCGATCGGCGCGCGAGCCGGCTCGCCGCGGGTGCACGCGGCGACGAAGGCGGCAGCGCCTAACGAAATGCGTCGCATCACGTCTCCCCGTCGAATTCCACGCGGCCGTCGGACTGCACGCGCCAGCCGACGATGGGGTTGAAGTGGAAGTCGGTGCCGATACCGCGGACGTCGAGGAGCTGCCGGCGAGTGGGCTGCACGTACCCGGTCTCGTCGGTAGCCCGGCTCAGCAGACACGCCTCGCCGCCGCTCCAGTTCCACATGTACTGGAATCGCACGTGGGCCTTGGGCTGTGAGGGACCGAGGAGATCGGCTTGGTGCCACGTGTCGCCCGCGTCGGTGCTGACCTCGACCTTCGTCACGCGACCGCGCCCGCTCCACGCCAGCCCGGTGATCGGCCGCCACCCCTTCGCCTCGAGCACTTCGGGGTAGGCGGGAGACGTGATGACCGACTTCGCGTCGAGCTCCATGCTGAACATGCGCGCCGTGCCGTTAGGCAGCGGGTCGGTGTACTTGGACGTCTCCCAGCGCGTCATCCACGGGTGCGTGCCCAGCTCGAGGCGGCGCAGCCACTTGACGTTGATGTTGCCTTCCCACCCCGGGAGGAGGAGGCGCAGCGGGTAGCCCTGCTCCGGCCGAAGCGGCTCGCCGTTCTGCGCCCATACGACGAGGGCGTCGTCCCAGCCCTTCGCGACCGGCACCGAGCGGGTCATCCGGCACGCGTCCGCGCCCTCGGCGAGAAACCACGTGGCGCCTCGCCTAACGCCGACCTCGCGGAACAGGGTCGCCAGCGGGACGCCGGTCCACTCCGTATTCGCGGTAAGCCCGGACGCTTTCTGCGGCGTCAGGTCGGGCTTCGGCTCGCGGTAGGCCGCGCGTCCGTTGCCCGAGCACTCGATGAAATGGGTGCGGGTCACCTGCGGGAAACGGCGAATGTCATCGAGCGAGAAGGTCGTGGGGCGGTCGACGAGCCCGTGCACCATCAACCGGTGCCGCTCGGGGTCGATCGTCGGCACGCCAGCGTGGTGTCGCTCGAAGTGCAGGTCGGCGGGCGTCACCGTGCCAGTGAGGTTCTGCAGCGGTGTCAGCGAGTTGCCGGTCGTCTCGCCGATGGGCGTGCGGGCCGGCGTCTCGAACGGAGAGCGCGATCCGACGGCGGTCGTCGCGCCACCGGGCAATTTGGTCGGATCCGCTGGCGCCTGGGGACGTGGAGGAGCACCTGGCGCCAGCTGCGCGCCAACCATCGGGGGCAGGGAACCGACAAGCGCGCCGCCCACCACCCCGGCGGCGCCGGCCAGGAGACCGCGCCGCGTTAGGCTCGGCAACTCGTCAGGCGGACGCGACATGGATCACGGCTCCGATTTTGCGCCGCCGTGGACCACGGGCGGCGTGGGGACGATCGTACGCTCGGGGGTGCGGCGCGCGAGCAGCGACGCCGGCGGGCGGTGCGGCGCGTGGCCCTTCGTCGCGTACGGGACGTCCTGCGGCGCGCCGCCCGACGGCCAGTCCGTTTCCTTGCCGGGCGAGTCGGGACGCGGGTGCGAGTTGACGAAG
>DASUGD010000044.1:0-6637 GCA_036274195.1 Gemmatimonadaceae bacterium | reverse complement strand
GATCGACTCGGGGTTCAACCTGATGGCATTCGTGATTTCAGGCATCATCCTCGCTGCGTGGCGGTAATTGGGGTCAGAGTCGCATTTCATCGTTCCAACGCGACTGCGTTGGAACGATGAAATTCGACTCTGACCCCAATTACCGCCACGCAGCGAGGATGATGCCTGAAATCACGAATGCCATCAGGTTGAACCCCGAGTCGATCAGCCACAGCGCCTTCGGCTTGCCGGAGAACAGCGCGGTTCCGAAGCTCGTGGCCCCGGCGAACCCGAGCCAACAGAGCGCGCCGATCACGGCGCCGTCGATCGCGGTCGCCGTCGCGAAGTTGCCGACCACGAGCGCCATGACCCAGGCTGTCGCCAGCCCACAGAGAAACACGAATACGTAGCTCGCGGGAATGTTGCCGGCGTTGGCCTTGAGCTCCTCCGATGACTTGCCGATCAACGCGACCCAGCGCCTGGCGAACAGCACGGGCGAGTACCAGAGGCCGCCGAGCAGGAAAATCACGACGCCGCTCACGAGGACCGCGACGTTGTTGACGACGGGGAAGGACATGGCGTTCTCCTGAAGGGTTGTCGACGCCATCGGGTACGGCGGGCCCGATAGTTTCCTGTGGACCCTGACTGCCGCGTCCGACCGACCGTAACCCACGCCTGCCTATGTCACCTGTCCGCTATGCGGGCGGCATCCTGGATCGCGCGGCCAAGCTGCGCGAGGATGATGACTGGATCTCCGCCGCCCTCGTGAGCGATGCGGCGATGGCCGTGCTCATCCACGACGACCGGAACCTCGTGACCCGGGCTGACCGGCGCGAAGATACCCGCGCGGCCATTCTCCCACTTTCGACCGTCAGAGAACGTGTGGTCGCGAACGGCGGAAATTGGGTGTTCCTCGGGCTCGATGGCGAAATCCCGATATTCGGTGTGGACCTATCGCGTGAGCTGATCGCAGAGGTCCCCGCGATCCAGGAGGCCGGCGAATTCGCCGATCTTCGTCGGATCGGACCGCTCATTCCTGAGGTGGAAGCTGCGATGCTGGCCTACGCCCGCGCGATGCTCGCGTGGCAAAGGCGCCATCGCTTCTGCGCTGTCTGCGGATCCCCCATGGAGACCCAGCGCGCGGGGCACCTCCGGCGATGCACGAACCGCGACTGCCGCGCCGAGTCGTTTCCTCGGACGGACCCGGTGGTAATCATGCTGGTCACGCGCGAGTCCTCCGGCGCTGAGCCCGAACGCTGTCTCCTTGGCCGGCATAGTCGCTCGCCACGCGGCGCGTACTCACTGCTCGCGGGGTTCGTGGAGCCGGGTGAGAGCCTCGAGGATGCGGTCGCGCGAGAAGTGTGGGAGGAAACCGGCGTACGTGTGCGCGACGTCCGCTATGAGGCGTCGCAACCCTGGCCGTTCCCGTACTCGATGATGATGGGCTTCCGCACGATGGCCGAGACCGAGGACATCGTCCTCGACACCGACGAGCTCGAGGACGCACGCTGGTTCACGGCAGCCGAGGTCTCGCGGTTCGGAGAGTGGGAGGACGACACCGCAACCTTCCGAGTTCCGCGAAGGGATAGCATCGCCCGATATCTGCTCGATCTATGGGTCGCGGAGCAAATCGGCTGAAGAAAAAAAGAGAACACAGGTAATTGGTTACTGGGATTGGTTACAGGTAATCGAACCCTCGGGACGCTCATCTCGCGCTGGTGAGAGGCATGTCGAGGGCTCGATAACGAATAACCAATTCCAGCAACCAATTACCAATTCCAGTAACCAATAGCCTTTCCCGCAGTTCTATCGTTTGGGCCAGAGTACTCCCTGATTCGCACGCGAGACGGAGCCGAGGCCCTTGTACGTGAACTTCTGCACGCGTTTTCCCTCGTAGGTCTCGGTCGTGTAGATGTTGCCCTTCGAGTCCGTCGCGATGCTGTGCACCGCGAAGAACTGGCCCGGCTGGCGGCCACCATCGCCAAAGCTCGTCAGGATCTCGAGCGACTGGCGATCCATGACGTAGATCCGCTCGTTCTTGCCGTCCGCCAGAAACAAGTACTTCTGCTGCGGGTCACGTGAGAACGCGATGTCCCACACGGAGCCATCGCCGCGCGTCGCCGGGGCAATGCGCTGTTCCTTCACGAAGGAGCCATTCTTCCGGAACACCTGGATCCGGTCGTTCGGCCGGTCGCACACGTAGACCAGGCCATCGAGCGTCGGCTCGGCGCAGTGTACCGGGTTGCGGAACTGCTTGTCCGGCGGAGCGGACGGGTCGTAGGGCGGCAGCCGAGTGTCGTCGGGCTTCCCGCCATACGCGCCCCAGTAGCGCTTGAGCTTTCCGGTGGCCATGTCGATCACCGCGACGCGCTTGTTGCCGTAGCCGTCGGAAATGAACGCTTCGCCCGCCTTCGTGTCGAACGAGATCTTCGCCACGCGCCCGAAGTGCGTGGAGTCGTTGCTGTTCGGCGCCTGGCCGGGCACACCGTACTGGGCGAGGAACTTGCCGTCGTGCGTGAACTTGATGATGTGCGAGTCGTGGTCGCCGTTCCCGCCGATCCAGACGTTGTCCTTGTCGTCGATCGAGATGCCGTGATTCGAGCCGGGCCAGGTGTAGCCTTCGCCGGGACCGCCCCATGCCTTCACGAGATTGCCCTCGGGGTCGAACTCGAGGATCGGCGGCGCGGACCGGCAGCACTCGCCTAACGGTGGCTTGGCGTCCGCGCCGACCTCGGTGCGCTGATTCAGCGTCGAGTCGCCGCGGTGGATGATGAACACGTGGTCGCGGGAGTCCACGCCGACGCCGATCGTGGACCCGAGGACCCAGTGGTTAGGCAGCGGTTTGGGCCACATGGGGTCGACCTCGAACCGCGGAGCCTGGACGGTCTGAAGGCGGGCCTTCGCCACCAGCACGCGCTGACCGAGGCCGAGCGCGGTGAACGCCGCGACGAGGGTGGCACCAATGACGACGGTACGCCGACGGGTCATCGACCGCTCCGTTGGAGGTCTGACAGGAGTTGCCGCGGGATTCTATCGCGGGCGCGTCCCGGGCGTCCAGTCCCTCGCCTCGGACCGATTCGACGACGTATACTCGTCGGCATGAGATGGGCATTCCGGTCTGGATGGTGGCCACGCACGTGGCGAGCGATCGCCATGCTGTGCGTCCTGACGATCGCGTTTCCGTCGCGTCCGTTCGCGCACGAGATCCCGCCGTCGGTCATGGTCCTGGCGTATGTGAAGCCTGAACCGGAACGTCTTCGGCTCATCGTCCGGGTTCCGCTGGAATCGATCCGCGACTTCGAGCTCGTGCTGCGTGGCCCGGGCTATCTCGATCTCCCGAGTGTCAACCCGGAGCTCGAGAATGCGGGCCGGGTCTGGGTGGCCGATTATGTCGAGGTCTTCGAGAATGATCGGCCGCTCGAGCTCCGCCAGGTGACCGCGGCGCGTTTGTCGCTGCCGTCCGATCGCTCGTTTCGCTCCTACGACACCGCGCTCGCGAACCTGCTCGGCCCGCCGCTCGCCGATTCGGTGGACCTGCCGTGGAAGCAGGCGATGCTCGACGTGATGATCGAGTATCCGATCGCCTCGCCGGCGTCGCGGTTCTCGATCCGCCCGGCGCTCGCGCATCTCGGAATTCGAACCACGACCGTACTGCACTTCGTGCCGCCTAACGGTTCCGAGCGCGTGTTCGAGTACCTGGGTGATCCCGGGCTCGTGCGGCTCGACCCCCGTTGGCACCAGGCGGCGCTTCGCTTCGTTAGCCTTGGCTTCCAGCACATTCTGGACGGCCTCGATCACCTGCTGTTCGTCTTCTGCCTGGTGATCCCGTTCCGGAGGCTGCGCCCGCTGATCGCGATCGTCACGTCATTCACGGTCGCGCACTCGATCACGCTCATCGCATCGGCGAGCGGTCTCGCGCCGGATGCACTCTGGTTCCCGCCGCTCATCGAGGTGCTGATCGCGCTGTCGATCGTGTACATGGCGTTCGAGAACATCGTCGGTGCGAAGGTCGAGCGGCGGTGGATCATCGCGTTCGCGTTCGGTCTCGTGCACGGGTTCGGGTTCTCGTTCATCCTTCGCCAGTCGCTCCAGTTCGCCGGCTCTCACCTGGCGACGTCGCTCGTGGCGTTCAACGTGGGCGTGGAGCTCGGGCAGATGTTCGTCCTCGCGATCGCTATACCGGCGCTGGCGCTGTTGTTCCGGTACGTCGTGGCGGAGCGCATCGGGACGATCCTCCTCTCTGCCCTCGTGGCGCATACGGCGTGGCACTGGATGCTCGACCGAGGTGCGGCGCTCAGGCAGTACGAGTTCCAGTGGCCCTCGATCGATGCGGTATTTGCGGTGAGCGCGATGCGTGCGCTCATGCTCGTGCTGGTCGTCGTCGCCGCGGTGTGGGGGTTGTACGCCGTGTACCGGCGGCTGGGCGTGGCAAGCGCGGGAACGGGGAGCGGAACGGTGGGAACCGGGAACCGGAAACCGAGAACCGAGGCTCTCTACCGGGATGGTCGCGATCCCTCGCTGCGCTCGGGATGACAGCATCGCACTGTTCCCGGTTCCCCGTTCCCAGTTCCCCGGCGTCCCTCAGCGAGTCCGCTTCCGCATCAAGCCCTCCTGCGCCACCGACGCCACGAGCGTCCCTGCGCGCGTGTAGAAGCTCCCTCGTGAGAAGCCACGCGCGCCCGCCGCGGCCGGCGAGTCCATCGCGTAGAGCAGCCATTCGTCCGCGCGGAAGGGCCGGTGCGCCCACAGGGCGTGATCGAGCGTCGCGAGCTGAATGGTCGGTGATCGAGGGGCGACGCCGTGCGGGAGCAGCGCGGTGCCTAACAACCCGTAGTCCGACGCGTAGGCCAGCACCGCTTGATGGATGATCGGCTCGTCGGGTAGCCGGTCGATCGCACGCAGCCACATGTAGCGCACGGCCTCGCGAGGCTCCGGATGAAACGGGTCGCTCGGCGAGACGGGTCGAAAGTCGATCGGCCGGTCCTGCGTGATGACCTCGCGCAGCGGCTCAGGAATCTTGTCGGCGATGTCGCGGATCAGATCGAGCTCGTTCGTGAGCTGCTCGGGCGGCGGCGCGTCGGGCATCGGGGTCTGGTGCTCGTAGCCGCCCTCCGCGATCTGAAACGACGCGGAGAGGTTGAAGATCGCGCGGCCGTGCTGGATCGCCGTGACCTGCCTCGTGGAGAAGCTCGATCCATCCCTGAGGCGGTCGACGAAGTAGACGATCGGTGCGGCGAGATCGCCGGGGAGGATGAAGTAACCGTGAAGCGAGTGGGCCTCACGCGGCCCGTCGACGGTCCGGCGCGCGGCCACGAGCGCCTGCGCGAGCACCTGCCCGCCGAACACTCGACCGGTTCCGATGTCCCGGTTGCGGCCGCGATAGATGTTGACCTCGAGCGGTTCGAGATCGAAGAGGTCGAGGAGATCGGCGAGCGGTATGGGCACTTTTTGGGGGTGGCGGTGCGGGCGACGGCGATGGCGGACTGGCTAACGACTATCGACTAGTCGTCAATGTCAAGCGGAGGGTGATCGTGGAGGTAGGCGACAACACCAAGGGGAGCGCAGAACGCTCGAGAACGCCCGCTGGCGCGGGCGATCGCAGAATGACGCAGAAGGGCTCCGCGGGCGGACCCAAGCTCCTCGTGCAACGAGCCGGTTTTCTCAATGAACTGCCTCGGTCAGTTCCTGGAGCCGACCGAGGTAGTTCCCCCAAAAAGGGCTCGTTGCGCACGGAGGCAGACGTGCCGAGCGGTTTTCTGCGGCCTTCTGCGGCGGCGCGAAGCGCCGTTCTCGAGCGTTCTGCGGTCCCATCATTGGTGAAGCGTCCAGGTCGCGATGCCGACACGGCGAGGACGGGTATGGCGACGTCGAGGAGGTGGTGCCGCGGCTCGCCCATCACTAAATACCTCGGCATGAGACCGTCCGATCTCGGGAGCGCTTGATGCGTTGGGTTGGCGCAACCGTCGTTGCCTTGTCCACAGCCGCGTTGGCTCACCCTGGTCGGGCGCAGTCGTCCGTCTCGCAGTCGGAGCGGTCGGAGCGATCGACGGCATCCGGCGTCTACACGGAAGAGCAGGCCACGCGCGGACGCGACACATATCAGATGCAATGCAAGAGCTGCCACACGCCCGCGTCGCACACGGGGCAAACGTTCGCGTCCTGGTGGGACCGGAAGCCGCTCTCCGACCTGTTCCAGTTCGTGACGACGCGGATGCCGAAGAACGAGCCGGGCAGCCTGCAGCCTGACGAGTACATCGACCTCATTGCCTATCTGCTCAAGCTGAACGACCTGCCGAGCGGCAGTGAGCCTCTGCCAGCGGATTCCGTGGCGCTCAAGAAGATCCGGATCGACGTGAAGCCAGATCGGGAATAGGGAATCGGAATCGAGGGAACCGGGAACGGGGAACCGGGAACAGTCAGAACCAAAACCAACACCAAAACCAAAACGACGTGACCGTCCCTTGCCCCGCGTTGTGGCGGTGCCAAAATACAGCACGCGAGTCACCCATCCCCAGCTCGAGGGTCGTCACGATGGCGCAGCAATCCTCCCGCAGACCTCTCCGTTTCGCTGGCGCTGCGATCGTGCTCGCCGGTGCGGTTGCCGCGCTGCTCGCCGCGTGGGCCACCCAGTCGAGTGCCGTGCAGGGCGCACAGCTCA
>DASUGD010000043.1:0-11834 GCA_036274195.1 Gemmatimonadaceae bacterium | reverse complement strand
GGCGAGGATGCGCACGGGATCGCCAACGCGGAGCCGCTCACCCCACGTGTCCGCCACGAGGTAGTGGCCGAACGCCACGTCGGAACCGACGCGCCGGTACTCCGCGAGCGTGAACAGTGGCTCCCGCGCCTTCCGCTCCCCCGTCTCCTGGTCGGTTGTCGTCGCCACGCACCGCTTACACGGCTTGATCCAGCGTAATACCGTGTCGCCGATCGCGATCGTCTTCCACCGGTCTTCGGCGTACGGCGCCGCGCCACGTACGACCAGGTTCGGGCGAAACCGATTCATCGGAATCGGCGTCTCCATCCGCGCGTTCAGGTCGGCGAGCGACTCCTCCGTCGTTAGGTGAAACGGAGTCGCGTCCTGCAAGCTCGAATGGGCTTCGTACGGCGGGACATTCAGAGCGGCAGCCCCCGGCACGAACGCCATGAGCCGGCACGCGACGCCCAGGGCGCGCGTGAACCACTCGTCGGCGTCGGTGCCTACAGGGACGACTGGTGCGCTGCGGCGCCAGAGCCGCACGTGCGTCACCTCGGAGGATTCGCCCGACAACCCGAGTGGCGGCGCGATCTCGAGGCTCGGCATCGCATCGGTTCGGACGGTGAGGCCGCGCTCGGTGATCGTCGCTTCGACGCGCGCCATCTGCGGATAGTCGCGCATGTGCATGAAGCGGCCGAACTTGTTGACCAGCAGCCAGCTGCGGTCCCCGACGAGCCGTCCGTCGACGAGCGGTGCGTCTTCGAGCCGCACACCGCGGAGTGACTTCACCGGATAGATGAAGATGCCGGTGAGCTGCACGCTCGGTGTCGTCATGCGCGGGAATTATAGCGTTAGAATGCAAGCAGACAGTGATTGGACGAGAGGACGAAAGCGATTCTCACCATGCGCCCTATGCGCCGCGCGCTCATCACCCTCGAACCCCTCGCCCGGCTGTGCCTTGGCGCGGCTGACGAGATCCACGCAATCTGTCCCGCGCACCGCACCAGCCGGGTGGTCCTGCAGCTCACGCCGGCTCGTTAGGGCGTACTGGATCAGAGCAGCGCCTCCGCGATGTCGGACGTGTACTGCACCACCTTGTCGTCGAAGTGAGCATTCGGTTCGATGACGATCGGTTGCGCGGGTCCGAAGAGCGAGAGCAAGGCGGCGCGAATCGCATCGGCCTCGCCGCGGGCGCCGGTGAACCGAAAGGCCAAGTCGCCACTCGCGGACTGGTGGAGGGTGAACTGCGTGAGCGCAAATCGCTTCAGCGCATGCGTCACGTCGATGTTGTTGATCCACTCGCCAAGTGCCGTCCGAAACCTCACGGGGGGACGGCCCTCGAGGTCGGTGAGGACCGGCTCGGCCCCACCGAAGCGCAGCGCGGCGTAGTCCCCAGTGCGATACCGCAGAAGCGGCAGGCATGGGTTGAACCCACCCGTCAGGGTAATCTCGCCGCGCTCACCCGGCGGAAGACCCCGACCGTCGCGATCCAGAATCTCGACGAACATCCGCGCCTGCAGCAGCACGTGGCCGCTTGCCCTGTCGTCGAACACGGCGACTGGCCCGGTCTCATTGAGCGAGTAGATGTCCAACACCGAACAGCGGAAGCGGTCCTCTAGCGCGCGGCGAGACGCCGGCCGAAGCGCCATGGAAGTCGAGAGCATCGCACGCGGACGCCACCGCGTGTCGAGCGTCGCCAACTCTGCGAACGCGAGCGGATCGCCGGAGTACACCTCGGGGGCCAGCGCGTCGAGGTACTTCGCACGATCGCCCGGATCGCGCCAGTCGTCGGGATGCAGATTGATCTTGGCGAGCCCCGACTCGTCCATCGTTGGCGTCACGGAGACGTACGTGAAGCACCTCCTTTGAAACCCGACGAGCACGACCCCGACCTGACCACGTCCGTACGTGAGCTCGATCCCGAAGCGGCGGAGCGCACGTTTGTGAAACGCGAGATAGCTCGCCGCAACGCGCGGCAGTGACGCGATCAGCAGTGGATGTCCGGTCGTGCCACTCGTCTGAAAGTTGATCAGGCGGTCGATGGCGACATCGTCGGGAACGAATTGCGCGATGTCGCGCCCGAGATCCGCGCGGCTGATTGTCGGGATGTCGCGAATGTCGCGCGGGCGAGCGCCATACTGCCGATAGAACGGCGTCGTCTCGAAGCATCGGTCCACGAACGCGTCGAGCCATTCGGGAAACCGGGCCGGGTTCCACCCGACGTCGGCCGTCGCGACTTCGCGCTCGAAGGCACGAACGTCTTCGACATCCGCCGCGGTCAGCCGGTTGCCGCTTTCGTTCCGATAGATCGGGGCGTGCGGGTGCTCGCGCATGTAGTCGAGGAGGCGACGCCCGTGTTCCGTCAGCGTCGGAAAGCGCGCTGCGTCCGTCGTCTCCGCTTCGAGCGGATTCATGATGAGGTCAGTCACGTGTGTACTTGTCGGCTGACTCCTGAGCGGCCTTTCTCACCAACGCTTCTCGAATCGCCCTCGCGCGCTCCTCGGCTGCACGGGCCGCGCGCATGACGCGTTGTCGCTCCGAGGAGCTCAGTGTCGTGAGACGATCCTGCGCCTGCGCAGCGGTTTCACCCGCTGGTCGCAGGCCGAGTCGTGCGAGCGCCACGCGTGCGAGCTCTTCGCGGCGATCGGGGTCGCTCACGAGCTTGGTGGCCGGAACTTGTTGCGCGAGCTCTCCGGCCGTCGCACCGAGAAGGGCCAACACCGCGGCCGCATCTGGCTTTGTCCGTACAAACCAGTCATCGGCAAGCAGCCACGCGAGCACGAGCGTGACACCAAGGCGATTGCGGTCGTCGCGACGGTCATTGCCCGAGAACGGCGCGAGATCGCTTGCCTGCACGTCGTGGCCCAGGAGTCGGAGCAGATCACCGACGACGGCACCGGTGTGGATCTGACCGATGTTTCCGACGCGTGGTTCCGCCAGAAACTCCTCGGGAGTTTCCGCCACGCGTCGGGTGAGGGCTTCGAGGATCGGGCCTTCGCGGTCCATGACGTTATGCGGGAACGCTGGCGGATGGCGTGACGGCCCGTTTCAACGGGACGGTCCGGAATTTCTCGAAAACATGGGTGCTGTGGCAATCGTCGCAGCAGCCGGCGCGCGACGCCGCTCGGAGAGCCGTGTAACGTTGCGGGAGCCGCTCGAGCGCTTGCCAGCTGTCGATGTCAGCGAGCGGGATCCCGTAGCAGCCAGCGCTGAAGCTGCAGGGCGCCACGCGCGCCAGCTCGTCGATGAAGAGAAACCGCTCGCCCGCCCGGCAGTCGCCCACCGGGATTCGCTGGCCGTTCGCGGTCGCGTCGACGCGTCGCAGGTAGCCTTGTCCGCCGCCGAGCCTAACGCCGAGCGGCGCGAGATTTCGCCGAAGTCGCGGAATGTTTGCCGACAACCACTCCGTCTGAGCCGGCAACAGCCGGTGCGCCGCGAAGAACTCCGGGCGATCGTCCCCACCGAGCTGGTTGAACGTGATCTCGTCGATCCCCCAATCCGCGAGCTCGGTACAGAGCCGCTCGAAATCGTCGACCGTATCACGCATCAGCACGACGTTCGCGCGCAGCAGCGGACCGCGTCCACGTGCGCGTCGCTCAGCGACCAACATCGGGATCGCGCGTCGCAGGTGCGCGAACCCGCCCCGCCAACCACGCAGGTCGTCATGCACGGTCCCGAGGCCGTCGACGCTGACGGTCAGCTCGCTGTAGTGCTCGATGACATGGTCGCGGACCACGGCGGATCCGAGCGGCGTTCCATTCGTGGTCGTGCTGACTCGGATACCGAGCTGTCGAGTGAAATGTTCGGTGAGATCGCGAAGGGGCGGCCAGAGCAACGGCTCGCCACCCATCCAGCTCACGAGCACACGGTCGCCGGTAGCGCGCTGATAGTCCGAGAGCACCGCGCCGAAGCGAACCACGGCATCGACGTCGGCATCGCGACGGACGCGGCGGAGCCGGCGATCGAATCCGCAGAACGGACAGCTCAGGTTGCAGGTCTGCGTGACCCGCCAGACGATGATCATCGCGGCGCCTCCGTCGCGTCGCCGTAACGCGCCCGGCTGAACGCACGCGCGAACTCCACGAGGGCCGCGAGCGAAGACACGGTGTGCACGTGCCAGCCCTGTTCGTCGCGCGCGCGGCGAACCGCGAGGTCCCAGCTGGCGCCGGGCGACTTGCCGCGCTGACGATCGAGACTGCGCTTGTCCCAATCGTCAGGCACGTTCAGCACGAGACTCCCACCGCCCCGAGCTCGCTCGAGCGCCATGCGCGCGATGTCCCACCCGCTTCCTGCGCGTTCATCGGTGTCGAACATCGTGGACACGCCGTCATCCGAGATGACGAGAATGTGCACGGCGCGCTCGGACGCGTCTCGCTTCGCGTATGTCTCGCGTAAGACGTGAATCGGGAACTGCGTTCCGCCACCGAAATATGCAGTGAGCACGTTGAGCACCTCCGTACTGTCGCGAACGAATCCGCGTGTCGTCGTGCACTGGTTCTTGCCGCTCCACAGCGTCGCCTGAACGCGCGCGCCGGCCCGAAATGCGGACATACAGAGGATCGCACCGGCGAGGGCGGGATACGACGTGAGCTGCTGCGGATTAGGCATCGACCCCGAACTGTCGACGTACAGGTCGAGGTCCAGCGGCACGCGCGCCGGTTCCCCGCCCTCCGCGGTGCCCCAGACGCGCTGCACGGTCGTCATTCCCGGCACGATGTGAGGGCTCAGCAACACCGTTTGCAGCCAATCGGCCGTGTCGAGCGCATCGCCCACATCCCACGGCTCGAGCCCTTCCGGCAGCGGATCCGTGCTCTGCGGGAACCGTCGCGTGGGGAACGGAATCAAGTATGGCGCGGCACGCTCTCGGTAGTACTTAACGGCTGCATCACGATCGGAGACCGCGACGCCGGCCGCACGCAATAGCTCACCGAATTGAAATGGCTCGCGCGTCTGTCCCCGAGCGCCCGTGCCGCTGGCGACCTCCTTCGGTTCCGCCCCCTTCTGCTCACCTTCGTCGTCATCGATACCGCTGAGCACGGGGTCCTGCGCCGGATGCACAGCGCCCTCTCGCTCGCCGGCGTCCTCGGCGGCCAGCCCCGCCGGGTCACCGCCGGCACCAGCGTTGCGCGTGTCGAGGAGCTTCTCAATGAGCTTCATGGACTTCTCGTCCTCGAGCAGATGCGGGAGCAGAAGCGCGGCGAATCGCCCGGAGCCGTCGAGCCAATCCCGCGCGTAGCTCCGCACCAGCCGCGTGCCTAACCAGGCATCGCCCTCGAGACGATCGTCGGTTCGTCCGCCGCCAAGTGAGCCGCGAGGCAGGCTCCAGAGGATTTCGTAGATGCGGGTGTAGAGCGCCCACACCGCGCCGCCCGCCCCTTCCCGTTCGCCGAGCGTGCGATACACGTCGGCCAACCGCAGACCGGCGCTTCGCTGCAGACGATCGTTGATCAGGATATCCGTGTAGAGGTTCGCCACCGTCGGTGCGTGGTGCTCGACGGTTGGCAACGCCCACCGCATCCGCGCAATCATGCGGCCGTGGTCGGTGAGGGTCGCGGGTGCGAGCACGTGATGCCCGATTTCGTGCGCCAGCACCTCCAGCGGAAACTGCTCGACGCCGCAGGCAACCACCTCAGGCAGGCTCACCACAATGGACTGGTCGTGCAGGCGAATCATCGCGAAGCTGCCGGTGAGCCCTTCGCGCCGAGCATCCTGTTCGCTCAGGCAAAGCATCGGCGCCCGCAGCCGCGTGAACTTGCTCCATGCGGCGAGCGCCGGGGGCCACGCCGCGGTCCACGTGTCGTGAAGCGATTCGAGCGAGTGGATCGCCACGCCGTCCCGTTAGGTTGCTGGTACCGCGATCAACAGGATCGCATGCGTGTGTGCCGCCGTGACGGCGAGCGTCGTGCGGCTCGCGCACGCACTCGTCACTTCAGCGAACCCACTCGGGAGCTCGACGCGGCTGCCGCGGACAGTCGCTGCCGCGCCGCGCACGGAAACTCCTTCCGGCAATGCCGATTGCGAGTGGGCACGCTCGAACTCCTCCGGCGTCGCGCGGTGAAACGTCGCGCCGAACGCGTCTGCCGTGAGCAGCCAACAGTCGCCGCCGCCACGGACAAAGAGCTGCCCGTCGGTCATTGCCACCGAGGGCGGCTCCGTGAACAGGCCGCCAAAGCCGCGAAACGCACCCGTACGGGCTACGATGCGAGGCACCGCGGACGCGTCGTTAGGTTCGGCCGGGTCATACCACGGATCCCTCTCGAGACGTTCTCGAACCTGCGACCAGTGCGCCCCCGACGCGTCCATCGCGGCGAGCGCGAGCGACTCTGGCAGCTTGTCGGCAGCCGCGAGCGCGCTCTCGCGAAAGTGCGCCATGCCGGCACGCCAGGCGGCGACCTGCCCGAGCGTAAGAAAGGTGGCGGAATCGCTGCACTGGCGCGCCAGGCGAACCATCAGCTCGATCCAGGCGCCTGGTCGCGCGCCAGGCGTCGAGGACACGTGGTGCGACGCGTTACACACCGCGCTGATCATCCGCTCCGGCGCGGCCGCGACCAACGGCGCTACCTCCGGGAGTATGCGCCGCCAGGCTCCCCCGACATGCGGCGTGCGCGCCGAACGTCCGACGAGCTTCTGGCCGACCAGCTCGAGCGCAATGTCGTACGCGGCAAGCGTAACGCCGGTCACGCGTTCAAACCGAGTGCGAGCCACGGCCTCCACGAGTGGATCGATGGCGCCGCGGATGAATCCCGCGAATGCCTCGGCGTCGAGATCCGGGTGACGAACACGCGCCGTGGCGAAGCGTGCGTTCAGCTGATGGCGCTCCGCATGAAGTACGGCGGCGAGCGTGGGACTGACGGCCACGCTCACGTCACTGCGTCTCCAGCCATCGGAGATAGTTCGTGTAGCGCTGGTGCATGTACTTGAGGCTCAACAGGTCGTCATAGAGGTTGCCGTACAGCTTGCGACCCTTCGACCACTCGGCGATCAGCCGCTCGATCTTCACCAGTCGCGCGCGCGCGTCGCCTTGCGTCACACCATCCAGCCCGAGGTGAAACTCCGCCGCCAGCGCTGCCACCGGGTCCTCAGCGTCCAGATTCAACCGATCGTATTCCCCGCACGAAAGGTCGAACAGATGGCGCAGCCAACCGATGCGGTCGACGCGGTACTTCGCGTTCCCCGGCGCATCGAAGAACGGCGCGTCCGAATCGGGAACGAGCTTGTCGCGAAGAACGAACGGCAGGATCTGACGAGCATCCTCCAGCTCGACGATCCGGTTGCCACGGAAATACGCCAGCGCTTTCGCGTACACGAGCAGCGTCATCAACACGCGCACCGAGAGACCGTTGCGTGTCTGGCAACCGAGGTCCTTCAACCGATCACGCCCCGTGTCCTGAGCGGTGAGCCCTGCCCATTCGACGCCGGCGAGCCGCGCGGTGTCCTTCGTCTTGTACTCGAACTGCTCCGCCGCGCCCTCGAAGAACTCGAATTGGCTGGCGAAGAACTCCAGCCGTCGCCGTACCTCGGGCGGCAGCGGCATGGCGTGTATCTCACCCTGAAGGCGATCGACTTCCGCGTCGGTGAAGATGATCTGGCGCGGCACGACTTCTTCCGGTCGCACGTTCTGCTCGATGCGAACGAGCAGCTCGGACAGGAATCGCGGGTTGAACGCCAGTGCCTGCACGATGACGTCGATGCGGTCGCGCAGAGCCTCGATCACCTGATACGTGCCGCCACCCTGCTCGTCGTTCGCCGTGAGGAACCACGCCGAATCCGGACACTCGTAGACGTGATTCAGGATCTCGGCATAGTTGTCCCCCATCACCGTCAAGAGCGCGCTCTGCGTGCGGGTGGGGATGCGGTTGTATTCGTCGATGATCTTCACGCGCATTCCCAGCCACGAGCGCCACGAGATGCGAATGTCCTCGATCCGCTGGGCGTTCACGAGGTCCGCCGGCAGCGGATTGCCAAGAAGATCGGCGACGGTCATTTGTGGGTGTCCGTGCTGCATGGATCGCCGCACGTCGCGCACGGATGCCCCGCTCAACACGCCCATGAGGATCGCGCTCGCCGTCTTTCCGCGACCCGGGCCGCCGACGAAGAGGCACTTGCGGCGCGTCGCGAACGTGAGCAGCGGGAGGAGAACAAAGCTCGAGTAGCTCTGAGCGGATGGAAGCGTGAGCCGGCTCTTCACGTCGCCTAACACGAACGACTGCGACGGACCCTGATTGAATTCGACGTCGTAGTGCGGACTGATGATGGCGGTGTTGACGATCCAGAAATACGCCTGCCGAAGTTTCTCATCGAGCGGCGTGGCGGCTGCCGTGGTCTGCTCGTCCGCCGGCGATACGGGTCCACGATAGAGGTCAGCGACATCGAACGTGCGCGGTGCCGCCGAGGCGTGCGGGTTGGTGGGCGATTGGGACACCCGTTGGAAGACGTCGCGCAAACCCATCGTTCTCCAGGCCGTGTGGGTGATCTGGGGTGATGATGTCCGAATCGTTCAATCCCCGCCACCGGCGTTGCCGTACCATCGAGTATGGCCAAGCACATCGTTCGGGGGCTGACGGCCGCACTCGGCGCGCTGCTCCACGCCCCCACAATCCCGGCACAACAACCGTTCGATTCGTCCGCCTGGGACATCCATGCCGCCGAGTGGCGCGTCGAGCCCTATCGCGGCCGCAACGCGCTATTCCTGCGTGACGGCACCGCGTGGCTCGAGGGCAGCCGATTCCAGAACGGCATCATCGAGTTCGACGTAGTCTTCAGCAATGTGGGCGGCTTCCCCGGCATCGCGTTCCGCGCCGCCACACGCTCGGACTTCGAGCTGTTCTACTTGCGGCAGACGCTCAGCGACGGACCTCACGCCACGCAGTACACGCCTGTGCTCCATGGGCTGTACGCGTGGCAAGTCTATGCTGGCCCAGCGTGGGAGGGCGCCGCACACTGGACCTATGACCGCTGGATGCACGTCAGGCTGGTCGTGCGCGGCGCTCGCGCCGAGCTGTTCGTGGATGGCGACAGCGCGGTGCAGGTCGTCCGGCGCCTGCGTGGACCGCATGGTGCCGGCGAGATCGGCCTCCTGTCGGGAACGGGGGCGCGCTTCGCCAACGTGGTGGTGCGGCCAGACGCGGGCATCGCGCCGGACACGACGGCGGCGCCTCCCATGCCCGGCGTGCGGGATTCCACGCCCGCCACGATCGTGAGCTCGTGGCAGGTGTCGGCGCCGTTCCCCGAGTCCACGTTAGGCAGCCGCACCGAGCTGACCGCCGTGCCGGGCGGCGGCCCATGGACCACGCTCGGTGTCGAGGAACGGGGCATCGCGAACCTGGCTCGTCTCGCCGGGAACGGCGATGGCCGCAACACGGTCGTTGCGGCGGCCACATTGACTTCAGACCGCGACCGAATCGTGCGCGTTCGGTTCGGGTACAGTGATCGGGTGCGCGTGTTCCTCAATGGAAGGCTGCTCTACACGGGCAACGCCGGCTTCGGCACGCGCGACCCCGAGTTTCTTGGCATCGTCGGACTGTTCGATGAGCTGGCGCTGCCTTTGAGACGCGGCCCGAACGAGCTGTGGTTTGCAGTCAGCGAGACGTTCGGCGGATGGGCGGTCACGGCCGATGTGCCGGATCGCACGGGTGTTACCGTCGGTACCTCGGGTCAGTGACTCCGATTGCGGGACGCCCGATGGAGGCGCGCTCGACCTATCTTCAGGGAGCATGCACAATGCGCCTGACGTCACCCCGTCCCACCAGATCGGCGGCTACCACGAATTCGCCCCGCCACCAGACCTCGGCGACGCCGTCGAGGCCCTATGGATTCATCAGGCCGCGGACGTAAACGTGGTTTCTCACCGCGTGGTCCCCGACGCCGCGGTGAGCCTCTGCTTCATGGGCCGCCGCGCACCCGACGGCTCGGCTGGCGACGCTCGCCTCCGCATCATTGGACCGGTGATCCGGCCACACGCATTCGCGCCGCCGCCCGGCCACCGGATGGAATCCGTCCGCATCAAGCTGGAGTGGTGCCGAGCGCTCCTCGGCGTCGCGCCGTGGGAGCAGGTGGACGCCGAGCGGGTGTACGCCGATGTGCGTCCGGACCTCGCCGCGCCGCTGGAGTCGCGGCTGGCGCGCACTACCACCTCGGCTTACGAGCTTCGCGTTTTCGTGAGCTTCCTGCGCGCGCGCCGCGGCGCGCGGCTGCGCGTCGCGACGATCGTCATGGCCGGGATGGAATCATTGAGACACGGCACCGGCCAACCCAGGGTCGCAGAGCTTGCCGCGCGGTTCGGCGTGAGCGACCGGCACCTCCGACGTCTCGTGATGGGCGAGACGGGCATCTCGCCGCGTCACTTCGCTCGCATTCAGCGATTCCACGCGCTGCTGCGCTCTGCCGACGCCGCGCCGCATCCCGCATGGGCAGCGCTCGCGTTTCGCCATGGGTACGCCGACCAGCCGCACCTGATTCGCGAGGTGCAGGGTCTGGCTGGCGTGACACCAGCGCGTCTCCACAGCGAGCGGCGCGCGGAATAGTTGCCTCGGACAATAGCTCCCACCGCTTTCGCCTTCATGAAGAAGATCGGATTTCTCTCGTTCGGTCATTGGACCGCAGCGCACGGATCAGCCGCGAGATCGGCGCGTGACGTTCTTCAGCAATCGATCGAGCTTGCCGTAGCGGCAGAGCAACTTGGCGCGGACGGCGCATACTTCCGCGTCCATCACTTTGCCCGGCAGCTCGCGTCCCCCTTCCCGCTTCTCGCGGCCATCGGCGCCCGGACGAGCCGCATCGAGATCGGCACGGCCGTCATCGACATGCGGTACGAGAACCCTTTCTACATGGTCGAGGATGCGGGCGCGGCCGACCTCATTAGCAACGGCCGGCTCCAGCTCGGGATCAGCCGCGGCTCGCCGGAACAGGTCATCGAGGGTTGGCGTCACTTCGGCTACACGCCACCGGAAGGCGGATCGGACGCGGACATGGGCCGACGTCATGCCGAGGTGTTTCTCGATCTACTGAAAGGCGAAGGATTCGCTCGGCCGAATCCGAGGCCAATGTTTCCCAACCCACCCGGGCTCCTTCGGCTCGAGCCGCACTCCGAGGGACTGCGCGACCGCATCTGGTGGGGCTCCGCTTCCAATGCGACGGCGAAGTGGGCAGCACAGCACGGGATGAACCTCCAGAGCTCCACCCTCAAGGAGGACGAAACGGGCGAGCCCTTTCACGTCCAGCAGGCTCGCCAGATCCGAGTCTTTCGGAAGGCGTGGGCCGATGCGGGGCATACACGGGAGCCGCGCGTCTCGGTGTCTCGATCCATCTTCGCGTTGACGAACGATCTCGACCGGGCCTACTTCGGCCGCGATGAAAGCAGCGATCAGATCGGCGTCATCGACAACATGCGGGCGGTGTTTGGTCGCACCTACGCTGCGGAGCCGGACGTGCTGGTCGAAGAGCTGAGAAAGGATGAGGCCATCGCCGAGGCGGACACGCTCCTGCTGACCGTGCCTAACACGCTCGGCGTCGAATACAATGCGCACGTCCTCGAATCCATGCTCACGCACGTGGCGCCCGCGCTCGGTTGGCGATAGACGACGCGACAGCCTGCGCATCGCGCCGGGAGCCGTACCTAACGCGATCGATGTATCTCCGGGGTCGGCGAGGCGATCCTGCTCAGCAACGACCGGCGGCGGCGACTCACGGGGAGCACCGCCCCACATGACATGATGGTCTCCGCCCGCGTGCCAGGCCGATGCCGCACCGCGGATACGCGCGCGATCCGCACGATGTACGAGCGGTGAACGCGCAGGAACAGCCGCGGGTCGAGCGATCGCTCCAACGCGTCCAGGGTCCGAACGAGATGGCGCTTC
>DASUGD010000042.1:0-18148 GCA_036274195.1 Gemmatimonadaceae bacterium | reverse complement strand
CGAGCGGCGCACAACTAAAGGCGCGAACTGATAAAGGGCGCTGAATTCCGAAGGGCCGCGAAATCCCGAACTACGCGGAATCCCGAAAGGCGCGAAATCCCGAAGAGCGGAACACCCAACGGCGACAACGGCGCGCGCTCTTTTCGACGTCAGTGGTTCCGCCCTTCGGGATTCTGCGCTCTTCGGAACTTGACGCTCTTCGGAATTCAGCGCCCTTCGGAATTCAGCGCCCTTCGGTCCTCCCCGTAGAGAGGTCTGGGTCCTCGGTCGGGACGACGGCGATTCCTCGACTCGCTGCCGCTCGCTCGGAATGACAGGGAAAATGACTCGCGACGGATGCCGCGCGTCGTGGTGAATCGTTATGCGTGCCGAGCGCGTGCGGGCGGACTGCGTCTCCAGCGCGCCGGTCTGGAGGTTGCGCGCGTAGTTCGGTGCGAACGACGACATGACGTGAACGCGAATGCGGTGCCCGCGCTTGAACGTGTTTCCGGTGAGCAACCCTGGTAGGCGGAGTAGATACACACGCCCCGGCTCGAGGAGCGAACGGCGCGCCGAGCGGTCACGGTAGCTCGCGCGGATCACGTCCGATCCCGGCGCCATGAGGTTGTACGCCGTTCCATCCGGGGCAACGTCGAGCACCTTCACCCACAGGTCCGCGTCCGGCGTGTCCGCGGCGAGGTAGACTTCCGCCGCGATCGCGCCCACCACTTCCACATCGTCGGCGAGAGGAGCTGTCTCGAACGTGAGCGCATCAGGTCGGGACGCAAGCTCGCGGTAATCGTGCGCGCCACTCCGATCGGCGAACGGGTCCGTGACGGGCTTTGCCGGATTGGCGACGTACCTGCTGGTGGGTCGTCGCGAGTCCGGCCGGCGCGCGGACAGGCCGCCCGTGCGCGATCCGTCGCCGGGCGCAGCCAGGTACAGCGTGTCCGGGCGCGTTCCGGGAATCGGCCAGCGGTCGGCCTCACGCCACCGATTGTCCCCCATGACGAACACGCGGACCGGAGGCTCGCGGTCCACTCCGTTGTCCAGCTCGCGCACATAGCGGTCCATCCAGCGGAGCACCGTCTCGTCGTAGTCGATGGCGGCGTTGGGGCCGTTCTCGCGATCTCCGGCCTTCGTCCGGCCCGTACCCATGACGCCATGTGGCCAGGGGCCGATGACGAGCGCGGCACGCGGCTGGCCGCCGGCGCGTGCCGTCGTTAGGCCCGTGAAGTTCGTCGTCGCGCCGTCGGGACCGTAGGCCTCGTCGTACCATCCGGACACGCCCAGCACCGCCGCGCCGGTGCGCGCGTATCGGCCGCGAAGGTCCGCCCAATCCCACCACGGGTCCCATGGCGCGTGGCGCATCCACTCGTAGTACCAGGGCGCGATCGTCTTGAAGTCTGGAACCGCGGTGAGCGGCAGCTGCCAGAGAATGCGCTGGCGGACGTCGTCCCAGGTTCGCTCGGCCTCCTCATCCGTCGTCGGTCCTGCTACGCCATGCCGGCGGTGCAGCTCGCCGCCAACGTCTTCCCAGACCCAGCCAGCCCACGAGTTGTCCCACACGCCGTTGGCGTAGAAGAACATGTTCGCAGTCGCGAACGTCATGGCCGGAACCATAGCCTTGAGGTGCGGCGGTCCCTCCACCGCGGCGAGCCACTGGACGGCGCCGGGGTACGACAGGCCGAACGTCCCGACCGAGCCGTTCGACCACGGCTGACGTGCGGCCCATTCGATGGTGTCGTAGCCATCGCGCCCTTCGTTGCGATACGGCTCGAACGCTCCATCCGACGCGAACCGCCCGCGGACGTCCTGCATAACGACAGCGTACCCCCGCTCGACCGCCTTCCCGAATGTCGTGTAATCCGACTGCGCGGCGGACTTGCCGTAGGGCGTGCGGTACACGAGCACCGGAAACGGCCCACTGCCCTGCGGCCGCCAGATGTCCGCCCGGAGCACGACGCCGTCGCGCATCGGCACGGCGACATCGTGCTCGCGGACCCACGTGGTCTCGGCGCGGGCCGGCGGGGACGCTGGCGTCTGGGCGACCGCACTCCCGGCAACCCAGGCGACCGCGAGGATCGCCACCGACACGCGGACGGTCACCGCGCCGCGAGCCCCCGGCTCGGCACCGCCTTCGTCGTCAGGCCCGTTGCGACCATGGCCGCCTCGAGGCGCTCCGCGATCAGCGCGATCTCCTCCTCGGTGATGATGAACGGCGGCGCCACCATCACCAGGTCGCCGCGCGTGCCGTCGGCGTGGCCGACGTTAGGCCACACGACGAGCCCAAGGTCGAGCGCCGCGGCCGTCAGTCGCTCGGCGACACGTGCCTCGCGCGGGAATGGCGCTCGCGTGTCCTTGTCGTCGACCAGCTCGACACCGGCCAGCAGGCCGCGCCCGCGCACGTCGCCGACGTGGGGCAGCTCGCGGAGGCGCGCGAGCCGCCGATGCAGCACCGGACCCATCTCGGCGCATCGCTCCACCAGCCGATGTGTCCGCAGGTACCGAATCGTGGCGACCCCCGCTGCGCAGAGCACCGGGTGGTGCGAGAACGTCTGCGCGTGATTGAATGCACCCGAGCCGCGTGCGAACACGTCAGCGAGTCGCGTCGGCACGACCACGGCGGCGAGCGGTGCGTACCCGCCGGCGATCCCCTTCCCGAACACGATGACATCGGGAACGACACCGCTCGGCGCGAGCGCCGACCACGTGCCGGTCCGCCCGGCGCCGACCAGTACCTCGTCCGCAACGAAGAGCACGTCGTGCCGGTCGCAGATCTGCCTAACGTGGTGAAAGTAGTCCGGCGGCGGAACGGACCCGCCCGTCGATGAGCCGCCCACCGGTTCGGCAATGAAGGCCGCGACGGTTTCCGGATCCTCACGGACGATCGCCTCCTCGAGCGCCGCGCCGCTGCACGCGGAGCAGTACGGCCGGATCCCGCCGCAGCCGCAGCGGTACGCATACGGGGCCGGGATGCGCACGACATCCACGAGCCAGTCGCCGTAGATCCGTCGATAGTGCTCGCGCGCGGAGGCGGAGAGCGCGAGCAGCGTATTCCCGTGGTAGGCGGGGGAGAGCGCGATGACCTTGTACTTGCGCGGCCGCCCGGACTCCAGCCAGTACTGTCGCGTGAGCTTGAGCGCCGCCTCGATCGCGTCGGACCCGCTGGAGAGCGGGTAGACCTTATCGAGGTCGCCCGGGGTGAGCGCCGCGAGCTCGGCCGCGAGCTCCTCCACGGGGTCGTGCGAAAACGCCATCCCGCTCACGTACGCAAGGCGCCGCGCCTGCTCCGCCATGGCGTCGGCAATCTCGGCGACCCCATGGCCAACGTTCACGACGTACGCGCCGCCGCACGCATCGAGGTAGGCGGTGCCGTCCGCCTCGTAGAGCCAACAGCCCTCGCCACGTTCGATCACGGGGAGGCGCGATGTCAGCTTCCGGAAGAGGACGTGAGTCTCCGGAAAGCCGTGTGTGGTCATAGATGACAGGCGAAGCTGGCTGCGTCGGCGCCGCGCGTGCGTGAGGCAGGAGCTCACGCACGAGGGCTCAACGTGGTCGTCCAGACGCACGCCTGTCAATCCGTACGTTCGGTCCGAGGCCGCCCGTACAGCGCGGGCGGCCTCGCGCGGCTCAACTCACGGCCGCTTTGGCGCCCCGCCGGGTGATGCGGCCGCGGGCTGCGCCGCCTGTGCGGCCGCCGCCGCGTGGGTCGCGTGACCGCCCGGCCACGGCTCGCCACGCACGTGCGCGATCGCCCACACGTACGCTGCCACGAGCTTCACCTCGTCCGGCGTTAGGTTCGACTGCGCGCCCTTCGGCGGCATGGCAATCGGCGACCGCGTGATGGCCTCGGGGATGCCGGCCGTGATCAGCGAGTCGATCGGCTGCCAGTCCGACGGAATGAACGACGTCCCTCGCGTTATGCCCGAGCCGGACGCCGGCATCCCGGTCGCGTCGGGCCCGTGGCAGGTGACGCAGCCACCCTTGCCGTGGAAGATGCTGTCCCCCTGCTGGATCATCTGGATCGTCATCCCCGACGGAAGCGTCGGGAGCGTGCGCGGCTGTGCGTCCTCGTCCGTGTCCACGGTGTTGCTCGTCTTTGGCTCGCTCGCCCGCCCGGCAGTGCCGGGTTGCTGTGCCTGCCGCAGTGAGACCGCGGCCACGCCGCCTAACGTGATGACGCCGAGGGCCAGCGTCGTGGTGAGAGCTCTCGTGGTGTGCGTCACTGTCCCCCCCTGGCCTTGCGAGCCGTCGTGTCGGCAGCCGCACCACCGGCGCCCGTTCCCGCCGCACCGAGCTTGAACGCGAGCACCTCGTCGCCTCGCGGACTGTTGATCTGATAGTTTCCCCCGGCGGCGACGGCCACGTACTGCGTGCCGTTGATGGCGTAGCTCACCGGCGGAGCGTTCACACCAGCTTTCGCCTGATACCGCCAGAGCTGTCGTCCGCTCTTCGCATCGAACGCGAGAAGCTCCTTGTCGGCGGTGCCGACGAACACCACGCCGCCCGCCGTCGCGAGCGCGCCGCCGATCATGGGTCTGCCGACCTTCTTCTGCCAGACCACCTTGCCGGTGTTCAGGTCCACGGCCGAGAAGAGCCCATACTCCGGCTCACCGGTCCCGACGAACGCGCCGCCTAACCAGAACGCCGGTGGCTTCAGCTCCTCGTGCCGCGCCTTGTACAACATTGGCTGATGCAGGCCCAGGACGTAGAGGTACCCGGTCTGCGGGCTGTAGGCGGGCGGCGACCACTCGGAGCCGCCGTTCGCGCCCGGTAGCATCCGGACACCCTTCACCGTCGGCTGCGCGAACATGTTCGCCTGGGGCACGAAGTTGTTCGTGCGCCGGATGGGCTTCCCCGTCGCGCGATCCAGTACGTACACCCACCCGGTCTTCCCCGCCTCCGCCACGGCCTTCACCGTTGCCCCGGACGAATCCTTCGTGTCGAACAGCACCACCGGGCTCGTGGTATCCAGGTCCCACACGTCATGCGGGACTTGCTGGAAGTGCCACTTGTGCTTCCCCGTCTTCAAGTCCACCGCGACGATGGACTCGGTGTACAGGTTGTCGCCCGGGCGAACGGAGCCATCGAGATCCGGAGAGGGATTGCCAACGGAGAAGATGATGAGCCCCAGGTCGGGGTCGACGGCCGCAGCGTTCCACATCGAGCCGCCACCGGTCTTCCACGCGTCGGCGTACTTCGCGCTGTCGGCTTTCTCCTGCTGAATGTTGCGGTGCAGCGGCGTACCGAACGCGTCGGTCTGCCTCCATTCGCCCCACCAACCCCCGTCTTCGGGAGCGGGGATGAGGTAGAAGCGCCAGACCTCCTTGCCCGAACCTGCGTCGTACGCGCCGACATACCCGCGCACGCCATACTCCGCCCCGCTCGTGCCAATGATCACCTTGCCGTCTACCGCGACCGGCGCGCTGGTGAGCGCGTATCCGCGTTGGTTGTCGGCGGCCTGAACGCTCCAGGCTTCCTTTCCATCATTCGCGTCGAGAGCCACCAGCTTGCCGTCGAGGCGGCCCATGTACACGCGATTGCCGTAGACGGCCACGCCGCGGTTCACCGGGCCACAACAATGAACCGTGATGCCGAGCGTGGGCGAGTACTCCCACTTCTTCGCGCCGGTTGCCGCGTCGAGTGCGACGACGTGATTGAGCGCTGTCGAGACGTACATCGTCCCGCCGATCACGACGGGACTCGCCTCGAACGCGTTGACGACGCCGGTCTTGTAGCTCCAGGCCGGCTGCAGCCCGCTGACGTTCGCCGACGTGATCTCGGCGAGCGGCGAGTAGCGCTGGTTGGTGTAGTTCCGTCCAAACGATGGCCAGGCGGTAGAATCGGCCATCGCGTTGCGGAGCGTCGTATCAGCCGAAGCGGTCGAGGAGCTCGCACCGCCTGACGTGGCAGTGTCTCGGCCGGATCCACTGGTGTCGCGCTCGGTCTTGCACGCGGTCACCGAGAACGCCAACGACAGCGACGCAAGGCCCAGGAGGAGTGTAGCGGTGCGCATGGAGTACCTCGTCGTTCAACCCGACGACCGAAAGCCAATGAGTCATTGGCTTTCGGTCATCGGCTCAACCGTCAACTGCAGGCGTTAGGATCGTTCCAGTTTCTTACCGGCTGGTCTGACGGAAGTGGAACGTTGGGATTCGTGTTCCGCTCCGCCTGCGCGTACAGGAGCCGTTCGGGAATCCCGCCCGTCGTGCCCTGCGCCGGCGTCAGCGGAGGGAGGCACGTGCGCTTCCAGTCGTTCCACACCTCCGGGTTCTGGAAGAGCGCGATGTACTTCTCGGTCATGATGTCGGCGAGCGTCGTGCTGGCGACCGGGGTAAGTCCCGCGTCGGCGCGTTCCGCGTTCAGCGCTGTCAGGGCTAGGCCGGTCTGCCCGAGCTGGAACGCCGATTCGGCGATGATCAGTTGGTTCTCGGCCGCCGTGACGATCGGCTGGCGGAATGCCGGTCCGGTGCGGTCGGGATCGAACTCCGAGATCGAGGCGCTTCCCTGCTGACCCGGCGCCGCGCCGACATACTGTCCGGCCGAATTCGGGTCGAAGTACTCGGCGAGCCGCGGATCGTTGCGAGTCTTCAACAGGTTCACGAGGTTGGCGCCGGGGCTCATGTATCCTGACCGCTGAATCGTGATGAACTGGTACCACGAGTTCTGCTCGTTAGGGTCCGACGACTGGTACGAGACCATGTCGTCGCCTTTCTGCAGCCCCTGCTGGGCTTCCGCGAGCGCGCTCTCGTAGGCGGGGGTTCCCTCGCGCTCGGCCACGTGGAGGAAGTACCGGGCCTTGAGCGTGTGCGCAAGGCGCAGCCACTTCGTCGCGTCGCCACCATAGAACAGATCTGCGCCGCCCGGGCCCGTACCGGTCCCCGCCGTCAACATCGTGATGGCAGTGTCGAGCTTGGCCTGGATGGCTGCGTAGACGTCCTGCTGTGGATCGAGCTTCGGCGTTTTCGTGTCCGTCACCGCCTCCGAATAGGGGATGTCTCCCCAGATGTCGGCGCCGATTCCCACGGTCATCGCCTCGAGCACTCGCGCGATGCCACCATAGACCTGGTCGTTCGCGCTGTCGGCCCGGGCCTGGATGGTGCGAATGTCGATCAGCCCGCCGCCCGTGTAGATGCCGCCGAAGGGGCCGTTGTACGCATCTTCGCCGTACTGGTAGAGCCCGAGCGAGCGATACTGGCGGTCCGTGCCCGCGCACTGCTGCATCCACACGCAGACGGTGCGCGCGAGATCGCTCGTGTACTGCTGCGTCTGCGCCGTCTCGGTCGCGACGAGGAGCTGATCGATCGTCGTGACGGTCGGTCGATTGGGGTTCGTGGTCGCTTCGGGATCGGAGAGCCAGTTGGAGCAACCAATCGCGCCGCCCAACCAGACTATGGAGCACAACAATGTTTTTGTTCGCATGGATAGACTGTGGTTGCAGCCATCAGTCCATGCTGTCACAGCTATCAGCCATCAGCCATCGGCCATCAGCTTACCGCCTCGGGATGTGTCCCTCGCGAAGCGAAAGCATCCCGATGGTCGAGCTGATGGCTGATGGCCGATGGCTGATGGCTGCAAAGCAATGGCTGATGGCATTGTTGTTTGGCTTACCGATTGATTCCGAGGGTGAACACGAACGACCGCGTCTGCGGGTTGTTGAAGTAGTCGATCCCCTGCGCCGCCACTTCGCCGCCGCCCAGGTTCGTCTCCGGGTCGACGCCGGTGTAGGCGGTCCACGTCGCGAGGTTGCGCGCCGCGAGGCGCAGCTCGATGCTGCCCAGGCCCTGACGGCGCACCCACGAGTTGTCGAACGTGTACCCGAGCGAGATCTCGCGGAGCTTGACGAAGCTGCCGTCCTCGAGGAACTGCGACGCCTCGTTGCCGAATCCGCTGCCGAGACCCGTATACCAGTTCTCGCCGATCGGGACGGCGGTCCCGAAGCCCGGCCCGAACGCCGGCCCCCTGAAGAAGTCCTTGCCGAACATCTTCTCGTTGCCCGTGCAACCGAGATTGCCGTCGGCGTCGTAGGTGCAGCTGGCGCGAGCCGCTGTCTCGCCGGCCGTGCCGAAGTTGTCGAGGGCGCCCCGCGTGCCGTTCCAGATCACGCCACCGCGGCGGATGTCCACGAGGCCGGAGATGTTGAGCTTCTTGTACCGGATGCCCGTACGGACGCTGCCGGTCCAGTTCGGGTTCGGATTGCCGATGACACGCTGCGTGGGATCCTCGACCGGGAAGCCATCGGGACCGACGTAGAGCGCGCCGTTAGGCTGTTTGTTCTGACTGCACAGCGCGTTGATGTCGGTCGGCGTACCCGAGCCGAGATCGACGTTGTTCGGCGTGTTGTACCGGCAGCGCACGAAGTCGTAGCTCCGGAATACGCCAATCGGGTATCCCTTCACCGCCGACACAAGCGTGCCCGTGAAGAAGCCGCCCGTCGGCAGATCGACGGCGTCGGCGCCTTGCAGGTCCAGCACCCTGTTCTTGTTGTGTGCGTACTGGAAGCCGATGTCCCAGTCCCAGTTCGTCGCGCGGACCGGATGGAAGTTGAGTGTCGCTTCGATGCCTTCGTTGCGGATGACGCCGGCGTTGCTCGCCTGGACGGCGTACCCCGTCGACGAGGGAAGCGGCAGGTCGAAGATCACGTCGGTCGCCTTGCGGTTGTAGTACGTGAAACCCGCGTCGGCCCGATCGTGGAGGAACCCGAAGTCGACGCCGGCCTCGAATTCCTTCTGAACCTCTGGCTTGAGGTTGTTCTGCGGCTTGCGTCCCGCCGTGAACAGACCGCCGCGCCCGTTCTGGCTCGCCAGGAGCGCGTCACCCCACGTGCTGACGAAGGCCGACGACGCGAACGAGCCATTCGTTAGGTACACACCCGGCTCGGTGCCTGTCTGTCCGTAGGCCGCACGCAGGCGTCCCTCGCTCAGGATGCCGCCGAGCGTCGTGTAGTTCGTGAACGTCCAGGCGGCCGTGGCGGCCGGGAACCAGTGCCGGCGGTCGCTCGAGCCGAACGTCGAGAACCCGTCGTTGCGGAGCGTCGCCGTGAGGTAGAGCTGGCGCCAGAACTCCTGCTGGACCTGTCCGAAGAACGACTCGCCGCGAACCAGCACCGTCGAGTCGTCCGAGGTGCGCGTGGTGGTGTTGACCAGCGCGAAGGGCAACGGCGCGATGAGGTTCTGGCCGAGGGTGAGATTCTGCCGGTAACTCCGGGTGTTGAGATTGCCGCCTAACACGAGGCGCGACTCGAAGTCCTGCCAGAACGAGTGCGTGAACGTCGCCGTGAGGTTGTTGTCGAGCTGGTAGTTGACGAGGTTGGCCTTGGTCACCTGACCGGTGGGGAACCCGGAGCTCGTCTTCGGCAGCGTCTCGAGCCGCTCGTCGCTGACGTAGTCCGCGCCAACCGTTAGGCGGACATTCACCCATTCCTTCGGATCGTAGGAGACCCCGAGATTGCCGAACGCGCGCCCGAGGTTCTGGGTGTTGTCCTGATTCTTGATCGCGAACACCGGATTGTCGTAGCCGCGGGACTCGTCGAGCGAGCCGCTGGACGGGTTGGGGAAGCGATACGAGCGATGGAGCCCAGTCGTCGGACTCAGGTAGTCGAGGTTGTTGAAGTCCGGCGGCGTCCTCCAACTGCCGAGCGTCACGCCCGAGATGTTGGAGCCTTTCTGTACGAACTGGCCGCGGTCATCCACGTACGCGATGTTGCCGTCGAGCCGGAATCCGGCCGGCAGGGTCTGCGCGGCCTTCAGACGCACCGAGTAGCGGTCGTACGTGTCGTTGTTCCCGATGACGGTGCCATTCTGGTTGCTCGCGCCGCCCGACAGATAGAAGGTCGTCCGATCGCTGCCGCCCGATACGGCCAGCGAGTTGTCGTAGGTCTGCCCGTTCTCGAACAGGTCCTCGGCGTGATTCCACGTCGGCGTCCCCGAACCGAGCTGCGGTCCCCACGAGGTGCTGGTGAGCGAGCAGTCGGGTGCCGCGCACGTCACGCCTTCGCCGCCGGTGCCCTGCCCGTACAAACGCTGCAGCGGCACGGCACGGCTGAGGTGATCGACGCGCGTGGTCGACCGGAACGAGAAGTTGACGCCGCCGGTCGGCTTTCCACTCTTGGTCGTGATCAGCACGACGCCCTGCCCTGCGCGCGCACCATAAATGGCGGCGGCAGCGCCGGACTTCAGAATCTCGACGCTCGCGATGTCGGCGGGATTGATGTCAGCCGCACGATTCGGGACGTCGGTGCTTGCGGTCGGGTCGCTCGTCGCGATCGTCTGGTTGTCGATCGGCGTGCCGTCGACGACAAACAGCGGCTGACCGGTTCCCTGGATCGTGTTGAGTCCGCGAATGCGGATCGATGCCGATGAGCCAGGGGATCCCGACTGCGACGTGACGACGACGCCGGGCGCCTTCGCTGCGAGCGCGTTGACGACGTTCGTCTCGTTCGAGCGCTGGATCGCCGCCGAGTCCACCGGGGTTCGCACCGTCCCGATGCGCTCGGCTTGCGTTGCTGTGCCTGCTCCGGTCACGACCACTTCACCGAGCTGCAGCGGATTCGCCGAGAGCGTGAAGTCGTGAGAGATGGCTGAGCCGGGCGTCAGCGTCACCTGTAGCTGCACCGGGCGGTAGCCGAGCCTCCGTGCTTCGAGCGTGGCTGCTTGCCCCGAGGCACGCGCGGCGGGCACCACGAACGAGTATTTCCCTGAGTCGTTCGTCGTGGCGCCGAGGCCGAGTCCGACAAGCGCTACCGTTGCGCCCGCCATTGGCTGGCCAGTCTCGTTGTTGACCGTCCCGGAAACGGTGATGGGTTGTTGTGCTCGCGCTAGCTGTGGCCACGCGACCGAGGCAGCGAGCACCAGAGTCGTGAGTCGACAATGCATCCGTGTCATGCGTCCTCCGCGCTACAGCGGTGGGGTGATCGCATGACCGCCGTCCCCATGACGGCGGTCGCCGTTGGGACGACATCGGTGCTTCGCCTTGACTGCGGTATGCTGCTACTGCGACTCCAGAGTACGTCTCAGAGAGCTACACCAACCAGTGGCGGGGCCAGGACGCGTCCCGACGTCTCGCCGCCGATACGCGTCGTCGCTGCCAAGGAGCGTGAGCGGTATCGGACGTGAGTCAGGGGGCCGGACCGCAAATCGCGTGCACTCCGACGGACAGACGGAGGAAAACCGTGTCCGGTTGCGACGATCGGGGGGACGAGACGAACTCTTTCGTTGGGACGAGCCGATACGTTTGGGAAGCCAAGTCGAGTGGCGAGCACCCGCGAACCCAACGCCGCGCCATGCCTAACGAGGACGCCTTGGGCGGCTCGACGTCGACAGTGGACACTGGAGTACTCAATCGGGCTGGCTACGAACCCACGCAAAGCTCCGAAAAGGCGGAAACGAAAAGGCCGGAAACCACTGATCAGGCGGATCGCTCCGAGGACGGGACGAGTCCACTCGCAAGGGGTTGATTCAATGGGAACAACCGGTTGGGATGAGCGTCCCGAGGCTGGTCCCAAAGAAAAATCATGGCTCGTTGCGGACGGAGTTCTCCTCCCGCGCGGAGCGATCCGCGAGATCCATTGTTTCCGGCCTTTTCCGTTTCCCTTTTGTTTGGATGCTGGACCAAGTCGGGATGAGGCACCTGTTTCAGCGAGCTTCCCGGCCGAGTCCCGATGTCCCCTCTTGACACGCGCCCCGACGAAGTGCATTCTGTTACTTAACGCTGTTAAGTAAACCTCGAAGCCGTTGTTTTCATGGGTCCCAGAGAACGCCGCAGCCGCGAACGCGAAGAGACCAGGTCCAGAATTCTGGACGCGGCCCGCGAGATGTTCGTGCAGGACGGGATCGAGGCGGTCACCATGCGCGAGATCGCCAAGCGCATCGAGTACACCCCGACGGCCATCTACCACCACTTTCGAGACAAGCAGGCTCTCATCGAGGAGCTCTGCCTCATCGACTTCCGCGGTCTGGCCCAGGCGTTCCAGAAGATCGGACGCATCGAAGATCCGATCGAACGACTCCGGCGGATCGGGCTCGCGTACATGGACTACGCGCTGGAACACCCGAGCCACTACCGGTTCATGTTCATGACTCCCAAGCCGTTACTCCCCGCGAGCTCGTTTGGGATCAGCGACGGTGAACCCGACACGCACGCCTACGCCGTCCTGCGTGCCACGGTCGCCGAAGGCATTGCACAGGGGCGGTTCCGGCCCGAGTTCACCGACGCGGACGAGCTCGCGCAAGTCCTGTGGTCGGGCGTGCACGGCATCGTTTCCTTGCAGATCGTAAAGGGAGGAAAGGGAGAGCACATCTGCTGGTGCGACCCGCGCGAAACCGGTCGAGCCATGCTCGACGTGCTCATGCGCGGCACCCTCCGGACGCCCACTGCAGCCTGACTTCCCGAACCACGTCGTGGAGGCCTTTCTGTTTCCCTCGACCTAACACTGTTCAGTTACGTGACTGTGTAAGAATCGCGTTCCCGATATGCGCGTCGAGCACACCGCAGCCGCTTTCGGAGGTCACATGCAGTTCCGGCTCAGCCTAACGACTTCGATCCTCGTCCAGGCACTCGTCCATGGGACGACCCCGACCGTCGCGGCTGCCCAATCGCCGCCGCCAAATCCCGTCGACGCCTACGTGCGCCAGGCACTGCGCGCCAACCTCTCGCTCGCCCAGACGCGGCTCGACGAAGACCGGGCAGATGCCGCCGTGCGCGAAGCCCGAGCACTTCGCCTCCCCTCTCTCGCCTTCACCTCGCGCCGCACCCGTACCGACGGCGCCCTCGATCTGGGAACCCTCGTGAACCCCGCCTACCGCGCGCTCAATCAGCTCACGGGAACGAGCGCCTTCCCGACCAACATCGGATTGACGTTCCCGTTCGCTCAGGAGACGAGAGTCCGGCTCGCACAGCCGGTCTTCCAGCCAGCAATCGGCGCCGGCGTGCGCGCTGCAACGGCCCAGCGCGATGCGCAATCCGCCGAGGTGCGCGCGGCCGCGCGTCGTCTGGCAGCCGAAGTCCAGACGAGCTACTGGGCCATCGCGAGTGCCACGCGGGTCGCGGAGCTCTTTCGCACGACGCTGCCGCTCATGGACGAAAATGTCCGCGTGAACGAACGGCTGCTCGCGAACGGAACCGTGACGCCGGAGGCCGCGCTGCGCTCGCGCGCAGAGCGCAGCGAAGTCGTCCAGCAGCTGGCCGACGCCGAACAACGCGAGTCGGCCGCCCTGCGGTCGTTCAATCTGCTGCTCGATCGGCCCCTCGACGCCTCCGTCGAGCTGCTCTCGGACTCGGCGCTCGCGCTGGTCGTCGACACGACGGCCAGCCTAACGCTGGACGCGCTGCTGCGCCATGCGCTCGCCGCGCGCGACGAGCTTCGCGAGGCCGACTTGGGCATCGCCGCCGCCTCGGCGCAGGAGAAAGCAGCCATGGCGGCATTCCTGCCCACCGTCTCCGTCGCGCTCGACTACGGCGTCCAGGGGAACACCTACCGGTTCGACCGCGAGCACGACGCGCTCGCCGCGTCGGTCGTGGTCGAGTGGAACCTGTTCAACGGCGGTGGCGATGCGGCACGACGGCAGCAGGCGTCGATCGGCGAGCGTCGGGCGCGCCTCGGGCGCAGGGAGATCGAGCGCCGCATCGAGCTCGACGTGCGCCAGGCGTACGACGCCGTGCAGGTCGCGAGAGCGGGAATCGCGACCGCCCGCGACCGGTTGGCCGCGGCGCGGCGGAGCTTCGAGCTGGTGACGCGACGCCACGCCGAGGGCATGGCATCGCAGATCGAGTTCATCGACGCGCGCACCGCCTACACGCGCGCGGAGCTGAACCTGATCCTCACCCGGCAGAGCTACGCTGTGCGCGCCGCGGAGCTCGAGCGCGCGGCTGCCTTACGAGTGATCGAATGACGACCCTCTGTCATCCTGAGCGAAGCGAAGGATCCTCGGATGGCAGAGGGCTCTATCGGGACGATGAAGATCCCTCGCCTGACGGCTCGGGATGACAACCGCCTCTGGGCTCGAGATGACAACAACTCGGTTGGAGACTCCTATGATCCGCTCCTCAAGACTCCGGTTCGCAGCACTCGGCCTTGCAACGGTTGCCGCGGCGTGCGGCGGCGACGCAGACGCTCGCGGACGCAACGCCACCGCGATAACCCCGGCCAACAACCCCATCCCCGTCCACATAGCCCCGGTCACCGAGGATTCGGCCACGCAACCTGTCGCGGCGACCGGCGTCATTGCGCTGCGCGACGAGATCGCACTGTCCTTCAAGATCGGCGGTGTCGTGTCGCAGGTGCTGGTGCGGGAAGGCGACGCTGTTCCCGCCGGCCAATTGCTCGCGACGCTCGACCTCCGCGAGATCGACGCCCAGGTTGCAAAGGCGCAAAGCGCCGTCGCAAAGGCAGAACGCGACCTCGGGCGCGTCAGCCGCCTTCAGGCCGACAGCGTCGCCACCCGGCAACAGCTCGAGGATGCGACGACAGCCGCCGAGGTCGCGCGCGCCGACCTGCAGACGGCGCTGGTCAACCGCCAGTACGCCCGCATCGTCGCGCCGGCATCCGGCGTCGTGCTTCGCCGGGCGGCCGAACCCGGTGAGCTGGCGAGCGTCGGCTCGACGGTTCTCACGTTAGGCAGCCGCTCGAGCGGTACGGTCGCGCGCGTCGCGCTGCCCGACCGCGACGTTGTTCGCGTGCGGCTCGGTGACCGTGCGGTCGTTCGGGTCGACGCGAAGCCGGGTGAAGCACTATCGGGGCGCGTCCGGCAGATCGCAGCGGCGTCGGACCCGCGCACCGGCACGTACGCCGTGGAGATCGCCATCGATCGCCCCGACGGTCTCTCGTCAGGCATGATCGGTCGCGTGGCGATCGTCGCCCACGGCGCCGAGCACCTCCGCACCGTACCGATAGAGTCCCTGCTCGAAGCCGACGGTGACCGCGCGACGCTCTTCACGCTCGGCGCGGACGGCAAGGCGAAACGCGTGTCGGTCGAAGTGGCATTCGTGCGTGGTGACCAGGCCGCCGTACGCGGCGCGCTCCAGGGCGTCAGCCGTGTCGTGACCGATGGCGCCGCCTACCTCGACGACGGAGTGCCAGTGAGGGTGACGCCATGAAGATCGCAGAACTTTCGGTCAAGCACTATCAGTTCACGGTACTGATCTTCGCCATGCTGGCCGTGCTCGGGCTGACGTCGTGGCTGTCGATTCCGCGCGGCGAGGACCCGACGTTCCCCGCGCCTAACTACTCGGTCATCGCCGTGTACCCCGGCGCGAACCCCACCGATCTCGAGCAGCTCGTCGTCGACAAGATCGAGGAGCGGTTGAACACGCTCGAGCATCTCAAGGACATGAAGACGACGATCCGGGATGGACTGGCGGTCGTCCTGGTCGAGTTCGACGTGTCGGTGGACGCGGACCGCAAGTACGACGAGGTCGTACGCGAGATGAACGCGCTCCGGCCCGATCTTCCGGCGGACCTCGCACGCCTCACCGTTCGCAAGGGCGGTGCGGACAACGTCAACATCGCGCAGGTCGCGCTCGTGTCGGAGCGCGCGCCATGGTTCGAGCTGCAGGATCTCGCGGAGCGATTGGAGAAGCGTCTGGAGGCGGTGCCAGGAGTTCGAGGCGCGGAGACCTGGGGATTCCCGGCGCGCGAGGTTCAGGTGCAGCTCGACCTCGGACGGCTGTCGGAGCTCCAGCTTCCGGTCTCGCGCGTCCTCGCCGCCATCGGCAGCGAGTCGGCGAACATCCCGGCGGGAAGCGTCGATGTCGGGCGTCGCCGGTTCAACGTGAAGACCGACGGGACCTACGACGACATCGAGCAGGTCCGGAACACGGTCGTCGGCGGGACGACCGGCGCCCTCGTTCGCCTTCGCGACGTCGCGGCGGTCACGTGGGGCTACGCGGACCCGACCCACATCGCTCGCCTGAACGGTCGCCGAGCGGTCTGGGTGACAGCCACGCAGCAGGACGGGCAGAACATACAGCGCGTGCGCGACCGCATGTGGGCCGCCATGGACGCGTTCGAGAAGACGCTGCCGCCCGGCATCACGTTGCGCCGATCGTTCGATCAGGCCCAGAACGTCTCGGCTCGGCTGTCGCGGCTCGGCGAGGATTTCGCGATCGCGCTCGCGCTCGTCCTGGTGACGCTGCTGCCGTTAGGCGGGCGGGCGTCAGCCGTCGTGATGGTGTCGATCCCGCTGTCGCTGTCGATCGGCGTCGCTCTCTTGTACGCGACGGGATTCAGCGTCAATCAGCTGTCCATCGTCGGGGCCGTCATCGCGCTGGGTCTGCTCGTGGACGACTCGATCGTGGTGATCGAGAACATCGCGCGGCACCTGCGCGAGGGGATGTCCAGGAGGGAGGCGGCGATCCAGGCCACGCGCCAGATCGGCGACGCCGTACTGGGAAGCACGGCCACCCTCGTATTCGCGTTCGCACCGCTGCTGTTCCTGCCCGGGCTGCCCGGTCGGTACATCCGGTCGCTGCCGGTCACGGTGATCTACACGATCATTGCCTCGCTGTTCGTCTCGCTCACGATCGTGCCATGGCTGGCGAGCCTCGTCCTGAAGGAGCGTGAGGCGACACGGGGCAACGTTTTCCTGCGATGGTTCGAGCGCGCGATTCACGCGACCTACGCACCCGTGCTCGACCGAGCGCTCGCCCGACCGATGATGACCGTCGGCATCGCCGTGGCGCTCGTCGCCGCCAGCGTCGCGCTCGTGCCGACGGTCGGATTCTCTCTCTTCCCGAAGGCCGGGACGCCGCGCTTCCTCGTCCACATCGAAACGCCGGAAGGGTCGAGCCTGGAGGAAACCGACCGTGCGGCGCGGTTCGTCGAGCGGGTGTTGGCAACGGACCCTAACGTGGAGACGGTGCTGACGAACGTCGGGCGCGACAACCCGATGATCTACTACAACGTCTCCCCGCGGAACGAGAGCGCCACGGCGGCACAGCTCTTCGTGTTGATGAAGTCGTACGACGCGAAGCGGACGGCACTCGAGCTGGACTCACTGCGCGCGCAGGTGGCCGCATATCCGGGCGCGCGCATCGAGATCAGGGAGTTCGAAAACGGACCGCCCATCGACGCACCGATCGCACTGCGCCTCACGGGGGAGAGCCTCGACACCCTCCGGGCGCTCGCGGAGCACGTGGAGCGCACGCTCGTTGGGGTTCCGGGAACCCAGTACGTGGTGAATCCCATGCGGGTGAACCGCACCGACCTGCATCTCGCGGTCGACCGGCAGAAGGCCGGGCTGCTCGGCGTGTCGTCCGCGGAGCTGGACCGCACGCTGCGTCTCGGGATCGCGGGGCTGACCGCCGGCCAGCTGCGGACGCCGAACGGCGATGACTATGACGTCGTGGTGCGTCTGCCGCGCGTGGGCCGGCCGACGCCGGAGGTGCTCGACCGCATCTACGTCGCCTCGCAGAACGGCGCGCAGGTGCCACTCGGCCAGCTCGCGCGACTCGAGTTCCGCGCATCGCCGCCGCTCGTTCAGCACTATGACCGCGAGAGGTCGGTGACGGTGACCTCCCAGGTGCGGACGGGTTTCAACACCGACCGGGTGACGAAGGCGGCGCTCGCGCAGCTCGCCGGGCTCCAGCTGCCCGCCGGCTACCAGCTCGCCGCCGCCGGCGAGATCGAAAGCCGCCAGGACAGCTTCGGCGGGATAGGCAGTGCCGTGGTGATCGCGACGTTCATGATTCTGGCAATCCTCGTGCTGGAATTCCGGACGTTCCGGAGCACGCTCATCGTCGCGTCGGTGATCCCGTTAGGCGTCGTGGGCGGCATCGTGGCGCTGTGGCTCACGGGGAACACCTTGTCGTTCACGGCGATGATCGGTTTCGTGGCGCTTGTCGGGATCGAGATCAAGACATCGATCCTGCTGGTGGACTTCACGAATCAGCTGCGCGCGCAGGGTGTGCCGCTGCACGAGGCGATCAGGAAGGCGGGGGAGGTGCGGTTTCTCCCGATCGTGCTGACGACGCTGACGGCGATTGGTGGCCTGTTACCCCTCGCGCTGCAGGGGACGCCGCTCTATTCGCCGCTGGCGTGGGTGATCATTGGCGGGCTGGTGTCGAGCACTCTGCTCGCGCGCCTGGTGACGCCGGTGATGTATACGCTGTTGGCTCCATCGTCTACGCCAACGCCGGAGCCAACGGCGTCGCCGTTGGCTCCGGCGTTGGC